>NZ_JACHJC010000001.1:6823077-7125866 GCF_014203425.1 Micromonospora echinospora
AAGCGCGTCGGCGACGCCGACCTGGCTCAGCGGCGACTGCTCGACGGCCAACGGCTGGCGCGGCCGGGTCAGCGGGGCCTGACCCCGGTTGGCCGGCAGCACCACAGTCGAGTTCGGCAGTGTGACCTGGGCGACAGTGCCGCCCTCGACGTTGCGGCGCAGCTCGACCCGGATGCCGTACCGGGAGGCGAGGCGGCTCACCACGGCCAGACCCATCAGCCGGAACGCGGCCACGTCGACGGTCGGCGGTGCGGCCAGGCGCCGGTTGAGCGAGTCGAGCTGCTCGTCGCTGAGGCCGAGGCCCCGGTCCTCGATCTGGATCAGCACGTAGTCGCGGATCCGGCGGCCGTCGGCCACCACCGAGGTGTTCGGCGGCGAGAAGCGGGTGGCGTTGTCGAGCAGTTCCGCGACCAGCCGGACGACGTCGTTGACGGCGTGGGCGGCCACCGAGATGTCGGTGTCGACGGTGCCGAACTCGACGCGGTTGTAGAGCTCCACCTCGGACTGCGCGGCGCGCAGCACGTCGACCAGGAGCGCGTCGTCGCGACGCGGCACCGCCGAGTCGGCGCCGGCGAGCACCAGCAGGTTCTCGTCGTTGCGGCGCATCCGGGTGGCCAGGTGGTCCAGCTCGAACAGCTGCGCCAGACGCTTCGGGTCCTCCTCGGACCGCTCGATCGCGTCCAGCTCGCCGATCATGCGGTCGACCAGGCTCTGCGAGCGGCGGGCCAGGTTGAGGAACATCGCCGAGACGCTCGTCCGCAGCGCGGCCTGCTCGGCCGCCACCCGTACCGCCTCCCGGTGGACCACGTTGAAGGCGACGGCCACCTGGCCGACCTCGTCGCGGTTGGTCAGCTTGATCGGGTCTCGGACCTGCTGGACGATCTCGTCCACGCCGCCGTCGCCGATGGCGTTGATGTTCTGCAGCCGGCTCACCGCGTCCGGCAGGTCGTGGTTCGCCACCGCGAGCGCGCCCTCACGCAGCCGGCGCAGCGAGTCGTTCAGCGACCGGGCGAGCACCACGGCGAGCGTCACCGCGATGGCCAGCGTGATCAGCACCAGCAGGCCCTCCACGACCGCCTGCCGGATCACGTCGGCGCGTAGCTCGTCGGCGTCGGCGAGCAGGTCGTCCAGGAGTTGGATCTCCGCCCACCGCATCAGCTCGTCGACCGCGCCGATCGCGTCGGCCGCCTCCTGCCGGGTGACGAGCCCAGGGCGCCCGACCGAGCGGGACAGGTCGGCGGCGACCCGGTCGGCGAGCTGGACGGCGTCACCGGAGACGGTGCGGTCCACCAGGGCCCGCTGGGCCGGCGTCGCGGACCGGGAGAAGGTGAGCAGCGCCTCCTGCTGACTGGTCAGGGTGGCCACGAAGGAGGAGAACTGCTCCTCGTCGATCCGGCCGGCGCCGAGCGCGGTGAAGGCGACCGCCTGTTCCTCGGCCACCGCGGCCTTGGCGTGGGCGAACGCGGCCACCGCGCGGCGGGCGTCGGCCAGGCTCTCCGCGCCCGGCTGCTGGGCCAGGGCGTCGCTGTACGCGACCAGGTCGTTCAGGACGATGCCGTAGCGCAGGCTGGCCTCGGCCACCGGCATCTGCGACCGGTCCAGCACCTCCTGGCGCACGCCGTTCAACGTGGACAGGTGGGCGTCGATGACCTTGAGCTGGTTGCTGACCGAGCCCGGCACGTCACCGAGCCGGCGCCGCTCCTCCTGGTACGCCGCGATGCGCTCGTCGGTCTGGCGCACCCGCAGGTTGTACGCGTCCGGCTTCTGGTCCGGCTGGGCCAGGAAGACCGCCGCCGCCATCCGCTCCTTGTGGAGGTCCTGGGTGAGCGCCGAGATGTCGACCGACACGGCCGTCAGCGACCGGACCCGGTCCGCCTCGAACGCGCCCTGGCCCACCGAGACGAGTCGGATAGTTGCCAGTGCGATGACAGCCGCTACCGGAACGACCAGGATGAGGGCGAGTTTCGAGCGGATACGCGCGTCGCGCAGCCTCGGCAGGCGCCGTCGCCGGTTCCGCTGATCGGCGTTGGGGCTCCCGGGCAGGGTCGTAGGTCCGGTGCTCACGACATCGCCTCCGTCGTTTCTTCCACGCGCGACCCGCTGACCCGTGCCTGGTGCAGCGGCGAGCGCCGCGCGCGGCACGGCCGCGATTTCATCAGACGAGATCGTGTTTGGGAAGCCGCAGGGAGGCAGGAAACGGTCGGGGTCGGCGCAACCCGTGATCCGATCACCTAATACCTTCTTTTCTCCAACCCCCTGATCAGGGGATGTCACTCCAGAGTGGTCACGCGCTTCTGTGCAGTAATTGTCAGTTAATGTTCCGTGTCCCCAGCATGTGGGATGGCTGTCCCGAAACAGCACTCGAGATCCCGGCTTGACCACAGGCCCCGGCATTGGCAAGGTTTTGCAGGCTTCGCGCACACCGTACGGCACACCAATCCCGTTCCTCCACTGAGGACGGACTAGCGGCGGTGATCGGGCGTCGGCCCGCGCCGCACCTGGAGGACTGAGTTGAGCCCCATCCGCTCCGCGAGCTTCGCGGCGCTCGCATCGGCCGTGCTGGCCACCACGCTCACCGGCTGCGGGATCGGCGGGGAACCGCAGGACACCAGCCCCATCGTCATCGCCGCCGACCTGGAACTCTCCGGCGCGTCGGCGCCGGTCGGCAAGGTGTACCAGCGGGCACTGGAACTGAAGGTCGAGCAGGTGAACTCGTCCGGCGCGCTGGGTGGCCGGAGGATCGACCTGAGGATCAAGGACAACCGCTCCGACGCTGCGGAATCCTTGCGGAACATCAATGATTTCAGCGGCGACTCACGGGTCAGCGCCGTCATCATGGGCGGCTGCAACGAATGCGCCGTCGGCGCGGCCCGCACCATCGGTGAGAAGCGCATTCCGACGATCGCACTGGCTTCGTCGAGCGCGGTCACCGAACCGGTGGACCAACGACGATATGTCTTCAAGCTCGCCCCGAACGCCGCCGACAGCGCCGCCGCGCTCGCCACCGAACTGGAGCGGCGCAACATCCGCAAGGTCGCGCTGCTGCACAGCGCCGACGGTTACGGCCAGGAAGGGCTCACCGCGCTGCAGCGGGAGCTGGAAAAGACCACGGTGCGGCTGGTGGGCAACGAATCGGTGCGGCTCACCGACACCGAGGTCGGCACGCAGGTCAACGATCTGATCGCCGCCAAGCCGCAGGCCCTGATCCTCTGGACCACGCCGGAGCAGGCGACGCTGGCCGCCACCACGGCCCGGCAGAGCAAGTTCCGCGGGTCGCTGTTCTTCGACGCCGCGGCCGCCGGCGACCTCTTCCTGGGCCCGTCGGCCCGCTCCACCGAAGAGGCCACGCTGATCTTCACCCAGACCATGGTGATCGACGATGTGATCGCCACCACCCCGGCCAAGGCCGCACGCCGGCAGTGGTTCCAGGACTACACCGCCCGGTTCGGCGGCTACAACGGCTTCTCCTCGTTCGCCGCGGACGCGGTCCAGCTGATCGTCGACGCCGAGCAGCGCGCCGGTGGCGAACCGGGCAAGATCGACCGGGACGCGCTGCGCGACGTGCTGGAGACCTCGCAGCTGGACGGGCTGTCCGGGCCGATCCGGATGACGCCGGACAACCACTCCGGGTTGATGCCGCAGGCGTTGACGACGCTCGTGGCTCGTGGTGGTCGTTGGCGGCTCGCGGGTTAGTCGCTGTGGGGGTGTCGCCCCCGGCACAACCGGCTCCGGGCGGTCAGGCTTGATCCCCTCCGCCGGTTGCGCCGGGGCGACACCTTTCGTGGTCGGCCGCAATCCGTGGGTTGAGGTTTCCCTCTGGGTTCTCGGTCGACGACGGGTCTTCGGGTCAGTGGTCAGCGGGCTGAGGTGGTGGCCCGGACCCAGGGCAGGGCCAGGCGCTCGATGAAACTCAGAGCGGCGTAGAGCACGATGCTCATCAGGGCCACCAGCACGATCGCGGCCCAGGCGGTGGCGGTGTCGCCGACGCCGTTGTACTGCAGGATCTGGTAGCCCAGGCCGGGACGATCCGAATAGAACTCACCGATCACCGCGCCGATCGCGGCCAGCGGCATGGCCACCTTGAGCCCGACGAAGATCTGCGGCAACGCGGACGGGAAGCGCACCTTGCGGAACGACTGCCACCACGAGGCGTTCAGCGACCGGCCCAGCTCCGCCAGGTCCGCCGGAGTGGTGGTCAGGCCGGTGGCGGTGGAGAGCACGATCGGGAAGAAGCAGAGCAGGAACACCATGGTCAGGATGGGTTTCTGACCCCAGCCGACGGCCACCACCAGCAGCGGCCCGAACGCGATCTTCGGGACCGCGTTCACGGCCACCAGCAGCGGCGCGAACATCCGCTCCACCCGGCGGGACGCGGCCAGCGCCATCCCGATCAGCACCCCGGCGGCCGACGAGAGCAGGAAGCCGAACAGGGTAGTCCAGGTGGTGATGCCCAACGCGGGCAGCAGCACGCCGGTGGTGTTCGCGAGGGACTTCCCCACCGCCTGCGGCGGCGGCAGCGCGGCCGGGTGCACCAGGTTCAGCCCCGAGGTGACCAGCCACCAGGCGGCCACCGTGATCAGCAGGCCGAGCGCCGGCAGCCCGACCGCGGCCGGACGTACGGCGAACCCGCGCCGGACCACCGGGCGCGGTTGCGGCGCCTCCGGCCGGGCCTCGGTCAACTGTGTCAACGTGTCCTCCTCTCTGCGCCGGTCGGTGCGACCGGCACGGGAAGGGGGTGCGCCCCACCGGGTGTCCGGCGGGTCGCACCCCCGTTGGCCCGAGCGGACCGGTCAGGCCTTCGGCGCGAGGTTGAAGTCGATGATCTGGTCCGGGGTGAGGTCCTGCTTGAGCGCGCCCGCGCCCTTCAGCAGCGCGATGCTCTTGGCCACCCGGCCGCTGTCCAGCGTGCCGATTGCGGTGCCGGAGTTGCTCGACCGGACGTACGCGGCCATCAGCTGAAGCTCGGCGGAGGCTGCGGCCGGGACGGCGGCCGGCACGTTCTTCTTCAGGATCTCGGCGGCCTCGTCCGGGTGGGCCAGCGAGTACTCCAGGCCCTTGAGCAGCGCGGCGGTGAACTTCTTCACCATCTCCGGCTTCTCCTTGGCGAGCTTCGTGGAGGTGATCAGCGCGTTGCCGTAGAGGTCCTGCATCACGTTGCTGTACGGCAGGACGACCGGCTTCTTCTTGGTCACCGTCTCCACCGTCGGCTGGCCGACGACGAACTGGCCGATGCCGTCCACCGAGCCGGAGCCCAGCATGGGCATCAGGCTCTGCGCCTCACCGTTGACCCAGGTCACCTTGCTGCCGTCGATTCCGGCGAGCCGTGCGTACGTGGGGAAGAGGTTACGCACGACGGAGCTGGGGGTGTCGGCGAGCTTCTTGCCCTCGAGGTCCTTCGGGGTGGCGATGTTCTTGCCCTCGACCGTGACGATCGCGGCCATGGTGCGCTGCTGGATCGCGGCCACCGCCACGAAGTCCTTCGCCTGGCCGTTGCCGAGCTGGAGGATGCCACCGGTCAGGTCGATCGGGCCGAACTGGGCCTGGCCGCCGGTGATGGTCTGGATGACGGAGCCAGTGCCCTGGCCGGGCTTGATGTCGACGTCGAAGCCGGCCTCCTTGAAGAAGCCCTTGTCCTTCGCCACCCAGGCGTAGGAGTCACGGCCGAAGTTGCCGAATGAGGTGAGGTACGTCACCTTTTCCAGCGCCGCGCCGTTGCCGCCGCCGCTCTCGGACTTGTCCGAGTCGCTGCTGCAGCCGCCCACGAGGGCGAGGGCGGTCGCCAGAGCCGCGGCGGCGACCGTACGGGTCAGCCTTCTCATCAGTGCACCATGTCCTTTCCGACCAGGGCTTCTTCGCCGGTCGGGTTGTGGGTCCGACGGGGTCGGCAGGAGGGGTTGGGCCGACTGGACCGTCGTGAGGGGACTCTTCGCGCGCAACAGCGTACGAGAAGGCGGATGGTGTGCCCCCTCCGTCCCGGTTGCGGAACGGAAACGAAGTTGCGTGACGGAAAGTGGACTGACGTCCACCCCAGACAGTGCTATAAGCACCGTCCGCTACGCTAGCCCGGCTCGCATTGGGGACGACGTGGAAGGGAGCCGGCGGGAGATGATCCGACTGTCCGGGGTGTCCCGCACCTTCGACGGCCGTTCCGGCCAGGTGGAGGCGCTGCGCGGCATCGACCTCGACGTCGCCGAAGGCGAGTTCGTCGCCGTTCTCGGCCGGTCCGGCTGCGGCAAGTCCACGCTTCTGCGCATGATCGCCGGCCTGCTCCCGGTCAGCGGCGGCGAGATCACGGTGGCCGGTACGCCGATCACGAAGCCCCGCCGGGACGTGGCCATGCTGTTCCAGCGGCCGGCCCTGCTGCCCTGGCGCACGGTGCTGGACAACGTGCTGCTGCCGGTGGAGATCTTCGGCTGGCGCCGGGCCGAGCACCGCGACCGCGCCCGCCAACTGCTGGAGATGGCCGGGCTGGGCGGCTTCGAGAAGCGGCTCCCGCACGAGCTGTCCGGCGGAATGCAGCAGCGCGTCTCGCTCTGCCGGTCGCTCATCGGCTCACCCCGGGTGATGCTCATGGACGAGCCGTTCTCCGCGCTCGACGCGCTCACCCGCGAGGAGCTCTCCGGCGAACTCCAGCGGGTGCACATGGAGACGAAGGCCACCATCGTCTTCGTCACCCACTCGATCGACGAGGCGGTGCTGCTCGCCGACCGGGTCGTCGTGCTCAGCCCGCGCCCCGGCCGCATCCGCGAGGTGGTCGAGGTGAACGTCCCCCGGCCCCGCACCCTCGGCCGGCACGCACACCTGGCCGACGTCGCGCGGATCAGCGCCGAACTGCACGAACTGCTGATGGAGCGGGACGTCCCGGGCGTACCCGCGCCGACCGGACCGGCGCAGCCGCCGGCCGCGTCGGCCGAGACGCCGCCGCGGGCCGCGGCGGCGGGAGGACGGTGACCATGCGGGTCTCGGTCTTCACCGAACCCCACCGCGGAGCGGACTACGACGACCAGCTCCGGTTCGCCCGGCTGGTCGAGGAGACCGGCTTCGAGGGCTTCTTCCGGGCCGACCACTACCGGGCGATGGGGGACGAACCGGCGCTGCCCGGCCCCACCGACGCCTGGCTGACGCTCGCCGCGCTGGCCCGGGAGACCTCCCGGATCCGGCTCGGCACGCTCGTCACGTCCGCCACGTTCCGGCTCCCCGGCCCGCTGGCGGTCATGGTCGCCCAGGTCGACCGGATGAGCGGCGGACGGGTCGAGCTGGGCATCGGCGCCGGCTGGTACGAGCGTGAGCACACCGCGTACGGCATCCCGTTCCCGCCCGTCGCCGAGCGCTTCGACCGGCTCGCCGAGCAGCTGGAGATCGTCACCGGCCTGTGGCGCACCCCGGCCGACGAGACGTACACCTTCACCGGCGAGCACTACCGGCTGCTGGACGCTCCGGCGCTGCCCAAGCCGGTGCAGCAGCCCGGCCCGCCGGTGATCGTCGGCGGCCGGGGACCGAAGCGCACGCCCGAGCTGGCCGCCCGCTACGCCGACGAGTTCAACATGCCGTTCAAGAGCGTGGCCGAGACCGCCACCGCGTACGACCGGGTCCGGGAGGCGTGCGACCGCACCGGCCGGGACGCCTCCGGCCGGGCCCCGCTGACGCTCTCCGCCGGCATCGTGGTGGCGATCGGACGCACCGACGCCGAGGCGCAGCGCCGGGCCGCCCCGCTGCACGTCACCAGCGCGCTGCCGCCGGAGGACCCGGTGGTCGGCTCCCCCGCCCAGCTCGTCGACCGGATCGGCGAGTTCGCCGCGATCGGGACCACCCGGGTCCACCTGCGCCTGATCGACTTCGACGACCTCGACCACGTGGAGCTCATCGCCGCCGAGGTGCTCCCCCAACTGGACGGACCGCGATGACCGAACTCTCCGCCGACCTCGAACTCGGCCCGGTGGGCCAGGAGATCGTGTACGAGAACGACCGGGTACGGGTCTGGCACATCCGGCTGGAGCCGGGTGAGCGGCAGCCGCTGCACCGCCACGACCACCCGTACCTGGTGGTGGCGATCCAGGGCGCGAAGAACGTGGTGCAGACGATCGACGGTGCCACCATCGACGCCGACGAGCCGACCGGCGGCGTCGTCTACCGGGATCCGGGCGCGGTGCACATGCTGACGAACGTCGGCGACACCACCTACCTCGCCCGCCTGGTCGAGCTGAAGTAGCCACGCCGACAGGTTCGCCGCGCCGCGCGGCGGCAAGGTGGCGATCGGGGGCACCGGGCCGTAACGTGCCGGACATGGCCTTTCGGACGTGGGGCAGGCTGCTGCTCACGGCGCTCGGAGTGAGCGTACTGGCCGGGGCCGGCCAGTTGGGCATCGCGTACGGCTTCGGAGTCGTCCGCCTCGACGGCGCGTTCGTCGACGCCTCGGTGAACAGGTGGCCCGCCCAGCTCGTCTGGGTGGGCTGGTTCGCCGTGGTCGCCACGGTCGCCGGAGCCGTCCTCACCGAGCGCTTCGCCCGCCGGGACGACCTCCCCGGCGGCACCACCGAACTGCTCTCCATCGCCGGCGTCAGCGCGCTGGGCGCGACAGTGGTCGCCCCGCTGTGCATGCAACCGGCCCGCGCGGCCGAGCTGGCCGGGTCCGTCGACCCGGTCTGGGCCGCCGGCGTCTGCGCCGCCCTCGGCGCGGTGGTCGGGGCGGGCGCGGCGATCGCCGTACTGCTGAAGCCGCCGTTCGGCTGGGGTGTGGCGATCACCGCCGGGATCGTCTGGCTGCTGGCGCTGCTGTCGGTCGCGCCCACGATCGTCTCGAACCGTCCGCTGGCCACCGTCCGGCTCGGTGTCCTCGAACCGTCCTGGCTGGATGCGGCGGCCGCGCAGCGCCTGTCCATGCTGCTACTGCCCACGCTGGCCCTGCTCGCCGGTGGCGCGGTCGGCGTGCTGACCCGCCGGGCCGGATGGCCGCCGCTGGTCGGTGGCGCGGCCGGGGCGGCCGGTCCGGTGCTCGTCGCGTTCGCCTACCTGACCGCCGGCCCGGGCGCGGCGACCGACCGGTACCAGATCGCGCCCTACTACGGCGCGCTGATCGCTGTCGTCGCCGGGGCGCTCGGCTCGACCGCCACCACGATGCTGCCCCGGCCGGTCACCGCCGGCGATCCCGACGCCGTCGAGGCCACCGACATTCTCGCGCCGCTGCCGCCGTCGTCCGCCGCGTCGGCGCCGGGCGCCGCGCTCACGCCTCCGGTGACCAGCGGGGCCGCCGCCCCGGCGCACTGGACCTGGCCGGAGGCCGGTGGTTCGGCCGCGACACCGGGCGTGCCGGGCAGCGCCGACCTTCCGGCCACTGTCGCACCGGGCAGCGCCGAGCTTCCGGCCGCCGGCCGGTCCGCCGCCGATCAGCCCGCCGTCACGAACCGGCCCGACACGGACCGGCGTGCCCTCGGCGAACCGGCGCCGGACCACCGGCCCGCCACCGACCGGACCCACGGCCAGCCCATGCCGGGCCTGCTGCCACCGGGGCGACGGACCTCGGCCATCGACGTCCTCGCCGCCGGCCGTCCCGATCCGTACCCGGGTACGGACCTCGCATCGCCCGGCGCGGGCACCGTCGACGGGCCTGCCGACCGGGCGACGGCGGGCCAGGCGGCGGGCACTGCCGGGCCCGAGTCCGCAGCCGGTCTGTCCGGGCCGGTGACCGGCACCACGGCCACCGGCCCGACCTCCACCGGCCCGACCTCCACCGGCCCGGCAGCGACCGGACCGGCAGCCGGCACGCCCAGCGTCCTCGCCGCCGGAGCCGCGTCGAGCGGGCCGGAGAAGGCGGACCCGTCCGCAGCCGCCGTCGGCGGTCCGGACGCCACCGGCACACCCGAGCCGGATCGCACCGCCACGGCCGGGACCGCCGACGCGGCGGCGACGGCCGAGACGGCATCCGAACCCGCTCCGGAACCGGCGGCGACCACGCCACGGGTGACCCGGCCGCGCCGGACCCGCGCCCGCGCTGCCGAGGCCGCACCGGCCGACGGCGCCACCGCATCCCGCACCGCCGGGGCCGCGTCCCCGGCCGCCGGCGACACCGGCGAGCAGAGCCACGTTCCCGGCCCGCGTACCGACAGCGGCCCCGCCGGACCTGCCACGTCCACCGGGCCGGTCACCTCCGACGGCGCGCGTACGCCCGCCGCGGCGGACACGCCCGACGGGCCGATGGCGTCCGACGGGCATGCTCCCGCCACGGCGGGCACGCCCGGGCCGGTCATCCCCGGAAACGCCCCGGGCAGCAAGCGCCCCGGCGAACCGGCCGGGGCCCCCGGCACCGCCGAGGCCGCCGACACCGGGACGGGCCGCACCACCCGGGCCCGGCGCACCCGCGCCCCGAAGGCCGGGCAGCGCGCCACCGGCACGGACTCGCCCGAGTCCGGCCCGGCCGACGCCCGCCCGACCGCGACGGGGAAGCAGACCGGTCCCGCCCCGGATGCCGCCGGGAATGCCGACTTCGGCGCTGCGAACGCCACCGCACGGACCGTCCACCCCGGATCCCCGTCCCCGGCCGGGGACGGCGCGAACCGGGACGGCGCGGACGCCGGCACGCCAGCCGGGCCCGGGAGCAGTTCGACGCGGCCCGGCTCCCCGACCGGCGGCGTCACACCGCCCGCAGAGCGCACCGCCCGCGGCTTCTTCTTCGACGACCCGGCGCCGGCCACGTCGCCCCGGCCACGGTTCCCGATGTTCGAGGACGCCGGCGGGCAGGCGGGCGACGCACGCCCGGCCTGGCCGATCACCCCGGCCACCCGCCCGCACCGCGCCACCGCCGGACCGGACGCGCCGGTCCGGGACGGCGACGAGACGACCACCCCGGCCGAGCCGACGCCGCGCCCCCGCTACCGGGGCCTGCCCGAGCCGGGTGCGAGTAGCGGATGGGACGCGCTCGCCACGAACGCCCGCCCGGCCGGCCCGGTCCAGCGGCCGGAGCCGGAGACCGCCGTACCGGCGGGCGCGGCGCTGCCCGAGGCGGCACCCGGGACCGGCGAGCCGGACCCCGGTACGCGGCGCGGGCGGCACGCCGGACCCGACGACGCCGATGCGCTCGCCGGGAAGCCGAAGGCCCGGCGCGGCCTGTTCCGGCGCAACCGGGCGAAGGAGGAACCGGAGCCGGCGGACCGTACGGCCGAGCCCGGCGACGCGGCCGACGACGAATACGTGGACTGGGTCGCCGGTCTCGCCTCGGACGACAACACCGACGACGCCCGCTCGCTGCGTACCGGGCGGCACCACCGCGACTGAGAGGCGACCCCGGGGCGGGCATGGACGGGCCCGCCCCGGCCCCGCTCACGCCAGTGGCAGGTAGACCCGTGATCCGCCGGCGACGAACTCCTCCGACTTTCCGCGCATGCCCCGCGCCGCGTACTCCTTCAACTCCTGCGTGATCTTCATGGAGCAGAACTTCGGGCCGCACATCGAGCAGAAGTGCGCGGTCTTCGCGGGCTCGGCGGGCAGCGTCGCGTCGTGGTACGACCGCGCGGTCTCCGGGTCGAGCGCCAGGTTGAACTGGTCCTCCCACCGGAACTCGAACCGGGCCTTGGAGAGCGCGTCGTCCCACGCCTGCGCGCCGGGGTGCCCCTTGGCCAGGTCGGCCGCGTGCGCCGCGATCTTGTACGCGATCACGCCCGCCTTCACGTCGTCCCGGTCCGGCAGCCCGAGGTGCTCCTTCGGGGTGACGTAGCAGAGCATGGCGGTGCCGAACATGCCGATCATCGCCGCGCCGATCGCCGAGGTGATGTGGTCGTACGCGGGCGCGATGTCGGTGGTCAGCGGCCCGAGCGTGTAGAACGGGGCCTCGTGGCACCACTCCTGCTGGAGGTCCACGTTCTCCTTGATCTTGTGCATCGGCACGTGCCCGGGGCCCTCGATCATCACCTGCACGTCGTGCTCCCAGGCGATCTTCGTCAGCTCCCCGAGCGTACGCAGCTCGGCGAACTGTGCCTCGTCGTTGGCGTCGGCGATGGAGCCGGGCCGCAGACCGTCACCGAGGGAGAACGTCACGTCGTACCGGGCGAGGATCTCGCACAGCTCGGCGAAGTTCGTGTAGAGGAAGTTCTCCTCGTGGTGCGCCAGGCACCAGGCCGCCATGATCGAACCGCCCCGGGACACGATGCCCGTCACCCGGTCCACCGCCAGCGGCACGTACGGCAGCAGCACCCCGGCGTGCACAGTCATGTAGTCGACGCCCTGTTCCGCCTGCTCGACGACGGTCTCGCGGAACACCTCCCAGCTCAGCTTCACCGGGTCGCCGCCGACCTTCTCCAGCGCCTGGTAGATCGGCACCGTGCCGATCGGCACCGGCGCGTTCCGCACGATCGCCTCGCGCGTGGAGTGGATGTGCTTGCCGGTGGACAGGTCCATCACGGTGTCCGCGCCCCACCGGGTCGCCCAGGTCAGCTTCTCCACCTCCTCGGCCACCGACGAGGTGACAGCCGAGGTGCCGATGTTCGCGTTGACCTTGACCAGGAACGCCTTGCCGATGATGGCCGGCTCGCACTCCGGGTGGTTGACGTTGAGCGGCAACACCGCCCGCCCGGCCGCGATCTCGTCCCGCACGAACTCCGGCGACACCGACTCCCGGATCGCCACGAACTCCATCTCCGGCGTGACGATCCCGGCCCGGGCGTACGCGAGCTGCGTCGGCCGCTTCCCGTCCACGCCCGCCAGCGGTGTGCCGGCGCCGCGGACCGGGGCGACGTCGCCGCGCTCGGCGATCCACGGCCCGCGCAGCGCGGGCAGCCCCACCTCCGGGTCCGAGCCGGGGCCGGAGGTGTCGTAGAGCCGTACCGGCGGGTTGTCCCCGGTCAGCGGCACCTCGGCGAACGGCACCCGGATGTCCGGCCGCGACCCTTCCACGTACACCTTGCGACGTGCCTGCATGACAGCCTCCCTGTCGCTCATGCGGACCAGCCGAAGTGGTCCAGCGGGCCGCGTCCCGCGCCCAGCTCCCAGCCCTGCGCGCCGGTCAGCGCGCGGGTGACGTACTCCTTGGCGGCCGCCACCGCGACCGGCACCGCGTCGCCGGCGGCGAGCCGGACCGCGACGGCGGCCGAGAACGAGCAGCCGGTGCCGTGGTTGTGCCGGGTGTCCACCCGGGGCGCGCGCAGCAGCCGCGTGGTCCCGCCGCCGGACAGCACGTCCACCGACTCGCCGTCGGCGTCCACGTCGCCGCCCGTCACCACCACGAACGCCGGGCCGCGCGCCGCCAGCGCCTCGGCCGCCGCCACCATCTCCTCGACCGTGCCCACCGGGCCTCCGGTGAGGGCGGCGGCCTCCGCGCAGTTCGGCGTCGCCACCTCCGCGTACGGCAGCAGCCGCTCGACCGCCTCGACCACGCCGAGCCGGTGCCCACTGGTGGCGACCAGTACCGGATCGACGACCAGGTGCGGCAGCCGCCCGGCCCGGGCCGCCTCGGCCACCGCGTCGGCGACCGCCGGGGTGCCGAGCATCCCGGTCTTCACGGCCCGGACGTCGAAGTCGCCGAGCACGCTGTCCATCTGGTCGCGGACGGTCTGCGGCGGCAGCGGCAGCACGGCGTCCACGCCCCGCGTGCTCTGCGCGGTGACGGCGGTGAGCACGCTCGTGCCGTACGCCCCGAGCGCGGCGAACGTCTTGAGGTCGGCCTGGATGCCTGCTCCTGCTCCGGAGTCGGACCCTGCCACGGTGAGAACTGTTTTCGGCGTCACGTGTCTTCTCCGGTGGTTGCGGTTGAGGGCTGCGGCCGACCGTGCCCACTCCGGGCGGTCAGGCTTGATCCCTCCGTGGTCACGGTCGGCCGCAGCCCTTCTCGTGCGGGCCTTCGTCGGATCGCGCGGGGTGGGTGCGCGCCAAGCGGGTGGCCGCCTCCTGGAAGGCTCTGCCCAGCGTGGTGGCGGTTTCGGTGGGGTCGTCGGCGCGCATGATCGCGCCCAGCACTGCTACTCCGGTGGCGCCCGCCTCGACGCATGCGGTGACCTGGGCCGGGGTTTCGATGCCGCCGAGTGCCAGCACCGGGACCGGGCTTGCCGCGATCAGCTCGCGTAGCCCGTCGGGGCGCAGGGGTGGGCCGTAGCCGGGCTTCGTTCTTGTCTCGTAGACCGGGGACAGCGTGGCGTAGTGCTCGGTGGTGAGCCGGGCCAGCTCGGCGATGTCGTGGCAGGAGCGGCCGACGAGCCCGACGGCGGGCGGCGGGTACGGGCCGGCGGCCGGCAGGTGCACCGCGTCCCCGTCGAGCGGGTCCGGCCCGGCGACGACGAGCGTGCCGCCCGCCTCGGCGAGGATCGCGCGCAGGTCGACGGCGAGCGCGAGGCGCTCGGCGCGCGGCAGGTCCTTCTCCCGCAGCACCACCCACCGCACTCCCCCGCCCACGGCACCCGCCACCACGTCGACGAGCGCCCCCCGAGCCACCAGACGATCGGTGAGCACCACGACGCCACCCGGGCAGCCCGGAATCTTGGTACGCGGCCGCCCCTCCAGGGACGCATCCGTACCAAGATCCGCAACGCATGAGGCGGTCACAGGTCGGGTCGTCCGTCGTCGGGAGTGGACGCCAGGGCGTGGAAGCGGCGGGTGATGCGACCCGCGCCGTACGCCAGGCGCCCGGCCTCGACCGCGTACCGCATCGCGGTGGCCATCGCCACCGGGTCGGCGGCCCGGGTCACGGCGCTCGCCAGCAGCACCGCGTCGCAGCCCAGCTCCATGGCGAGCGCCGCGTCGGAGGCGGTGCCGATGCCCGCGTCGAGCACCACCGGCACGTCGACGGCCTGCCGGATCAGCCGGATGTGGTGCGGGTTGCCGATGCCCAGCCCGGAGCCGATCGGCGACCCGGCCGGCATCACCGCCGCGCATCCCACGTCCGCCAGGCGCCGCGCCAGCACCGGATCGTCCGACGTGTACGGCAGCACTGTGAACCCGTCCGCCACCAGCTCCTCGGCGGCGCGCAGCAGCTCCACCCCGTCGGGCAGGAGCGTGCGTTCGTCGCCGATCACCTCCAGCTTCACCCAGTCGGTGTCGAACGCCTCCCGAGCCAGGTGCGCCGTCTTCACCGCCTCCACAGCGGTACGGCAGCCGGCAGTGTTCGGCAGCAGCCGTACGCCGCACCGCTCCACCAGGTCGAGCAGGCCGCCCGACCCGCCGGGCGTGGTGTCCACCCGGCGCAGCGCCAGCGTGACCAGCTCGGTGCCGGACGCCCGGATCGCCTGCTCCAGCACGTGCAGGTTCGCCGCCCCACCGGTGCCGAGGATGAGCCGGGAGCCGAACTCGACCCCGCCGATCTCCAACGTGGACATGTCGCTCACCCGCCCTGGGTGGCGCTGAGCACCTCGACCCGGTCGCCGTCGCGCAGCACGCTCGCCGACCAGCCGCCGCGCGGCACCACCTCGCCGTTCACCGCCACCGCGAGCCCGCGCTCCCGGTCGGTGACGGTACGGACCACCTCGGCGACTGTGACACCGTCGGGCAGCGTCCGGCCCGTGCCGTTGACGATCAGTTCCACGTGCGCTCCTTCCCGAAGCGGTCCGGGGTGAAGGGGGCGAGCGCGGGATCCGGCTCGCCGGTGACGATCAGTTCGGTGACCAGGTCGGCGGTGACCGGTGTGAGCACGATGCCGTGCCGGTGGTGCCCGGTCGCGGCGAGCACGCCCTGCCGCCCGGGCAGCGGCCCGATGATCGGCGCGTTGTCCGGCGTACCGGGGCGCAACCCGGCGACGGCTTCGGCCAGCTCGTACTCGACGAGTTCCGGCACCAGCTCCGCCGCGGCGCGCAGCAGCGTCAGCACGCCACCGGCGGTGACAGCGGTGTCCGCGCGCTCCTCGACTGTCGCCCCGACCACGACCTCACCGCTGTCCCGGGGCACCAGGTAGACCGACTCGCTGTCCGCGTACCCCCGGATCACGTGCCGGAAGCCCGGCGGACCGCCACCCGGCGCGCGCAGCCGCAACACCTGACCCTTCACCGGGCGGACCGGCAGGCCGGTCAGCTCCGCCGCGCCGCAGCCGGCCGCGACCACTGTGACGCGGGCGTCCACCTCGGACAGCGCGCCGACGCGGGCCGGGCGCAGCTCCGCACCGGCTCGTTCCGCGGCCGTGCGCAGCGCGGCGACCAGCCGGCGCGGGTCGACCTGGTGGTCGCCGGGGGCCACCGCGCCGCCGCGCACGCGCGGCGCCAGCGCCGGTTCGCGGTCGCGCAGCTCCGAGGGACGCAGCGGCGTGATCGGCAGTCCCAACCCCTGTTGGTACGACCACAGCCGCCCCGCCTCGGCCAGGTCGTCGGCGGTGAGCCCGACGACGAGCGTGCCCTCGGTGCGGTACCCGATGTCGACGCCGCTCGCCTCGGCCAGCTCGGCCGCGAAGCCGGGCCAGCGGGCGGCCGACTCGACGAGCAGCCCGGTCAGCTCGTGTTCCCCGAAGTACGCCTCGGCGACCGGCGACAGCATCCCGGCGGCCACCGACGACGCGCCCGACCCGGGCCGGTCGTCGTGCACCACCACGCGCAGTCCGCGCTGCGCACACCGCCACGCGATCGCCCACCCCACCGGGCCGCCCCCCACCACCGCCACGTCGGTAAGGAAGGGCCCCCTGTTAACGCCTCCGGTAGAGGAAGGGCCCCCTCTTAACACGTCAGCGCCCGCATCAGCTCGGCGGTGGCATGCGCGGGATCGGCTGCGCCGCTCAGCGCCCCCACCACGGCCACCCCGTACGCCCCGGCGGCCCGCAGCTCCGGCACGCTCGCGGCGGTCACCCCGCCGATCGCGATCACCGGCACGGTCACCGCCTCGGCGACCGCGCGTATCCCCTCAGGACCGATCGGTTCCGGCAGGCCGGACTTGGTGGTGGTGACGTGGCACGGGCCCACACCCAGGTAGCCGGCGCCGGCGTCCACAGCGGCGCGGGCGCCCACCGGTTCCCGGGCGGTCGCGCCCAGCACGGCGTCCGGGCCGAGTACCCGGCGCGCGGCGGCCACCGGCAGGTCGTCCGCGCCGACGTGGCCACCGGCGGCGTCCACCGCGAGCGCCACGTGCAGCCGATCGTTCACCAGGCACCGCGCCCCGTACGGCCGGCAGGCGTCGACCACCAGCCGGGCCAGCTCGTACGCCTCCCGGTCGGTCGCGTCGTCCTCGACGCGCACCTGCACGACGAGTTCGGCGCCGGCCACCGGCAGGGCGGCACGCAGCACCGCGAGCGGGTCACGCCCCGGCCGGGTGTCGGTGATGAGATGCAGTCGTCCCAGGGACAGCACGGCAACGCTCCTCCCTGCGCCGGCATTACCCGGATCAGGTTCGACGGTCGGGGGCTCCCAGCCCCCCTCTCAGCCCGGTCCGCACCGGGCTCCCGTGGGTCACTTGCGGCCTACCGTACGACGCCTCCCGCCCGTACGGAAGCCCGGGTGCGGTTTTTCCCAGGAAACCGTTCACCTCCCGGTCCGGGACAGCGGGTGACCGTCCCCTCACGACACGCTGCCCGGATGTCCGTTCCCGCCCGCGTTCCGCGCAACCTTGCGATCCTGCCGTTCCGGGGCGGCCGCGCCGTCTCCGAAGGGCTGCTCACCTGGACGATGCTGCGCGGGCCGACGTGGATCCGCCTGCCGCCGGACGTGTACGTGCACCGGGACGGATACCGCGCCGACGACCACCGGATGTGGTGCGAGGCGGTCGCGTTGCGCCTGCCTCCGGGTGGCGTGCTGGCGGGGCGCAGCGCCGCATGGCTGTTCGGCGGGGACGTGCTCACCCGCGACGCGCCGGTCACCGTACTGCTGCCGACTGCTGCTCGACTGCGACCGCACCCACGGTTGCGGTTGGTCCGGTCGCCGCTGCCGGAGCGGGACCGCACCCTCGTCGGCGGTCTGCCGGTCACCACCCCGCTGCGTACCGCGTTCGACCTGGGCCGACAGGGCTCACTCGCCGAGGCGTTGGTCGCCGTCGACGTGCTGCTGCGTCGCCGGGTAGTGAAGCTGCCCGTCCTGCGGGCCTACGCCGCCGACCGGCCGGGCTGGCCCGGCGCTCCGCTGTTGCGCGAGGTGCTGGCGCTGGCCGAGCCGTTGAGCGAGTCCCCGATGGAGACACGGCTACGGTTGCTCCTCCTCGACGCCGGTCTCGGCCCGCTCACCGCCCAGCACGAGGTACGCGCGGGCGGACGCTTCGTGGCCCGGGTGGACCTGGCCTGGCCGGCACTCCGCCTCGCGGTCGAGTACGACGGCGACCACCACCGGGAGCGGGCTCACTTCCGGCGGGACGTGGCGCGCCTGAACGCGCTGCGCGCGGCCGGGTGGCTCGTACTCCGGTTCACCGCCGACGACGTGCTACGCCGGCCCGACGCCACTGTCGCCCTGGTGCGCCAGGCCCTGGCAGAACGTCGTGCCACCGCAGCAAACCACTGACCCGTGCCCGCATCCACCGCCCGCCGCACCCCGCCGCGCCCCGCCGCGCCCTCCGGCTCGCCGCCCGCCGGGTCGCCCGAAACACCACGGGCGTCAGGCCCGCCCGCAGACACCTATGTCGTTCCACTCCTCGTCAAAATCAGCAGCAAGTGGAACGCCATGGGTGTCTCCAGGCTCTCTTGACACCCATGGCGTTCCACTCGTCGGGAGCGCTGCCCCTGGGTGGAACGCCATGGGTGCCCGACGCGCGGGCAACCCCCAACGCGCGGGCAACCGCACGAACGCCCTGCGCGCGTCGGTGGGGCAGGGGCAGTCAGAGGATGGCGTCCAGGGCGTCCAGGTCCTCGTCGGTGGGCTGCCACGTTCCGGCCTGGGCGTTGGACTTCACCTGGTCGGGGGTGGTCGCTCCGGCGATCACCGACGTCACGGCGGGACGCGCCGCCAGGCCGCCGATGGCCACCTGGAGCATGCTGATCCCGCGCTCGGCCGCGTACGCCTCGATCGCCTCGATGACGTCCCAGCGCGCGGCGGCCAGCCGCTCGGCGTACCGGCCGCCACCGGCCAGGCGGCTGCCGGACGGGGGTGCCTCGCCCCGCTTGTACTTGCCGGTGAGCAGCCCGTTGGCGAGCGGGAAGAACGGCAGCATGCCGAGGCCGAACCGCTCGCACGCCGGGATCACCTCGTTCTCCGCCCCGCGCTCAAGCAGCGAGTAGTGGTTCTGCGCGGAGATGAAGCGGGTACGCCCCTGCGACGACGCGGTCCAGTCGGCGTCGGCGATCTGCCAGCCGGCGAAGTTGGAGTTGCCCAGGTAGCGGACCTTGCCGGCGGTCACCAGGTCGTCGAGCGCGGCGAGCGTCTCGTCGATCGGGGTGCCCGGGTCGGGCTCGTGCATCTGGTAGAGGTCGATGTGGTCGGTGCCGAGTCGGCGCAGCGACGCCTCGACGGCGCGGGCGATGTAGCGGCGGGCGCCCCGGGCGTCGTGGTCGGGCCCGTTCGCGCCGTGCATGTCCATGCCGAACTTGGTGGCCACCACCACATCCTCGCGGCGGCCCTTGAGCGCCTGGCCGAGCAGTTCCTCGGAGGCGCCCTGCGGCTCGCCGTAGATGTCGGCGGTGTCGAAGAAGTTGATCCCGGCGTCGAGGGCGGCGTCCACCACCGCCCGGGTGCCGTCGATGTCGAGTTTGCGGCCGAAGTTGTTGCAGCCGATGCCGACCACGGACACCACGAGCCCGGAGTCGCCCAGCCGGCGATAGGTCATCTCACTCACGAGATCCACTCTATGCCCGCTCCCCGGGGCTCACCCGGGGAGCGGCTCAGCCCACGTCCCAGACCGGTTCCGGCGTCTCCACCACGTCGCCGTCGCCCCGGAACAGCACGAACCGGTCGAAGGTACGGGTGAACCACCTGTCGTGGGTGACCGCGACCACCGTTCCCTCGAACGCGGTCAGCCCGGCTTCCAGCGCCTCGGCCGAGGCCAGGTCGAGGTTGTCGGTGGGCTCGTCGAGCAGCAGCAGCGTCGCCCCGGACAGCTCCAGCAGCAGCACCAGGAAGCGGGCCTGCTGACCGCCGGAGAGCGTGCCGAACCGCTGGTCGCCCTGACCGGCCAGCTCGTACCGGGACAGCGCCGCCATGGCGGCGTGCCGGTCCATGCCGGCCCGGTGCTCGTCGCCGCGCCACAGCACCTCGACCAGCGTCTTCGCCATCAGCTCGGGCCGGTCGTGGGTCTGCGAGAAGTGTCCCGGTCGCACGCGCGCGCCGAGCCGGACCATGCCGCCGTGCGCGACAGGCGCGAGCGCGGCGGCGCCGTCGACCGGGGTGTTGCCCGGCTCCGGGTCGGTGCCGCCCCGGGCCAGCAGGCGCAGGAAGTGCGACTTGCCGGTGCCGTTCGCGCCGAGCACCGCGACCCGGTCGCCGTACCAGAGTTCCAGGTCGAACGGGTACGTCAGGCCGTCCAGCTCCAGCTGCTCGGCGATCACCGCGCGCTTGCCGGTCCGCCCGCCGGTCAGGCGCATCCGGATGTCCTGGTCCTTCGGGGGTACGGGCGGCGGCCCGGCCTCCTCGAACTTGCGCAACCGGGTCTGCGCCGCCTGGTAGCGGGAGGCCATCCCGTCGTTGTACGCGGCCTTCTGCTTGTACATCAGCATCAGCTCGCGCAGCTTCTGGTGCTCCTCGTCCCAGCGTTTGCGCAGCTCGTCGAGGCGGGCGTGGCGGGCCAGCCGGGCGTCGTGCCAGCTCGCGAAGCCGCCCGGGTGCACCCAGGCGCTGCCGCCCTCCACCGCGACGACCCGGTCGGCGGTCTGCGCCAGCAGTTCCCGGTCGTGCGAGACGTAGAGCACCGACTTGGCCGACTCTCGCAGCCGCGCCTCCAGCCAGCGTTTGCCGGGTACGTCGAGGAAGTTGTCCGGCTCGTCCAGCAGCAGCACCTCGTCCGGGCCGCGCAGCAGCAGCTCCAGCGCGAAGCGCTTCTGCTGGCCGCCCGACAGCGTGCGTACCGGCCGGTCGCGGGCGCTGTCCCAGGGCAGGCCCAGCACGATCGTGGCGACGGTGTCGAAGAGCACCTCCGCGTCGTACCCGCCGGTCTCGCCCCAGGCGGCGAGCGCTTCGGCGTACCCGAGCTGGGCCTTGGCGGCGGTGGAGCTGAACTTGCCGCGGACCTCGGCCGCCCGCATGGCCGCCTCGGTCTCGGCGAGCCGCCGACCGGCGTCGCGCAGCGCCGGCGGGGCGAGGGAGAGCGCCAGGTCGGCGAGCGTGGACTCGTCCCCGATCATGCCGATGAACTGCCGCATCACGCCGAGTCCGCCGGAGCGGGCGATCGCGCCGGTCTTCACCGGCAGGTCACCGGCGACCATGCGCAGCAGCGTGGTCTTGCCGGCGCCGTTCGGGCCGACGAGCGCCACCTTGGCACCTTCGCCGACGCGGAACGACACGTCGGCGAACAGCTCCCGTCCGTCCGGGAGGATGTGCCCGACCCCTGCCACGTCCACGTATCCCACGCGGGCATCCTGCCCGAGCGGGGCCGGTGGACGACACCGGATTACCGGGTGACCCGCAGCACCCGGTAGCCCTTCTGGCTGGCGTGCCGCTCGACTGACCAGCCCTGCTCGACGAGCCAGCGGTGCAGCGAGTCGCCGCCGAGGTGCCGGGCGACGACGAGCCAGGCCACGCCGTCCGGGGTGAGCCGCGGCAGCCAGCGCAGCAGCAGGCCGTGCAGCTCCGGCTTGCCGATGTGGATCGGCGGGTTGGACCAGATCTGGGTGAAGGTGACGTCGTCCGGCAGTTCGTCGGGCGCGACGGCGTGGACGCGGTCGGCGGCGTCGATCCGGGCCGCGTTGGCGGTGGTGAGGGCGCGGGCCCGCTCGTTGACGTCCACCGCCCAGACCGTGGCCTTCGGCGCGTTCGCGGCGAGGACGCAGGTGATCGGGCCGAAGCCGCAGCCGATGTCGAGCAGCGCGCCGGTGACGCCGGCGTCCGGCAGTTCGGCCTTGCGCAGCAGGACCGCGGTGCCGGGGTCGAGCCGGTCGGCGGAGAAGACGCCCGCGGCGGAGCCGAGCGTGTAGTCGCGCCCGCCGACTGTGAACTCGACCTCGCGCGGACGCGCCGGGGCCGTTGGCTCAGCGGTGAAGTAATGGTCGCCGGTCACGTCGGCATTGTCGCACCGGGCCGGAACGGTGCCGGCGACGGTGTCGTGGGCGGGGTGGGACGCCACTCCGCCAGAATTTCCCGATATTACCCCTGAAAGGGACAATCAGTCCTACTCTATGCCACATGGTGTACCGGTACGAGTCCGATGAGGACGCCTTCCTGGAGTACCCGAAGCCCGGGTCGGCCCCGACCGGGCCCGCAGCCGCGCCGCCGCCCGCGGGTCCGTCGCGCTCCCGCTTCCCCACGCCGTCGCTGCCGCCACCGGCCCGTCCCGCCGCCCAGCCGGCGCTGTCGCCGGCCGGACCGCCCGAGCAGCCGGCGCTGCCGCCGGCCGGACCCGACGAGCACCAGGTGGCCGACTACGCCCGCGCCCCTGCTCCGGCACCCCCGGCCCCGGCGCCGACACCGGGGCGGCCCGCGCCACCCCCGGCGCCCTCCCCGGTGCCGCAGCCCGCACCGCCCGCGCCCGTGCCGGCGGCCGGCACCCGGCAGACCGTGCCGATCCCCGCCAGCCCGAGCACCCGCGCCGGCGACGTCTCCGAGTTGCCCCGGACCCGGCGCGCCGACCGCCGTAACGGCGGCAGCCGGTTCTGGCAGGCGCTCGTCGGTGGCGCCGCCGTGCTGCTCCTGCTCTCACTCACCGGGCTCGCCGTCGCCGCGCTGCTCGACGAACGCACCGCCACGCCGCCGACAGGCCAGCCGACCCCGCAGCCGAGCGAGTCGAGCACCCCGTCCGGCGGGACCGACCTGGACTCCCGGGACACCGACCAGGCGGCGCTCACCGCCAAGGAGGTCTTCCCGGCCAAGGACCTGGTGGTCACCGACGGAAAGCCGGCCTACCGGGTGCTCAAGACCCAGGCCAGCACGAAGTGCCAGGTCGCGGCCACCGGCGAGATCGCCGACCTGCTGGGCCGGCTCGGCTGCAACCAGGTCGTGCGGGGGACGCTCCGCTCCCCCGACGGCGACCACCTGGTCACCGCCGGCCTGTTCAACCTCACCGACGTGGCCACCGCCCAGCGGGTACGCGACCGCATCCGGCCGCTGCTCGACCAGCGGCAGGGACGGTTCCGTGGCATGGCGGCGGGCGACGACACCGAAGCGGTGGAACGGGCCGCGGCCCGGGTCGCCTGGCAGGTACGCGGCCACTACGTCGCCTTCTGCCTGGTCACCCGCGCCGACGGGGAACGCATCCCCATCGACGACGCCACCGCCCGAGAGATCATGTACGACCTGATCGAGCTGCACCTGAACCGGGGCGTGCTCGACCGTCGCGCGGCGAGTGGAACGGCCGGACAGCCCGACGCGGACTCGGCCGAGGACAGCGCCGGTCAGCGGGGCACCGACTGACCTCCGGTCAGCCCTCGGCCACCGGCACCCGCAACCGGCGGGTCTCCTCGGCGCGGCGGGCGTACTCGGCCGGGTCGGCCGGGTAGCCCACCTCGACCAGGGCCAGGCCGTGCGCGGGCGCCACTGTCACCTCGCTGGACCGCTCCCGGCGGGTCAGCAGGCCGGCCGGCCACTGGACCGGCCGCCGCCCGTCCCCGGCGACAAGCATCGCCCCCACCAGGCTGCGCACCATGTTCTGGCAGAACGCGTCGGCCTGGACGGTGGCCACCAGGATCCCGTCCGGGTCGCGCCGCCAGTCCAGCCGGGTCACCTCGCGCAGCGTGGTCGCGTTCTCCTTGCGCCGGCAGTACGCGGCGAAGTCGTGCTCGCCCACCAGACCCGCGGCGGAGGCGTTGAGAGCCGCCAGGTCCAGCGGCTTGGGCCAGGCCAGCGTGTCCCCGCGGCGCAGCGGCTCGGCGCCCCACGGGGCGTCGGTGACCCGGTACTCGTAGCGCCGGAACGTGGCCGAGAACCGGGCGTCGAAGTCGGCCGGCACCTCGGTCATCGCGCGTACCCGCACGTCCGGCGGGAGGAGCCGGGCCAGCCGGCGCAGCAACCGCCCCTCGTGCTCCCGCCACACCGCAGCGGGCAGGTCGAGGTGGCAGACCTGCCCGGTGGCGTGCACCCCGGCGTCGGTACGCCCGGCCACTGTGAGACCGGTCGCCGTGCCCGCGCCGAGCACCAGGTCCAGCGTCTGCATGAGCACGCCGGCCACTGTGCGCCGGGTCGGCTGGGGCGCCCAGCCGGAGAAGTCCTTGCCGTCGTACGAGACGTCCAGCCGCAGCCGGATCCGCTCGTCCACCTCGTACCTCCTGTCGACGGCGACGGGCCCGGCACCCCCGAGGGGATGCCGGGCCCGGTCGAGCCTGATCTCAGGCCTTGTCGTTCTCGGTGGCCTCGTCGCTGTCCTCACGGGCGGCGGCGGTGTCACCCGACGCGGAGACCGGGGCCTCGGCGTCCTGGTCACCCTCGCTGGAGCGCGGCTTCTCCTCCGCCGGGGCCAGGGCCTCGACCTTGTCCTGCTGCGCGGCCTTGCGGGCGGCGGTCTTCTTGTTCGCCTTCGGCTCGGCGACCTGAAGCTCCTCCACCAGCTCGATGATCGCCATCGGAGCGGCGTCACCCTTGCGCGGACCGGTCTTCACGATCCGGGTGTAGCCACCGTTGCGGTTGGCGTACCGGGGCGCGATCTGGTCGAACAGGGCGTAGACCACGTCCTTGTCCTTGACGACGCCCAGCACCCGGCGGCGCGAGGCGAGGTCGCCACGCTTGGCCTTGGTGATGAGCTGCTCGGCCAGCGGACGGAGCCGCCGGGCCTTCGTCTCGGTGGTCTGGATCTTGCCGTGCTGGAACAGCGCGGTGGCCAGGTTGGCCAGCATCAGCCGCTCGTGCGCGGGGCTGCCGCCGAGGCGGGGGCCCTTGGTGGGCGTGGGCATGCTTGGTGCTCCTCAGGTGTGGCGGCAGCGCGGACTAGAGCTGCTCGGTCTCGCGGTAGTCGTCGGTGTCGTAGTCCGCCTCACCGAAGGCGTCCACGACGTGCGCCGGGTCGAAGTTCGGAGCCGAGTCCTTCAGCCCCAGGCCCATCCCGGCGAGCTTCATCTTGACCTCGTCGATCGACTTCTGGCCGAAGTTGCGGATGTCGAGAAGGTCGGCCTCGGTACGCCCGATGAGCTCACCAACGGAGTTGATGCCCTCGCGCTTGAGGCAGTTGTAGGAGCGGACGGTCAGGTCCAGCTCCTCGATCGGCAGGGCGAGGTCCGCCGCCAGCTGGGCGTCCTGCGGGGACGGCCCGATGTCGATGCCCTCGGCGGTCTCGTCCAGCTCACGGGCGAGCCCGAACAGCTCCACCAGCGTCGAGCCGGCCGAGGCCAGCGCGGTACGCGGGCCCATCGACGGCTTGGTCTCGACATCGATGATCAGCCGGTCGAAGTCGGTCCGCTGCTCGACACGCGTCGCCTCGACCCGGTACGTCACCTTGAGCACCGGCGAGTAGATCGAGTCGACCGGGATCCGGCCGATCTCGGCGCCCGCCTGCTTGTTCTGCGCCGCCGTGACGTAGCCGCGACCCCGCTCGACGGTCAGCTCCATGTCGAGCCGGCCCTTGCCGTTGAGGGTGGCGAGCTTCAGGTCCGGGTTGTGCACCGAGACACCGGCCGGCGGCTGGATGTCACCGGCGGTCACGTCGCCCGGGCCCTGCTTACGCAGGTACATGCTGACCGGCTCGTCGTGCTCGGAGCTGACGCACAGCTCCTTGATGTTCATGACGAGCTCGACCACGTCCTCCTTGACCCCGGGGATCGTGGTGAACTCGTGCAGCACACCGTCGATCTTGATCGAGGTGACCGCCGCACCCGGGATGGAGGACAGCAGCGTACGCCGCAGCGAGTTGCCCAGCGTGTAGCCGAAGCCGGGCTCCAGCGGCTCGATGGTGAACCGGGAGCGGGTCTCGTTGATCGACTCTTCGGAGAGAGACGGTCGCTGGCTGATGAGCATCTTTTCTCTTCTCTTCCGGGGCGCCCGCTATTTGACGCCCACGACACAACTGTTCCGGTGGCCCGCCCCGGAGGACGGGCCACCGCAACGAGCCCTTACTTGGAGTAGAGCTCGACGATCAGCTGCTCCTGGACCTGGGTGTCGATCACCTGGCGGGCCGGGAGCGAGTGCACGAGGATCTTCATCTGGCTCGGGATCGCCTCCAGCCACGCCGGAACGGTCCGCGAGCCGGCCTCACCCTGCGCCACGAGGAACGGGGTGAGCTCCTTGCTCTTCGCACGCACCTCGACGATGTCGTGCTCCTTGACGCGGTACGACGGGATGTCGACCTTCTTGCCGTTCACCGTGAAGTGGCCGTGCTTGACCAGCTGACGGGCCATGTCCCGGGACTTGGCGTAGCCGGCCCGGTAGACCACGTTGTCCAGCCGCGACTCAAGGATCTGCAGCAGGACCTCGCCGGTCTTGGCCTCCTTGCTCACGGCCTCTTCGTAGTAGCCGCGGAACTGCTTCTCCAGCACGCCGTAGACACGACGGGCCTTCTGCTTCTCACGAAGCTGGAGCAGGTACTCCGTCTCCTTCGTGCGGCCGCGGCCGTGCTGCCCGGGCGGGAACGGCCGGGACTCGAACGGGCACTTCGGGCCATCGCACTTGCTGCCCTTGAGGAACAGCTTCATCTTCTCCCGCCGGCAACGGCGGCAGTCAGCACCGGTGTAACGAGCCATCTCTCTCTAACCTCTCAGACCCGGCGACGCTTCGGCGGACGGCAGCCGTTGTGCGGCTGCGGCGTGACGTCGGAGATCTGCCCGACCTCGAGGCCCACTGCCTGCAGCGAACGGATGGCGGTCTCCCGGCCGGAGCCGGGACCCTTGACGAACACGTCGACCTTGCGCATGCCGTGCTCCATCGCGCGACGCGCGGCGGCCTCGGCGGCGAGCTGCGCGGCGAACGGAGTCGACTTGCGGGAGCCCTTGAAGCCCACCTGGCCGGAGGAGGCCCAGGAGATGACCGCACCGGTCGGGTCCGTGATGGACACGATGGTGTTGTTGAAGGTGCTCTTGATGTGCGCCTGCCCGTGGGCGACGTTCTTGCGTTCCTTGCGCCGGACCTTCTTGACGGCGGCTCCGGCACGAGCCTTCGGTGGCATAAGTCTGTGCGCTCCTAGTTACTTCTTGCCGGGCTTCTTCTTGCCGGCCACGGTCCGCTTCGGGCCCTTCCGGGTCCGCGCGTTGGTCTTGGTGCGCTGACCACGCACGGGCAGACCGCGGCGGTGCCGGATACCGGCGTAGCAGCCGATCTCGACCTTGCGGCGGATGTCAGCGGCGACCTCGCGGCGCAGGTCGCCTTCAACCTTGTAGTTGCCCTCGATGTGGTTCCGGAGCTCGACGAGCTCCTCGTCCGTGAGGTCCCGAACGCGCTTGTCCGGCGAGATGCCGGTCGCGGCGAGCGTCTCCAGGGCGCGGGTGCGACCGACCCCGAAGATGTAGGTGAGCGCGATTTCCATCCGCTTCTCGCGGGGGAGATCCACGCCGACTAGACGTGCCATGTGCGGGCGTACTCCTCGTGATGTGTGGCGGAGGTGTGGACCCGTCCCACCCCGCTACCCGACCGTCCCTGTCCTTCCGGCGACGAACGCCGGCGACCGGGATGGGTCGCTGCCCGAGCGGGCCCCGGCCTCCGACCGGGGGTCAACCACGAGGGGTACGCGCTGCGCACCGACCGCGGCTGGGACGAGTTGGTGATGTGTGGGGCGTCAGCCCTGGCGCTGCTTGTGGCGCGGGTCGGTGCAGATGACCATGACCCGGCCGTGCCGGCGGATCACCCGGCACTTGTTGCAGATCCTCTTGACGCTCGGCTTGACCTTCACGGTTGCCTTACTTCCCATCTGGCCCGGAGGCGCGACGCAGCGCGACCCGGACGTCGAAGACGGACACGGGAACGTCCCGGCCGCCGTCAGGCTTACTTGTAGCGGTAGACGATGCGCCCGCGGGTCAGGTCGTACGGCGAGAGTTCGACGACGACCCGGTCCTCCGGCAGGATGCGAATGTAGTGCTGCCGCATCTTGCCGCTGATGTGAGCCAGGACCTTGTGACCGTTCGCGAGCTCCACCCGGAACATGGCGTTCGGCAGGGGCTCGATGACCCGACCCTCGATCTCGATGGCTCCGTCTTTTTTCGGCATGTCCTCCGCTGTCCTGACGTCGGTTACTCCGGACGGCCCACAACGTCTTACACGGGAGAACTGACCAAGATCAGGAAACCCGCGCCAGCCGCGGCTCCGACTCCCACCGAAGCGCAGGGTGGGCATGGCGGAGTGGACGCTGTGCGCCGATCTGAAAGTGTACGCCGACCCGCACGCGCTCGCCAAACCGACCGGCGCAACTGTCACCCGCAGGACGCGGATATGACGCAGCTCACGTCTCCGGCAGCTCCCGCTTCGCCCGGCGACGCGCCTCCCGCTCGACCTGCTTGCGCCGCCGGCGCTCGGCGTCGTTCGCCGGCGCCCCGTGCGCCAGCCCCTGAATCGTCTGGTAGAGCACCACGGCGCCCCACGGGCCGAGCACCCAGATCGGCCAGTAGTCGTCGACCTCGAACTCGCCCTCACCCAACTGGGAGACGAACCAGATCGCGGTGAGGATCAGGGCCACCTTGAGCCAGGGCCCCCACACCCCCAGCAGCCAGGCGTTGCGCGCGCTCACGGCCGTCTGGTCCCGATCGGCCACCCGGCTCTTCCCCGCCGCAAGCGGAGCCGGCAGCGAGCTCCCCGCCGGCCGGGGACCGGGCAGGTCGGTCAGCAGCTCGTCCAGCTCGCCGTAGGTCTTCGCCCCGTACGCCTGACGCAGCCGATCGTCGTACTCACCCAGGTCGAGCCGGCCCTCGGCCAGCGCGGCCCGAAGCCGCTCCGCGGTGGCCTCCCGGTCCGCGTCGGCCGCCCGCATCCGGTTGCGCTCATCCATGGGAACCAGCATGGCACCCCATGGCCAAGGCGGCACGGCGTGTGCCGGTCATCCGGACGGGTCGAGACACCGGCTCAGACCGCCGGAGAGTCGACAGACGTCTGCCGGGCGGTCACCAGGTCGCCCAGGCGGCCCCGTCCGCCGTCCTCGGCGGTGAGCACCCACACGCCGTCGTCCAGCAGCGCCATCGAGTGCTCCACGTGCACCGCCATCGAGCCGTCCCGGGTCACCACGGTCCAGCCGTCGGCCATCTCGACGGTACGCGGCGAACCCATGGTGATCATCGGCTCGATGGCGAGCGCCAGGCCGGGAACCAGCCGCGGGCCCTTGCCGGGGCGACCGTGGTTGAGCACGTGCGGGTCCTGGTGCATCTCGGTGCCGATGCCGTGACCGCCGTAGCCGTCGACAATGCCGTACCGGCCGCCCTTGCGGACCGCGCTCTCGACCGCGTGCGAGATGTCGGTGAGCCGGCCCTTGCCCGATGCCGCCCCGCGCGCCGCCGCCGCGATCCCGGCCCACATCGCGTCCTCGGCCACCGCCGTCATCCTCAGCAGCGCCGGGTCGACCTCGCCGACCGGCACCGTGACGGCCGCGTCGCCGTGCCAGCCGTCCAGCACCGCGCCGCAGTCGATAGAGATCAGGTCGCCCTCGCGCAGCACCTGCTGAGGCGACGGGATGGCGTGCACCACCTGCTGGTTCACCGAGGAGCAGATCGACGCCGGGAACCCGTGGTAGCCCTTGAAGGACGGCACCGCGCCGGCCTCGCGGATCGTCGACTCGGCGATCGCGTCCAGGTCGGCCGTCGACACGCCCGGCGCCACCGCCTCGCGCATCCGGCGCAGGGCACTGGCGACGACCAGACCGGCGGCCCGCATCAGCTCGATCTGCTCGGGGGTCTTCAGCTGGATGTCCAGCTGGTGACGGCGCATGGTGGCGTTACCTTTCGTCGCGCGTACGCGGAGCAGCGGGGCACGTCGCACGTACCCCGCTGTTCGCACTCTATCCGCCAGGTGGCGGGTCGGACCTCAGCCGCCGTACGACCGCAGCGCGTCGATGGCGCGGACGGTGACGTCCTCCACCGGGCCGGTCGCGTCGATGCCGACCAGCTTGCCCTGGGCGCCGTAGTAGTCGACAAGCGGCGCGGTCTTCTCTGCGTACTCGCGCAGCCGGGCGGCGATGGTCTCCGGCTTGTCGTCGTCCCGCTGGAACAGCTCCGCGCCGCAGCGGTCGCAGATGCCCTCCCGGCTGGTCGCGTCGAACTCGACGTGCCAGATCTTGCCGCAGCCCCGGCACGTGCGCCGGCCGGACAGCCGCCGGATCACCTCGTCGTCGTCGACGACCAGCTCCAGGACCAGGTCCAGCGCGGTGCCGAGGTCGGCGAGGAGCTTGTCCAGCGCGGCGGCCTGCGGAGTGGTCCGCGGGAAGCCGTCGAGCAGGAAGCCCTCGCTCGCGTCCGGCTCGGCGAGCCGGTCGCGCACCATGTTGATGGTGACCTCGTCCGGGACCAGTTTGCCGGCGTCCATGTACCGCTTGGCCTCGACTCCCAGGGGCGTGCCCTGGGAGACGTTCGCCCGGAAGATGTCACCGGTCGAGATCTTCGGCACCGAGAGGTGCGCGGCGATGAACTCCGCCTGTGTGCCCTTGCCCGCGCCCGGCGGGCCAACCAGAACGAGTCGCATCTACCGCAGGAACCCTTCGTAGTTCCGCTGCATGAGTTGGCTTTCGATCTGCTTCACGGTCTCCAGACCGACGCCGACCATGATCAGCACAGCGGTGCCGCCGAACGGGAAGTTCTGGAACTGCTGGTTGTCCAGCCAGATGAAGAAGAAGTTCGGCAGGATCGCGACGATGCCCAGGTAGAGCGCGCCCGGCAGGGTGATCCGGCTGAGGATGAAGTCGAGGTACTCGGCGGTCGGCTTGCCGGGGCGGATGCCCGGCACGAAGCCGCCGTACTTCTTCATGTTGTCCGCGACCTCGGTCGGGTTGAACGTGATCGACACGTAGAAGTACGTGAAGAAGATGATCAGCAGGAAGTAGATCGCGATGTGCTCCGGCGCGCTCGCCTTCACGATGTGGTTCTGGATCCACGCCTGGGCCTTGCCCGGGTCGTTCTGATCGAAGAACTGGAGCGCGAGCTGCGGCAGGTAGAGCAGCGACGAGGCGAAGATGACCGGGATGACGCCGGCCTGGTTCACCTTGAGCGGGATGTAGGTCGAGGTGCCGCCGTACATCCGCCGGCCGATCATGCGCTTGGCGTACTGCACCGGGATGCGGCGCTGCGCCTGCTCGATGAACGTGACAGCGGTGATGACCACGAGCACCAGGGCGATGACGAGGAGGAACATCCCCCAGCCCTTGGTGGTCTTGATCTTCCAGCCCTCGCTGGGGAGGCGAGCCGCGATCGAGGTGAAGATCAGCACGGACATGCCGTTGCCGACGCCCCGGTCGGTGATCAGCTCACCGAGCCACATCACCACGCCGGTGCCGGCGGTCATGGTCATGACCAGGATGGTCAGCGTCAGCCAGTCCGGGATGCCGGTGCCCTGGGGCACGATCGGGAACTGGTCGCACTGGTTGTTGAACAGCTGGCCGGAGCGGGCCAGCGCCACGAAGGCCGAGGCCTGCAGGACGCCCAGGCCCAGCGTCAGGTAGCGGGTGTACTGCGTGATCTTGGCCTGACCGGCCTGGCCCTCCTTGCGGAGCTGCTCCAGGCGCGGGATCACCACCGTCAGCAGCTGCAGGATGATCGACGCGGTGATGTAGGGCATGATGCCCAGCGCGAAGACCGAGAGCTGGAGCAGCGCGCCACCGGAGAAGAGATCCAGCAGGTTGAGCACGCCGGTGCTGCCACCCTGGATGGTGTCGAGACACTTCTGCACGTTGCCGTACGAGACGCCCGGGCTGGGCAGCGTGGCGCCCAACCGGTAGACCGCGATGATGCCTACTGTGAACAGCAGCTTCTTGCGCAGGTCAGGCGTACGGAACGCACTGAGAAAGGCGGACAGCAACTTCTTCCTCCTGCGCGACGCGGGCCGCCGGTGACGAATCCTGGCGGGGCGGGGTGGTGTGCCGGGCGGCGTGCCCGATATCCATGGCTGGGAACGGACTCTAACAGTCCGACCCCGGTCCGGGCAGATGTGCCCGGCTACATAAAACGAATCCGATGTTACCCGGCGCACACGTGGCCGGTAGACCATGGCGCCCGCCCAGTTGCGAACAACTGAGCGGGCGCCATGAACATCGCCTTACAGCTCGGTGACCGAGCCACCGGCGGCGGTGATCTTCTCCTTGGCCGACGCGCTGAACGCGTGCGCCGTGACCTGGAGAGACACGCCACCGAGGTCGCCGGTGCCGAGCACCTTGACCGGGTGACCCTTGCGGACCGCGCCGGCCTCGACCAGCTCGACCGGGCCGATCTGGCCGCCGTTCGGGAACAGGTCGGCCAGCCGGTCCAGGTTGACCACCTGGAACACGACCTTGAACTTGTTCTTGAAGCCCTTCATCTTCGGCAGGCGCATGTGGATGGGCATCTGCCCACCCTCGAACGCCGGCGAGATGTTCTTCCGGGCCTTCGAACCCTTGGTACCGCGACCGGCGGTCTTGCCCTTCGAGCCCTCACCGCGACCCACGCGGGTCTTGTCGGTCTTGGCACCAGGAGCCGGACGCAGGTGGTGCACCTTGATCGTCATTACTCGACCTCCTCGACCTTCACGAGGTGGTTGACCGTGAAGATCATGCCGCGGATCTCCGGCCGGTCCTCCTTGACCACCACGTCGTTGATCCGCTTGAGACCGAGCGAACGCAGCGAATCACGCTGGTTCTTCTTGGTCCCGATCACGGACCGGAGCTGGGTGACCTTCAGGCGTGCCATCAGGACGCCACCCCCGCCCGCGACGCCAGCATGGCGGCCGGCGCGACGTCCTCGACCGGCAGACCACGACGGGCCGCGACCTGCTCCGGGGACTCGAGTCCCTTCAGGGCAGCCACCGTGGCGTGCACGATGTTGATCGGGTTGGACGAGCCGAGGCTCTTGGAGAGCACGTCGTGGATGCCCGCGCACTCCAGCACGGCACGCACCGGGCCACCGGCGATGACACCCGTACCGGCGGAGGCCGGCTTGAGCAGCACCACACCGGCGGCGTCCTCGCCCGTGACCGGGTGCGGAATCGACTGACCGATCCGCGGCACCTTGAAGAAGTGCTTCTTGGCCTCCTCGACACCCTTGGCGATCGCCGCGGGCACCTCCTTGGCCTTTCCGTAGCCCACACCGACGGTGCCGTCGCCGTCGCCCACGATCACGAGGGCGGTGAAGCTGAAGCGACGACCACCCTTCACGACCTTGGCGACGCGGTTGATCGCGACGACCCGCTCGAGGTGCGGGGTCTTCTCGACGGGCGCGTTTCCGCGGCCGCCCTCACGGCGGTTGTCGCGGCGACCACCCTCGTTGCCACCGGACCCGCCGCCACGGCGCTGTTGACCTGGCATCAGCAGCCTTCCTTCTCTCTCGTGACGGGGTTTCTAGAACTCGAGCCCGGCTTCGCGGGCGGCATCGGCAAGCGCGGCGACACGCCCCGCGTACCGGTTGCCACCGCGGTCGAAGACGACCTTCGAGACGCCGGCGGCCTTGGCGCGCTCGGCGAGCAGGGCGCCGACCTTGCCGGCCAGGGCGCTCTTGTCGCCCTCGGTGCCGCGCAGCGAGGCGTCCATGGTCGAGGCCGACGCCAGGGTGTGACCCTTGGTGTCGTCCACGACCTGGGCCACCATGTGCCGCAGGGAGCGGGTGACGACGAGGCGGGGACGCTCGCCGGTGCCGCTGACGTTCTTGCGGACCCGGAAGTGCCGACGCGCACGCCCGACGGCACGCTTGGCGGCGACGCCGCGGCGGCGCTTGAGCAGCGTGGCGCTCACTTCTTACCTGCCTTTCCAGCCTTGCGGCGGATGACCTCGCCCTGGTACTTCACGCCCTTGCCCTTGTAGGGCTCCGGCGGGCGGATCTTCCGGATGTTGGCGGCGACCTCACCGACCTGCTGCTTGTCGATGCCGGCCACGTGGAACAGCGTCGGCTTCTCCACCGTGAAGGTGATGCCGTCCGGCGCCGGCACCAGGACCGGGTGCGAGAACCCGAGCGCGAACTCCAGGTCCTTGCCCTTGGCGGTCACGCGGTAACCGGTGCCGGCGATCTCCAGGCTCTTGCGGTAGCCCTCGGTCACGCCGACGATCATGTTGGCCACCAGCGTCCGGCTCAGGCCGTGCAGCTCCTTGGCCTTGCGCTCGTCGTTGGGCCGGTTGACGTGCAGCTCGCCGTCCTCGCCCCGCTCCGCCGTGATCGGCTCGGCCAGTACGTGGCTCAGCTCGCCCTTGGGGCCCTTGACCTTGACGGTCCGGCCGTCGATCGTGATGTCGACGCCGGCAGGCACCGGGATCGACTTACGTCCAATACGCGACATTTCTACCTGTCTCCCGTTACCAGACGAAGGCGAGGACTTCCCCGCCAACGCTCCGCTTGCGGGCCTGCCGGTCGGTGAGCAGCCCCTGGGACGTCGAAATGATCGCCACGCCCAGCCCGCCGAGCACCCGCGGGAGCCCGTCCGACTTGGCGTACACCCGGAGACCGGGCTTGGACACGCGCTTGATGCCGGCCAGGCTCCGCTCGCGGTTCTGGCCGTACTTCAGCTCGACGACCAGTCGCTTGCCGACGGCGCCCTCCTCGGGCTCCTCGACCGACCAGGTGGCGATGTAGCCCTCGGCCTTGAGGACCTCGGCGATGTTCGCCTTGATCTTCGAGTACGGCATCGTCACCTGGTCGTGGTACGCCTGGTTGGCGTTACGCAGACGCGTGAGCATGTCTGCGATCGGGTCGGTCATCGTCATGAAAACTCGTCAACCTTTCTCGCCGGGGTTCCCCGGGCCAGGCCCGGGGCCTACGGCGAAGAGACAGTTCAGCTGACGCGCCGGAGCGCGCCGGGCTATTACCAGGAAGCCTTGGACACGCCGGGCAGCTCACCGCGGTGGGCCATCTCCCGGATGCACACCCGGCAGAGACCGAACTTGCGGTAGACCGCCTTCGGACGCCCGCACCGCTGGCAGCGGGTGTACGCGCGAACCGAGAACTTCGGCTTCGCGGCCGCCTTGATGATCAGCGCCTTCTTGGCCATCTCAGTTCTCCTTGAACGGGAAGCCCAGGTGCTTGAGCAGCGCCCGGCCCTCGTCGTCGGTCGTGGCGGTCGTGACCACCGTGATGTCCATGCCCCGCTGGCGATCGATCTTGTCCTGATCGATCTCGTGGAACACCGACTGCTCGGTCAGACCGAACGTGTAGTTGCCGTGCCCGTCGAGCTTGCGCCCGTCCAGGCCGCGGAAGTCGCGGATACGCGGCAGCGCGATCGAGAGCAGCCGGTCCAGGAACTCCCACATCCGGTCGCCGCGCAGGGTGACCTTCGCGCCGATCGGCATGCCCTCGCGGAGCTTGAACTGCGCGATGGACTTGGTGGCCCGCCGGACCTGCGGCTTCTGGCCGGTGATGGTGGCCAGGTCGCGAACGGCCCCGTCGATCAGCTTGGCGTCGCGAGCGGCCTCGCCGACACCCATGTTGACGACGATCTTGACCAGCCGCGGCACCTGCATCGGGTTGGCGAACTCGAACTGCTTCTGCAGCTCGGCAACCACCTCGTTGCGGTACCGCTCCTTGAGGCGCGGCAGAGTCTTGGTTTCGGTAGCCGTGGTCATCAGAGGTCCTTACCGGTGCTACGCGCGATGCGGACCTTCTGGCCGTTGTCGTCGATCCGGTAGCCGACGCGGGTCGGCTTGCCGTCGGAGTCCAGGACCATCACGTTCGAGACGTGGATCGGGGCCTCCTGGGTGACGATGCCACCGGTCTTGGCGCCACGCTGGGTGGTGCTGATACGGGTGTGCTTCTTGACCCGGTTCACGCCCTCGACCAGGACCTTGTCCTGCCGCGGGTAGGCCGCGATGACCTTGCCCTTGGCACCCTTGTCCTTGCCGGCGATGACGACGACCGTGTCGCCCTTCTTGACCTTCACGGTCACAACACCTCCGGCGCGAGAGAGATGATCTTCATGAACCGCTTGTCCCGCAGCTCCCGGCCCACCGGGCCGAAGATGCGGGTACCGCGCGGGTCCCCACCGTCCTTGATGATGACGGCGGCGTTCTCGTCGAAGCGGATGTACGACCCGTCCGGCCGCCGCCTCTCCTTGGCGGTCCGAACGACGACGGCCTTGACGACGTCGCCCTTCTTCACACCGGCACCGGGGATCGCGTCCTTGACGGTGGCCACGATGACGTCGCCGATGCTCGCGTAGCGCCGACCGGAGCCGCCGAGCACCCGGATGCACAGGATCTCCCGGGCACCCGTGTTGTCGGCGACGCGCAGTCGCGACTCCTGCTGAATCACGTCTATCTCCTATGTCTGCCGGTTCTCCGGCCGCTCGGGGCGGCCGGAGCCTGGCGGAACCTGCGCCCGACCGAGACCGGCCGAGCTCGAGCCTTCGCTACTTGGCCTTCTCGAGGATCTCCACGAGCCGCCAGCGCTTGGTGGCGGACAGCGGCCGGGTCTCCATGATCAGGACCCGGTCACCGATGCCGGCCGAGTTCTGCTCGTCGTGGACCTTCAGCTTGCGCGTACGGCGCATGATCTTGCCGTACAGCGCGTGCTTGACCCGGTCCTCGACCTCGACCACGACGGTCTTGTCCATCTTGTCGCTGACCACGAGGCCGTCGCGAACCTTGCGGCGGGCCCGCGCGGCGGCGGTGGTGGTGTTCTCACTCATGATGCAGTCACCTCAGTCGGCGCGGCCGAGAGACCCAGCTCACGCTCACGCATGATCGTGTAGATCCGGGCGATCTCCCGACGGATGACCTGCAGCCGCCGGTTGTTGTCCAGCTGCCCGGTTGCGGCCTGCACGCGGAGGTTGAACAGCTCCGCCTTCGCCTCGCGCAACTTCGTGACCAGCTCCTCCTCGGAGAGCTCACGCAGCTCGGAGGGCTTGACGCCAGCTGCCATCAGGATTCACCCACTTCGCGCGTAACAATGCGGCACTTCATCGGGAGCTTGTGGATCGCGCGACGCATCGCCTCTCGCGCGATCTGCTCGTTGGGGAAGGACATCTCGAAGAGGACCCGCCCCGGCTTGACGTTGGCGACCCACCACTCGGGCGAACCCTTACCGGAACCCATCCGGGTCTCGGCCGGCTTCTTGGTGAGGGCCTGGTCCGGGAAGATCGTGATCCAGACCTTGCCGCCACGCTTGATGTGACGGGTCATCGCGATACGCGCCGACTCGATCTGGCGGTTGGTCACGTACGCCGGCTCGAGAGCCTGGATCCCGAACTCGCCGAACACCACCCGGTTACCACCCTTGGACGCGCCACTGCGGTCCGGGTGGTGCGGCTTGCGGAAGCCCTTCGGGGGCTTGCGCGGCATCAGCATCTGTCAGCCCTCCTGCTGCGTTTCTGCCGGCTGGGTCGTGGCCGCTGCCACGGCGCCGGCGTCGACCGGCTCACCGGCCGGCGTCTCCGCCTGCTGCGCGATGGTGGTCGCGGCAGCCCGGCCGGCCTCGGTGCCACCGGCGGTCGTACCGGACGAGCCCGAGCGGCCACGGCGCGGCCGGTCTGGCCGGTCGCCACGGTCGCGGCGCGGGCCGCGCGACGGGGCGGCCTCGGCCGGGGCCTCGCGGCCCGGGACGGCGTCGCCCTTGTAGATCCAGACCTTCACGCCGATCCGGCCGAAGGTGGTACGGGCCTCGAAGAAGCCGTACTCGATGTTGGCCCGCAGCGTGTGCAGCGGAACCCGGCCCTCGCGGTAGAACTCGGTCCGGCTCATCTCGGCGCCGCCGAGACGGCCCGAGACCTGAACCCGGATGCCCTTGCAGGCGGGGTTCTTCATCGCGGACTGCATCGCCTTGCGCATGGCCCGACGGAAGCTGACCCGGCTGGACAGCTGCTCGGCAACGCCCTGGGCGACCAGCTGCGCGTCCGACTCGGGGTTCTTGACCTCGATGATGTTCAGCTGGACCTGCTTGCCGGTGAGCTTCTCCAGCTCGCCGCGGATCCGGTCGGCCTCCGCACCCTTACGGCCGATGACGATGCCCGGCCGAGCGGTGTGGATGTCGACGCGGACCCGGTCCCGGGTGCGCTCGATGTCGACCTTGGAGATGCCGGCGCGCTCGAGGCCCTTGGACATCATCCGGCGGATCTTGACGTCCTCGCCGATGTAGTCCTTGTAGAGCTTGTCCGCGAACCAGCGGGACTTCCAGTCGGTCGAGATGCCGAGCCGGAACCCGGTCGGGTGAACCTTCTGACCCATTACTCGGCACCCTCCGTCGTGCTCTGCTCGTCAGCCGCCGGCTTGGCCGGAGCGGCCTTCTTCGCCGACTTCTTCGGCGTGGCCGCCGCAACCGCCTCGACCGCCACGGTGATGTGGCAGGTGCGCTTGCGGATCCGGTACGCCCGGCCCTGCGCACGCGGCCGGAACCGCTTCATGGTCGGGCCCTCGTCGACGAACGCCTCGCTGACGAGCAGCGCGTCGGGGTCCAGCCGCTCGTTGTTCTCCGCGTTGGCGATCGCGCTCGCGAGCACCTTGTACACCTGCTCGCTCGCAGCCTGCGGCGCGAACTGCAGCACCGTGAGAGCCTCCTTCGCGGGCAGGCCGCGGACGAGGTTGACCACCCGGCGCGCCTTCATCGGCGAGATGCGCACGTGCCGCGCAACCGCCCGCGCGCCCGGAAGCACCGGAGCGTCGCCCTTTCCTGGCATCGCTGTAACCCCTTGTTCCTCTATCCGTATGCCCGCGGCGTCAGCGCCGGCGGCTCTTCCGGTCGTCCTTCTCGTGACCCTTGAACGTGCGGGTCAGCGCGAACTCGCCGAGCTTGTGCCCGACCATGGCCTCGGTCACGAAGACCGGGACGTGCTTACGTCCGTCGTGCACGGCGATCGTGTGACCCAGCATCTCCGGGATGATCGTCGAGCGGCGCGACCAGGTCTTGATGACGTTCTTCGAGCCCTTGTCGTTCTGCGTCTCCACCTTCTTGAGCAGGTGGTCGTCGACGAACGGGCCCTTCTTCAGGCTGCGAGGCATGTCTTATCTCCCTCAGCCGCGCTTACGCGTGGCGTAGCGGCGGCGGACGATCAGCCGGTCGCTCGGCTGGCCCTTACGACGGGTGCGGCCCTCGGGCTTACCCTGCGGGTTGACCGGGTGGCGACCACCGGAGGTCTTACCCTCACCACCACCGTGCGGGTGGTCGACCGGGTTCATCGCGACACCACGGACGGTCGGGCGCTTGCCCTTCCACCGCATACGGCCGGCCTTACCCCAGTTGATGTTCGACTGGTCGGCGTTGCCGATCTCGCCGATGCTGGCGCGGCAGCGCACGTCCACGCGCCGGATCTCACCGGACGGCATACGCAGGGTCGCGTACGCGCCCTCGCGGCCGAGCAGCTGGATGCCGACGCCGGCCGAACGGGCCAGCTTGGCGCCGCCGCCCGGACGCAGCTCCACGTTGTGGATGGTGGTACCGACCGGAATGTTGCGCAGCGGCAGGTTGTTGCCCGGCTTGATGTCGGCGCCCGGACCGGACTCGACGCGGTCGCCCTGCTTCATGTCCTTCGGCGCGAGAATGTAGCGCTTCTCGCCGTCGGCGTAGTGCAGCAGCGCGATGCGCGCGGTGCGGTTCGGGTCGTACTCGATGTGGGCGACCTTCGCCGGCACGCCGTCCTTGTCGACCCGCTTGAAGTCGATCAGACGGTACTGGCGCTTGTGACCGCCACCCTGGTGCCGCGTGGTGATCCGGCCGTGGGCGTTGCGTCCGCCCTTCTTCGGCAGCGGAGCCAGCAGCGACTTCTCGGGCGTCGACCGGGTGATCTCGGCGAAGTCGGCAACGCTCGAGCCACGCCGGCCCGGCGTCGTCGGCTTGTACTTACGGATAGCCATTGTCTACACCCCTCAGCTGACCGGGCCGCCGAAGGCCTCGATACGGTCACCGTCAGCCAGCTTCACCATCGCGCGCTTGGTGTCCTTGCGCTTGCCGAACCCGGTACGGGTCCGCTTGCGCTTGCCCTCGCGGTTGAGCGTGTTGACCGTCAGGACGCGGACGTTGAAGATCTGCTGGATAGCGATCTTGATCTCGGTCTTGTTTGCGTCCGGGTGCACCAGGAAGGTGTACCAGTTGCGGTTCAGCTCGCTGTAGCTCTTCTCCGAGACGACCGGCGCGACGATGACGTCACGCGGATCGGCGATCGTGCTCACTTGCCATCCTCCTCGGTGGTCTCGGCGGGAACGCCCAGGAACTCGTCCAGGGCCTCCTTGGTGAAGACCACGTCGTCGGCCACCAGCACGTCGTAGGTGTTGAGCTGGCCGGCCTCGATCAGGTGCACCCGGCCGTCCTGCGTGTTGCGCAGGTTCCGCAGCGACACCCAGTTCAGCTCGTCGGTGCTGCTCAGCACGACCAGGACCCGGCGGGCCTGGGTCAGCTTGGTCAGCGTGGCCAGGGCCGCCTTGGTGGACGGCTTCTCACCCGAGACGAACGCCTCGACGACGTGCACCTGGCCGGCGCGGGCCCGGTCCGAGAGGGCGCCACGCAGGGCGGCGGCCTTCATCTTCTTCGGGGTGCGCTGGCTGTAGTCGCGCGGCACCGGGCCGTGGACCACGCCACCGCCGGCGAACTGCGGCGCGCGGGTCGAGCCCTGGCGGGCACGACCGGTGCCCTTCTGCTTGTACGGCTTCTTGCCTCCACCGGAGACCTCGCCGCGGGTCTTCGTCTTGTGCGTACCCTGGCGGGCCGCCGCAAGCTGGGCCACCACGACCTGGTGCATCAGGGCGATGTTGGCCTGCGCGTCGAAGATGTCGGCCGGCAGCTCGACGGAGCCGCTCTTGGCGCCTTCGACGTTGATGACGTCAACGGTGGTCACTTGGCCGCACCGCCCTTCTTCACCTTCGCCTTGGCCGCGGTGCGGACCAGGACCAGCGCGCCCTTCGGGCCAGGGATGGCGCCGCGGACGAGCAGGAGGTTGTTCTCGGTGTCGACCGCCTGGACGGTCAGGTTCTGGACGGTGTAGCGCACGCCACCCATCCGGCCCGCCATCCGGGTGCCCTTGAAGACGCGACCCGGGGTCGCGCAGGCGCCGATCGAGCCGGGCGAGCGGTGCTTGCGCTCGACACCGTGGCTGGCACGCAGACCGTGGAAGCCGTGCCGCTTCATCGGGCCGGCGTAGCCCTTGCCCTTGGTCTTGCCGGTCACGTCGATCACGGCGCCGGCCGGGAACTCCTCGACCGTGACCTCCTGGCCGGGCGCGTAGTCCGCGGCGTCGGCGGTGCGAAGCTCGACGATGTGCCGGCGCGGCGCGACGTCCGCCTTGGCGTAGTGCCCGGCGACCGGCTTCTTGACCTTGCGCGGGTCGATGACCCCGTACGCCAGCTGGACCGCGGAGTAGCCGTCCTTGTCGGCGCTACGAACCTGGCTCACGACGCACGGCCCGGCCTGAACCACGGTCACGGGCACAACCTTGTTGTTGTCCCAGACCTGGGTCATGCCGAGCTTGGCGCCCAGGATCCCCTTGACTTGCCTGTCCATTTGTCCGGTCCCTACAGCTTGATCTCGATGTCGACGCCAGCCGGCAGGTCGAGGCGCATGAGCGAGTCGACCGTCTTCGGGGTCGGGTCGATGATGTCGATCAGACGCTTGTGCGTACGCATCTCGAAGTGCTCGCGCGAGTCCTTGTACTTGTGCGGCGAGCGGATGACGCAGAAACGGTTGATCTCCGTGGGCAGCGGCACCGGGCCAGCGACCTGCGCCCCGGTACGCGTCACCGTCTCGACGATCTTCCGAGCCGAGGAGTCGACGACCTCGTGGTCATAGGCCTTGAGCCGGATGCGGATCTTCTGTCCCGCCATGGTGGCTTCTGTTCCTTCTCTCGATGCCGCTGTGTTGCGGGCGCCTGTACCGGCTGGCACAGGCCCACTTCCGCCGACCCCCGCGGTCGGGCGTGTCGCGCCCGTGGGCCAGGCTCCGCCCCGGGACTCCGGAGCGATTCTCTGACTACGCGGTGGGTCATGGCGCCGATCGCGGAAACCACGACCTGGACGCCGCGCGAGGGTGGTTGACCGCCCGATGGCAGCCAACCACCCTACGCGAGACAGTCTGACTCCCGGAGGTCCAGCGTTAACCGGACGCAGGCGACCGACTGTCGTTACGCAACCTGACTAGTATGCCGCACGACCGGCGGCGACGCTAATCGGGGTTACCCAGCTCACTTCATGATCTTGGTGACGCGACCAGCGCCGACCGTACGACCACCCTCGCGGATCGCGAACTTCAGGTTCTCCTCCATGGCGATGGGCTGGATCAGCTTCACCGACATCGAGGTGTTGTCGCCCGGCATGACCATCTCGGTGCCCTCGGGCAGCGTGACGACGCCGGTGACGTCCGTGGTCCGGAAGTAGAACTGCGGGCGGTAGTTCTGGAAGAACGGGGTGTGCCGGCCGCCCTCCTCCTTGGAGAGGATGTAGACCGTCGCCTCGAACTCCGTGTGCGGGGTCGTGGTGCCCGGCTTGATGACCACCATGCCGCGCTCGACGTCCTCGCGCTTGGTGCCGCGCAGCAGCAGGCCGACGTTCTCGCCTGCGCGGGCGTCGTCCAGGGTCTTCCGGAACATCTCGATCGCGGTGACCTTGGTCTTGAAGCCCTTCTCGCGGATGCCGACGACCTCGACGTCCTCGTTCGGGAGCAGCACGCCACGCTCGACACGACCGGTGACGACGGTGCCACGACCGGTGATCGTGAACACGTCCTCGACGGGCATGAGGAACGGCTTCTCGGTCTCGCGCTCGGGCTGCGGGATCGCGGTGTCCACCGCGCTCATCAGCTCGAGCAGCTTCTCGGTCCACACCGGGTCGCCCTCGAGCGCCTTCAGCGCGGAGACCTGGACGACCGGCAGGTCGTCACCCGGGTACTCCTGCGAGGAGAGCAGCTCGCGCACCTCGAGCTCGACGAGCTCCAGGAGCTCCTCGTCGTCGACCATGTCGCTCTTGTTGAGCGCCACGACGATGTACGGCACACCGACCTGACGGGCCAGCAGCACGTGCTCGCGGGTCTGCGGCATCGGGCCGTCGGTCGCCGCCACCACCAGGATCGCGCCGTCCATCTGCGCGGCACCGGTGATCATGTTCTTGATGTAGTCGGCGTGACCGGGGCAGTCGACGTGCGCGTAGTGACGCGCCTCGGTCTGGTACTCGACGTGCGCGATGGAGATCGTGATGCCGCGGGCCTTCTCCTCCGGCGCCTTGTCGATCTCGTCGAACGGCGTGTACGGGTTCAGGTCCGGGTACTGGTCGTGCAGGACCTTGGTGATGGCCGCCGTCAGCGTCGTCTTACCGTGGTCGATGTGACCAATGGTGCCGATGTTGACGTGCGGCTTAGTCCGCTCGAACTTAGCCTTCGCCACTGGGTCCTCCTGTGGACTTTCTTGGTTCGTTCGCCCCGGCGCGCGGTTCGGCGCTTAGGACTCTGTCGACAGCCTTTCCGGCCGGAAGGCCGGAGAGCTTTTGTGGGTTCTGCGGCGATGAAGCCTACAGGCCCGGTCTCACGCAATCCGATCGAGGTGGCCGCGGGCGGGAGAACCCTCCCGCGACCGCCCTCGTGTCATCGAATCAGCCGAGGGTGAGTGTCACTCACCCGTCGCCTTGGCGATGATCTCCTTGGCCACCGAGTTCGGAACCTCGGCGTAGGAGTCGAACTGCATGCTGTAGCTAGCCCGGCCCTGGGTCTTCGACCGCAGGTCGCCGACGTAGCCGAACATCTCCGACAGCGGCACCAGGGCCCGGACGACGCGAGCGCCGCTGCGCTCCTCCATCGCCTGGATGATGCCACGCCGGGAGTTGAGGTCGCCGATGACGTCACCCATGTTCTCCTCAGGAGTGGTGACTTCAACGGCCATCATCGGCTCGAGGAGAGCGGGGTCGGCCTTGCGGGCCGCCTCCTTCATCGCCATCGAGCCGGCGATCTTGAACGCCATTTCCGACGAGTCGACCTCGTGGTACTGGCCGTCCACCAGGGTGAGCTTGACGCCCACCAGGGGGAAGCCGGCGAGGATGCCGTACTGCATGGCGTCCTGCGCGCCCGCGTCCACCGAGGGGATGAACTCCCGGGGGATGCGGCCACCGGTCACGGCGTTGGCGAACTCGTAGGTCGGCGCGTCGTTGCCGAGCGGCAGCGGCTCCACGCTGATGATCACGCGGGCGTACTGGCCGGAACCACCGGTCTGCTTCTTGTGGGTGTACTCGATCTTCTCCACCTTGCGGCGGATGGTCTCGCGGTACGCCACCTGCGGCTTGCCGATGTTCGCCTCGACGTTGAACTCGCGGCGCATCCGGTCGACCAGGATGTCCAGGTGCAGCTCGCCCATGCCGGAGATGACCGTCTGACCGGTCTGGTCGTCCAGCTTGACGCGGAAGGTCGGGTCCTCCTCGGCCAGCCGCTGGATGGCGGTGCTGAGCTTCTCCTGGTCGGCCTTGGTCTTCGGCTCGATGGCCACCTCGATGACCGGCTCCGGGAAGGTCATCGATTCCAGGATGACCGGGTTCGCCGGGTCGCACAGGGTGTCACCGGTGGTGGTCTGCTTCAGACCCTGCACCGCGATGATGTCGCCGGCCTGGGCGGAGCTGCGCTCCTCCCGCTTGTTGGCGTGCATCTGGTAGATCTTGCCGATCCGCTCCTTGCGGTCCTTGGTGGAGTTGATCACCTGAGAACCGGACTCGAGCGTGCCGGAGTAGATCCGGACGTACGTCAGCTTGCCGAGGTGCTTGTCGGTCTGGATCTTGAAGGCCAGGCCGGAGAACGGCTCGGAGACCGCGGGCTGCCGCTGCAGCGGGGTCTCACCGTCGGTGGCCGTACCCTCGATCGCCGGGATGTCCAGCGGCGAGGGCAGGTACGCGACGACCGCGTCCAGCATCGGCTGGATGCCCTTGTTCTTGAAGGCGGTACCGGTGAGGACCGGGTTGGCCTTGCCGGCGATGGTGGCCCGGCGGATGGCGGCCTTGATCTCGTCGGCCGAGATCTCCTCGCCCTCGAGGTACTTCTCCATCACCGAGTCGTCGACGTCGGCGAGGGTCTCCATCAGCTTCTCGCGCCACTCCGCGGCGGAGTCGGCGAGGTCGGCCGGGATGTCCTCGATCGCGTAGTCCTCACCCTTCTGGGTCTCGCCGCGCCACGTGAGCGCACGCATCTCGACCAGGTCGACCACGCCGATGAAGTCGGACTCGGCGCCGATCGGGATCTGGAGCACCAGCGGGGTGGCGTTGAGCCGGTCGATCATCATCTGCACGCAGCGGAAGAAGTCGGCGCCGGTCCGGTCGAGCTTGTTGACGAAGCACATCCGGGGGACGTTGTACTTGTCCGCCTGCCGCCAGACGTTCTCCGTCTGGGGCTCCACGCCGGCCACGCCGTCGTAGACCGCGACCGCACCGTCCAGCACCCGCAGCGACCGCTCGACCTCGACCGTGAAGTCGACGTGGCCGGGCGTGTCGATGATCTGGATCGTGTGACCCTTCCACTCGCACTTGGTGGCGGCGGAAGTGATGGTGATACCGCGCTCCTGCTCCTGCTCCATCCAGTCCATGACGGCGGCGCCCTCGTGGACCTCACCGATCTTGTACGTGATGCCGGTGTAGAACAGGATTCGCTCGGTGGTAGTGGTCTTACCGGCATCGATGTGGGCCATGATGCCGATGTTGCGTACGTTGGCGAGCGCGTCTGCGGCGGCCACTTCAATCCCTACTTATCGTCGTCTCGACACAACTGGTGGCGGTTCCGGCGCCGGGCGGGCGCCGGAACCTCAGGTGTTACCAGCGGTAGTGCGCGAAGGCCTTGTTGGACTCGGCCATCTTGTGCGTGTCCTCACGCCGCTTGACGGCGGCGCCCAGGCCGTTGCTCGCGTCCAGCAGCTCGTTCATCAGCCGCTCGACCATGGTCTTCTCGCGCCGGGCCCGGGAGTAGGTCACCAGCCAGCGCAGACCGAGGGTGGTCGCGCGGGACGGCCGGACCTCGACCGGAACCTGGTAGGTGGCGCCACCGACACGGCGGCTGCGCACCTCGAGGGTCGGCTTGACGTTGTCCATCGCGCGCTTGAGCGTGACGACCGGGTCGGTGCCGGACTTCTCGCGGCAGCCCTCCAGGGCGGCGTACACGATGCGCTCGGCGAGCTGACGCTTACCGCGCATCAGGATCTTGTTCACCAGCTGGGTGACCAGCGGGGAGTTGTACACCGGGTCAGCGACCAGCGGCTTCCGCGGAGCGGGTCCCTTACGCGGCATGTCAGCTCTTCTCCTTCTTCGCGCCGTAGCGGCTGCGAGCCTGCTTGCGGTTGCGGACACCCTGGGTGTCCAGCGAGCCGCGCACGATCTTGTACCGCACGCCCGGCAGGTCCTTCACACGGCCGCCACGCACGAGCACGATCGAGTGCTCCTGCAGGTTGTGGCCGACGCCCGGGATGTAGGCGGTCACCTCGATCTGGCTGCTGAGCTTGACACGAGCGACCTTGCGCAGCGCCGAGTTCGGCTTCTTCGGGGTGGTGGTGTACACGCGGGTGCACACGCCGCGCCGCTGGGGAGACCCCTTGAGCGCCGGGGTCTTCGTCTTGGTCGTCTTGGCCTGGCGGCCCTTTCGGACCAACTGCTGAATGGTGGGCACCGGGTTTCTCCGCTCCCTTCGGCCGCTGCGAGGCGACCGCGCCGTCTGCTCCAGCCGGCCCGGATGGGCGGCTCTCTTACATTCCAACCAGGGCCGCCTGACGGCTCCCCAGCACCCGCGGTCGGGCGTGTCGCCCAAGTCACGGTTCCGGTGCCGGCCGCTTACGCGTCGTACCGGATCTTTGGTCTTGATGGTGCGACCGCGCGATCGCCGGTTGACCGGCTCCAGCGCACGCACGCATTGCCCGGGCAGGCCCGGGCACAAGAGGAAAGAGTACCTACCACAGCCGCGCCGGTCAAAACGGATGGGTCGGAAGGACCGCTCTCCGCGATCCGCCGGCCGATCTCAGGTTGCCGACGCACCCATGACGGGCACCTACAGTGACAAGTGTACCGGCTCGTCCGCCGGGCGACCCGGCGGCCCCGACACCGCCCACCGTCCGGGCACCTGGACATACCGGTCGCGGCAGGTCACCGGCCGCACCGGCCCCACCGAGGGCCTCACGTGATCTGCACCACCAGGGCCAGCCCGAGCCCGATCAGGCTGAACAGCAGCCCCACCCCGCCGCAGGAGAGCCCGGCCACTGCCAGGCCGGCACCGGTGAACCGGACCGCCGGCGGGGGCGCCGGCCGGCGGATCTGCCGTCGGGCGAGCAGCCCGGCCACCACCGCGCCGACCCCGATCAGCGCGCCGAGCACTGTGAACGCGCCGGCCGCCCAGGCGCCACCGTAGTCCGGCCCGGCGATCCCGAAGCAGAAGACCAGAAGAGAAACCAGGATCGCGGCGATCCCGGCGATCAACGACCCGATGGCGAGCCCGGAGGTGACCGGCGGCACGTCGAGGTGGACCACGCCGAACGGCGTACCCGGCACCGCGTCGACCCGCTTCGGCGGCCGCGGCGCCTCGGCCGGCGGCGGCGGGAACGCCGGTCCCCAGCCCCCGTGGCCCGGCGCGCTTGCCGGAGCCGGCCACCCGCCGCCGTGGCCCGGCGGATTCCCCGGGTACGCCCCGTGCGGGAGGTGCACCGGCGCGGACGCGGAACCCGGCGGGTACGGCCCGGGGCGGTTCGGGTCGCCTCCCGGCGCGGCCGGTTCCGTCACGGTTCCTCCTGTCCACACTCGCCCGCCACCCGACGGACACCGGCCAGGCTACCGTCGCCGGTCACGGCCGGGTGGACGGGCGCGGTCCGCTCCCCCGCCCGGTCAGTCGAAGTTCGGCGCGAAGTCGTGGCCGAACGAGCCGTCGGCGTACCGGACCACGCCGATCACCACTGCCGCGACGACCGCGGCCGCGGTCAGCACCAGCCCGGCCCGCGCCATCTGCTCGCCGCGCCGCAGCCAGTCGCCGCCGGTGAGATAACCACCCGACGCGTACGCCTCGCGGCGCGCCTGCCGGGCCAGCGTGAGCGCGATCGTCGCCGGCACCGCACCGCCGACGAACAGGCCGGTGAGCGCGCCGATCAGGCCGAGCGCGAAGACCGCCCGGGCCTTGGTGGAGCGGACCGGCTCCGGGTCGTACGGATGGCGGTGCCCCTGCGGCACGACGGGCGCCGGCCCGGGCACTGTCGTCATGCCTCCATCATGCCCCGAACCGGTTCCCCGGTCCCGGCAAGCCGGCCCGGACGCGACGAGGCCCCCGGCTGCTGCCGGGGGCCTCGTCGTTTCCTACTGCTTAGCGGTACGACCCGAAGTCGAAGTCGTCCAGCGGAACCGCCTGGCCGCTGGCCGGCCCGAAGCCGTAGTCGGTATCCGGGTAGCCGGTCATCGAGTAGACCTTGGCCTTCGCCTCCTCGGTCGGCTCGACCCGGACGTTGCGGTACTTGCTGATGCCCGTACCGGCCGGGATGAGCTTACCGATGATCACGTTCTCCTTGAGGCCGATCAGCGAGTCGCTGCGGGCGTGGATCGCCGCGTCCGTCAGCACCCGGGTGGTCTCCTGGAAGGAGGCCGCCGACAGCCAGGAGTCAGTGGCCAGCGAGGCCTTGGTGATACCCATCAGCACCGGGCGACCGGCGGCGGGCTCGCCACCCTCGCCGACGAGCCGGCGGTTCTCCGACTCGAACAGCGCCCGGTCGACCAGCACGCCCGGCAGGAACTCGGTCGAGCCGGAGTCGATGACCGTCACCCGCTTGAGCATCTGGCGGATGATGATCTCGATGTGCTTGTCGTGGATGAGCACACCCTGCGAGCGGTAGACCTCCTGGACCTCCTGGGTCAGGTGGACCTGGACCGCGCGCGGGCCGAGGATGCGCAGCAGCTCGTGCGGGTCGATGGTGCCCTCGGTGAGCTTCTCGCCGACCTCGACGTGGTCGCCGTCGTGCGCCCGGAGCCGGACCCGCTTCGAGATCTTGTCGTAGACGATCTCTTCGCTGCCGTCGTCCGGGATGACCACGATCTTGCGGGACCGCTCGCCGTCCTCGATCCGGATGCGACCCGGGGTGTCGGCGATGGGCGCCTTGCCCTTCGGCACCCGGGCCTCGAAGATCTCCTGGACACGGGGCAGACCCTGGGTGATGTCCTCACCCGCGACACCACCGGTGTGGAAGGTACGCATCGTCAGCTGCGTACCCGGCTCACCGATCGACTGGGCGGCGATGATGCCGACCGCCTCGCCGACGTCCACGGTCTTGCCGGTCGGCAGCGAGCGGCCGTAGCACGCACCGCAGACGCCCAGCTTCGACTCGCAGGTGAGCACGCTGCGCACCCGCACCGTCTCCGTCCCGGCCGCGACGATCGCGTCCACCAGGATCGAGTTGATGTCCTGGCCGCGGTGGGCCACCACGGTGCCGTCCGGCCCCTTGATGTCGTCGGCCAGCGTCCGGGCGTGCACGCTGGTCTCGGCGTGCTCGTGCACGACCAGCTTGCCGTCGATCCGCTCACCGATCTGCATCGGGATGGCACGGTCGGTGCCGCAGTCCTCCTCGCGGATGATGACGTCCTGCGAGACGTCCACCAGACGCCGGGTCAGGTAACCCGAGTCGGCGGTACGCAGGGCGGTGTCCGCGAGACCCTTCCGGGCGCCGTGCGTGGAGATGAAGTACTCCAGTACGGACAGACCCTCCCGGTAGCTGGCCTTGATCGGCCGCGGGATGATCTCACCCTTCGGGTTGGCCACCAGACCACGGATGGCCGCGATCTGCCGGAGCTGGAGCAGGTTACCGCGGGCACCCGAGTGGATCATCTTCCACAGCGGGTTCTCCTGCGGCAGCGCGGTGTCCATCTCCTTGGCGACCTCGTTCGTCGCCTTGGTCCAGATCTCGATGAGCTCGCCGCGGCGCTCCTCGGCGGTCATCAGACCACGCTGGTACTGCTTGTCGATCCGGTCGGCTTCCTTCTCGTACCGCTCCAGGATCTCCCGCTTGCGCGGCGGAGCGATGACGTCCTCCATGCCGATGGTGACGCCGGACCAGGTGGCCCAGTGGAAGCCGGCCTCCTTGAGCCCGTCCAGGGTGGCCGCCAGGGCCACCTTCGGGAAGCGCTCGGCGAGGTCGTTGACGATCGCGGAGAGCTGGCCCTTGCGGATCTCGTAGTTCACGAAGCGGTAGCCCGGGGGCAGCGTCTCGTTGAACAGGACCCGGCCCAGCGTGGTCTCCACGGTCACCGGCTCGCCCTCGGTCCAGCCCTCGGGGGCGGTCCAGGGCTCGGCGCCGGCGCCGTTGTCCACACCGACGACGTCGCGCAGCCGGATCCGGACCGGCGTCTGCAGGTGCAGCTCGCCGTTGTCGTACGCCATCCGCGCCTCGGCGTCCGAGCTGAACGCCCGGCCCTCGCCCTTGCCCCCCGCAGTGAGGTGGGTGAGGTGGTAGAGACCGATGACCATGTCCTGGGTGGGCATGGTGACCGGCTTGCCGTCGGCCGGCTTGAGGATGTTGTTCGACGACAGCATCAGGATCCGCGCCTCGGCCTGGGCCTCGGCGGACAGCGGCACGTGGACCGCCATCTGGTCACCGTCGAAGTCGGCGTTGAACGCGGTGCAGACCAGCGGGTGGATCTGGATGGCCTTGCCCTCGACCAGCTGCGGCTCGAAGGCCTGGATGCCCAGACGGTGCAGGGTCGGCGCGCGGTTCAGCAGCACCGGGTGCTCGCCGATGACCTCTTCCAGCACGTCCCACACGACCGGCCGCTGCCGCTCGACCATCCGCTTGGCGGACTTGATGTTCTGCGCGTGGTTGAGGTCCACCAGCCGCTTCATCACGAACGGCTTGAACAGCTCCAGCGCCATCTGCTTGGGCAGGCCGCACTGGTGCAGCTTGAGCTTCGGGCCGACCACGATGACCGAACGGCCGGAGTAGTCGACGCGCTTGCCCAGCAGGTTCTGGCGGAACCGGCCCTGCTTGCCCTTGAGCATGTCGGACAGCGACTTGAGCGGCCGGTTACCCGGGCCGGTGACCGGACGACCGCGACGGCCGTTGTCGAACAGCGCGTCGACGGCCTCCTGGAGCATCCGCTTCTCGTTGTTGACGATGATCTCGGGCGCGCCGAGGTCGATCAGCCGCTTGAGGCGGTTGTTCCGGTTGATCACACGCCGGTACAGGTCGTTCAGGTCGGAGGTCGCGAAGCGGCCACCGTCGAGCTGCACCATCGGGCGCAGGTCCGGCGGGATGACCGGGACGCAGTCCAGCACCATGCCGAGCGGCGAGTTCCGGGTGTTCTGGAACGCCGCGACGACCTTGAGCCGCTTGAGCGCGCGGATCTTCCGCTGGCCCTTGCCGGAGCGGATGGTCTCGCGCAGGTTCTCCGCCTCGGCCCCAAGGTCCATGTTCTGGACCAGGGCCTTGATCGCCTCGGCGCCCATGCTGCCGGTGAAGTACTCACCGAAGCGGTCGCGCAGCTCGCGGTAGAGCAGCTCGTCGGTGACCAGCTGCTTCGGCTCCAGCTTGCGGAAGGTGTCGAGAACCTCGTCGAGGCGGTCGATCTCGCGCTGGGCCCGGTCGCGGATCTGGCGCATCTCGCGCTCTCCGCCCTCCTTGACCTTGCGCCGGACGTCCGCCTTCGCGCCCTCGGCCTCCAGCTCGGCCAGGTCGGCCTCCAGCTTGGCGGCCCGCTTCTCGATCTCCGAGTCGCGGCTGTTCTCCGCCTGCCGCTTCTCGGCCAGGATCTCGTTCTCGATGGTCGAGAGGTCGCGGTGACGCGCTTCGGCGTCCACGCTCGTCACGACGTACGAGGCGAAGTAGATGATCTTTTCGAGGTCCTTCGGGGCGAGGTCCAGCAGGTAGCCCAGCCGGCTCGGCACGCCCTTGAAGTACCAGATGTGGGTCACCGGAGCGGCAAGCTCGATGTGCCCCATCCGCTCCCGGCGAACCTTGGAGCGGGTCACCTCGACGCCGCAGCGCTCGCAGATGATGCCCTTGAAGCGGACCCGCTTGTACTTACCGCAGTAGCACTCCCAGTCCCGCTGAGGGCCGAAGATCTTCTCGCAGAAGAGCCCGTCCTTCTCCGGCTTGAGGGTGCGGTAGTTGATGGTCTCGGGCTTCTTGACCTCGCCGTGGGACCACTGACGGATGTCGTCAGCGGTGGCGAGGCCGATGCGCAGCTCGTCGAAGAAGTTGACGTCGAGCACTATGTCCCCTATGTCGTCGTCTGTACTGCTAGCTAACGGGCGGAACCGGGGGCCGGCGAACCGGCCCCCGGATCACGCCTCAGACCTCTTCGACCGAGCTCGGCTCGCGCCGGGACAGGTCGATGCCCAGCTCCTCCGCGGCCCGGAACACCTCGTCGTCGGTCTCGCGCATCTCCAGGGCCACGCCGTCGCTGGAGAGCACCTCGACGTTGAGGCACAGCGACTGCAGCTCCTTGAGAAGCACCTTGAACGACTCCGGGATGCCCGGCTCGGGGATGTTCTCGCCCTTGACGATCGCCTCGTAGACCTTGACCCGGCCCAGGACGTCGTCGGACTTGATGGTCAGCAGCTCCTGCAGGGCGTAGGCGGCGCCGTACGCCTGCATGGCCCAGCACTCCATCTCACCGAAGCGCTGGCCACCGAACTGCGCCTTACCACCCAGCGGCTGCTGCGTGATCATCGAGTACGGACCGGTCGAGCGGGCGTGGATCTTGTCGTCGACCAGGTGGTTGAGCTTCAGGATGTAGACGTAGCCGACCGCGATCGGGTCGGGCAGCGGCTCGCCGGAGCGACCGTCGAACAGCTGCGCCTTGCCGGTACGCCCGATCAGCTGCTTGCCGTCCCGGTTGGGCAGGGTCGACTCGAGCAGACCGGAGATCTCCTCCTCGCGGGCACCGTCGAAGACCGGGGTGGCCACGTTGGTGTCCGGCTCGGACTCGTGCGCCTCGATCGAGCGGAGCTGGCGCTTCCACTCGGCGTCGTCGCCGTCCACGCTCCAGCCGGTCTTGGCCACCCACCCGAGGTGGGTCTCCAGGACCTGGCCGATGTTCATCCGGGACGGCACACCGAGCGGGTTCAGCACGATGTCGACCGGGGTGCCGTCCTCCAGGAACGGCATGTCCTCGATCGGCAGGATCTTGGAGATGACGCCCTTGTTGCCGTGGCGGCCCGCGAGCTTGTCACCGTCCTGGATCTTGCGCTTCTGGGCCACGTAGACCCGGACCAGCTCGTTCACGCCCGGGGGCAGCTCGTCGCCGTCCTCGCGGGAGAAGGTACGCACACCGATGACCGTGCCGGTCTCGCCGTGCGGCACCTTCAGCGAGGTGTCACGGACCTCGCGCGCCTTCTCACCGAAGATCGCGCGGAGCAGCCGCTCCTCGGGGGTCAGCTCGGTCTCGCCCTTCGGCGTGACCTTGCCGACCAGGATGTCGCCGGGGACGACCTCGGCGCCGATCCGGATGATGCCGCGCTCGTCGAGGTCGGCGAGCATCTCCTCGCTGACGTTCGGGATGTCGCGGGTGATCTCCTCCGGGCCGAGCTTGGTGTCCCGGGCGTCGACCTCGTGCTCCTCGATGTGGATCGAGGTGAGCACGTCCTGCTGCACGAGGCGCTGCGACAGGATGATCGCGTCCTCGTAGTTGTGGCCCTCCCAGCACATGAACGCCACCAGCAGGTTGCGTCCGAGCGCCATCTCGCCCTCGTCGGTGCACGGACCGTCGGCGACGACCTGGCCGGCCTCGACGCGGTCGCCCTCGAAGACGACCGGCTTCTGGTTGACGCAGGAGCCGGCGTTGGAGCGGCGGAACTTGTGCAGCAGGTACGTCCGGCGGTGGCCGTCGTCCTGGTGGACCGTGATGTAGTCCGCGCAGAGGTCCTCGACCACGCCGCCGACCTCGGCGACGACCACGTCACCGGCGTCCACTGCCGCGCGGTACTCCATGCCCGTACCCACGAGCGGGGCCTCGGCCTTGACCAGCGGCACCGCCTGACGCTGCATGTTCGCGCCCATGAGCGCGCGGTTGGCGTCGTCGTGCTCCAGGAACGGGATCATCGCGGTGGCGACCGAGGTCATCTGCCGCGGCGACACGTCCATGTAGTCCACGGCGCCCGGCGCGACGTCCTCGGTCTCGCCGCCCTTACGGCGGACCAGGACGCGGTCCTCGGCGAAGGTGCCGTCCGACTTCAGCGGGGCGTTGGCCTGCGCCTTGACGAACCGGTCCTCCTCGTCCGCGGTCAGGTAGTCGATCTGGTCGGTGACCCGGCCGTCGATGACCTTCCGGTACGGCGTCTCGATGAAGCCGAACGGGTTGACCCGGGCGAACGTGGAGAGCGCGCCGATCAGGCCGATGTTCGGGCCTTCCGGCGTCTCGATCGGGCACATCCGGCCGTAGTGGGACGGGTGCACGTCCCGGACCTCGAAGCCGGCCCGCTCACGGGACAGACCACCCGGGCCGAGCGCGCTCAGCCGGCGCCGGTGGGTCAGGCCCGCCAGCGGGTTGGTCTGGTCCATGAACTGGGACAGCTGCGACGTGCCGAAGAACTCCTTGATCGCCGCCACCACCGGGCGGATGTTGATCAGGGTCTGCGGCGTGATCGCCTCGACGTCCTGGGTGGTCATCCGCTCGCGGACGACCCGCTCCATCCGGGAGAGACCCACCCGGACCTGGTTCTGGATCAGCTCGCCCACGGTACGCAGGCGACGGTTGCCGAAGTGGTCGATGTCGTCGGCCTCGTAGCCCTCCTCACCGGCGTGCAGCCGGCAGAGGTATTCCACGGTGGCGACGATGTCGTCCTCGGTGAGCGTGCCGGTGGTGATCGGCACTCCCACCTCGAGCTTCTTGTTGAACTTGTAGCGCCCGACCTTGGCGACGTCGTACCGCTTCGGGTTGAAGAAGAGGTTGTCGAGCAGGGTCTGGGCGTTCTCACGGGTCGGCGGCTCGCCAGGGCGGAGCTTCCGGTAGATGTCGAGCAGCGCCTCGTCCTGCCCGGCGATGTGGTCCTTCTCGAGCGTGGTCATCATCAGCTCGGACCAGCCGAACTTCTCGCGGATGCGCTCCGCGGACCACCCGATGGCCTTGAGCAGGACGGTGACGGCCTGGCGGCGCTTGCGGTCGATACGAACGCCGACCGTGTCGCGCTTGTCGATGTCGAACTCCAGCCAGGCACCCCGGCTCGGGATGACCTTGACGCTGGAGAGGTCGCGGTCGGACGTCTTGTCCGGCTGCTTGTCGAAGTAGACGCCAGGCGAGCGGACGAGCTGGCTGACGACGACGCGCTCGGTGCCGTTGATGATGAAGGTGCCCTTCGGCGTCATCATCGGGAAGTCACCCATGAACACGGTCTGGCTCTTGATCTCGCCAGTGGTGTTGTTGGTGAACTCCGCGGTCACGAACAGCGGCGCGCAGTAGGTGAGGTCCTTCTCCTTGCACTCCTCGATCGAGGCCTTGACCTCGTCGAAGCGCGGAGCCGAGAAGGAGAGCGACATGGTGCCGGAGAAGTCCTCAATGGGACTGATCTCGTCGAGGATCTCCGCGAGACCCGAGCGTGCGTGCGGGTCGTCCGCCGACCGGCCCTGCCAAGCCTCGTTGCCGACGAGCCAGTCGAAGGACTCGTTCTGGATGGCGAGGAGGTTGGGGACCTCGAGGTGTTCGGTGATCCGACCGAAAGAAACTCGGCGGGGCGCGAAAGCGCTCGACGTACGACTGGTCTTCGCAGGGCGGGAAGCTGCCAAGATGCGTCCTTCCGAGGACCGGTGCTGCAGAACGGCTGGTACGCGTGCACTCCAATGACCCCACCAGAAATATCCGTAAACGGACATTTCCGAGCAGGGGTCAAGTCGGAAGGCAGCGCAAACTAGCAGTGTAGCCGAGAGGCTAACCGCTGTCCAGCCCACCCCGCAGGTCGTCGCGGAACAAGCCCTGGGACCTCGGAAAACCGGGTCGTCCGGGCCGCTCGGAACGCGACGCTCCTGCCGGTCCGCTCGGGTGTTGCGGCGGCTGTGCTGCCGTTGCCATTACCCGAGAGGCGGCCGTTGCAAGCGCGGAAAGTCTTGCTGATGCCAGCGTGCCTGGCAGGCCGGTGCCGCGTCAAGGGCCGGTTACCGGTCGGGGTGTCTTTCCCACCGACGGGCTACCGACAGACGTCACTGACCGGCCGGCACACGGGCCGTCGTACGCCCTGCTCACACCGCTGCCGTCCGGGACCACCAACACGGCGGGCGGTGATCCGATTCCGGATCACCGCCCGCCGCGACGCGGTGTGCCCCGGCTCACGTGAGCCGGACGCGCGTCAGGTGGAGCAAGGTCACTTCATGGTGACCTTGGCGCCCTCGCCCTCGAGCTTGGCCTTGGCCTTCTCGGCGGTCTCCTTGTTGACCTTCTCCAGGACGGCCTTCGGCGCGGCCTCGACCAGGTCCTTGGCCTCCTTGAGGCCCAGGCCGGTCAGCTCACGCACGACCTTGATGACCTGGATCTTCTTGCCACCGTCGGCGTCGAGGACGACGTCGAACTCGTCCTTCTCCTCCTCGGCCGGGGCGGCGGCGCCGCCGGCGGCCGGGGCACCCGCGGCCACGGCGACCGGAGCGGCCGCGGTGACCTCGAAGGTCTCCTCGAACTGCTTCACGAACTCGGAGAGCTCGATCAGCGTCATCTCCTTGAACGCGTCGAGCAGCTCGTCAGTGCTGAGCTTCGCCATGTCTGGCGTCCTTTCTAAACGTGAAAACTAAGAATGTGGTGCGCCGGGTGGCCTCAGGCCGCCTCGGCGCCCTCCTGCTCGCGCTTCTTGTCCGCCAGGGCGGCCGCCGCGCGGGCGGCCTTGGAGAGCGGCGCCTGGAACAGGGCCGCGGCCTTGCTCAGGTTGCCCTTCATCGCGCCGGCCAGCTTGGCCAGCAGCACCTCGCGGGACTCCAGGTCGGCGAGCTTCGTGACCTCGGCCGCGGAAATGGCCTTGCCCTCGAAGACACCGCCCTTGATGACGAGCTTCGGGTTGGCCTTCGCGAAGTCGCGAAGGCCCTTCGCCGCCTCGACGACGTCGCCCGAAACGAAAGTCAGCGCGGTAGGACCGGAGAACAGCTCGTCGAGGCCGGAGATGCCCGCATCGGCCGCGGCACGCTTGGCAAGCGTGTTCTTCGCGACCATGTAGCTGGTCTCCTTGCCGAGCGAGCGCCGCAGCTGGGTGAGCTGCGAAACCGTGAGCCCGCGGTACTCGGTGAGCACCGTCGCTCCCGCGTTGCGGAAGCTCTCGGTCAGCTCGGCGACGGCCGTGGCCTTGTCGGCCCGGATCGGCTTGTCCGCCATGTCCCTCCTCTCTCGTTACTCGGAGCTGGTACGCCGGCGACGAGCCAGGGCTCGGCGACGGCGGCGGAGGCGTCACGACAACGAAAAAGCCCCGGCGCAGGGCGCGCGGGGCGAGGGCCGGCGGCACTGGCACAGTCGGCGGACCGTGCATGACACCGAATTACGCTTACCGCCCTGCGCGGGTCGCCCGTCGTCGCGGAACCTTCGACCGTGCCGGAGCACGGTGACCAGCGGTCTCTGGGTGGAACTACCGCCCCAGGTTACGCGACCGGGACCGGAGCGCCAAATCGCCCCCGGGTGCGCCCGGTCACCGCGGCTCAGGCCCGGGTGCGGCGGGCCCAGGCGTAGCCGGTGAGCCCCACCGCCGCCCAGAGCGCCGCCCAGCCGGTGAGCAGCAGACCGGCGCCGGTGGCGACCGGCCCGGTGACCGCCCGCGCGGTCGCCATGACCGGCGGGGCCAGCCACGGCGCGACCGAGCCGGAGAGCCCCAGCACCACCACCCCGACCGCACCGGTGACCAGCACCGCCACCCCGTAGCCGGCGCTGCGGGTCACGGCCCGGCTGGCCAGCGCACCGAGCGCCACCGCCGCGGGCAGGGCGAGCAGGTGCGCCCAGAGCCCGAGCGCCACCCCCACCAGGGCCGGCCGCTCCCCCGGCCCGGCGGCCGCTGTCACCCCGCCGAGCGGCCACGGCAGCGCCAGCGCGACCACCACCACGGCGAGCCCGGCCACCAGCGCGGCGAGCAGCCCGGCCGCCCGCTCCCGGGCCGGGCCGGCCACCACCCGGGCCAGCCGACGCTGCACGTCGGGCTCGACGTCCAGCAGGATCTTGGTCTGCCAGGCCAGCACCGGGAACAGGACGACGGCGGAGACGCCGTAGGCCTCCGCCGGCCGGGCCCGGCCGGCGCCGTAGAGGACGCCCAGGACGAGCAGGCCGGCCAGCACCGGCGCCAGCGCCCGTCCGGTACGCAGGAACCCGGCCAGCCGCAGCCGGACCAGCGCGATCACCGGGCCACCTCCGGCGCCGGCCCGGGGCGGCCGGAGTCCTCGGCCTCGGCGCCGACCGGGTGCGTGGCCGGGGGCGGGACGGCGTGCTCGCGTACCCGGAGGATCTGGTGGCCGTCGGCGCGCAGGCGGGCGACGGCGGCGGCCAGCCCGGCGGCCGGCACCGCCAGCTCGACCACGGCGACGGCCGCTCCGGCGGACGGCGCCTGCTCGGTCACCGTGCCGTCGGTGACCGACCAGTGCCGGGCGCCGGGCAGCCGGACGGTCTCGCCCCGGTGGTCGCTGACGAGTACGGCGCCGCCGGCGGCCAGCACCTCGCCGATGATCTCGGGGACCGACTCACGGGCGGTGGCGTCCAGCCCTTCCCAGGGTTCGTCGAGCACCAGCAGGCCGGGCGGGCGCAGCAGCGCCTGCGCCAGGCCGACCTTCTGCGCGGTGCCCTTGGACAGCCGGGGCAGGCGGACGTCGTGGAACCGGGCCAGGCCGAGGCGCTCGACCCAGTGGCGCACCGCCCGGTCGGCGGCCGGAGCACGGAGACCGGCGACGCGGCCCATCGCGGTCAGGTAGGCCTCGACGGTGAACGGCTGGTCGGCGGGGAAGCGCTCCGGCACCCAGCCGACGACCGGCGGCCGGTCGGCGACCCGGCCCCGGGTCGGGCGCAGCACCCCGGCGGCGAGCTGGAGCAACGTGGACTTGCCGGCCCCGTTGCGGCCGAGCACGACAGCGACCTCGCCCGGATCCATGGCGACGTCGACCTGCCGCAGCACCCACGGGCCGTGCCGGTGATAGCGGAACCACGCGCCGTCGAGCCGCATGCGCCGAGACTGCCACAACGGACAGACGAACGGGGCCCCGCCACGACCTGGTGGCGGAGCCCCGTTCGGGACGTGCTGGTGCTCAGGCCTCGGTCGAGGCCTCCTGCACGTTCTTCACGACCTTCGGGTCGACCGGGACGCCCGGGCCCATGGTGGTGGTGAGGGTGACCTTCTTGAGGTACGTGCCCTTGGCCGCGGACGGCTTGGCGCGCAGCACCTCGTCCAGCACCGCGGCGTAGTTGTCGACCAGCTGGGCCTCGGAGAACGAGGCCTTGCCGATGATCAGGTGCAGGTTGGAGTGCTTGTCCACCCGGAAGGTGATCTTGCCGCCCTTGATGTCCGAGACGGCCTTGGTGACGTCCATGGTCACGGTGCCGGTCTTCGGGTTCGGCATCAGACCGCGCGGGCCCAGGATCCGCGCGATCCGGCCGATCTTGGCCATCTGGTCGGGCGTGGCGATCGCCGCGTCGAAGTCCAGCCAACCGCCCTGGATTCGGGCGACGAGTTCGTCGGTGCCCACCTCGTCCGCACCCGCGGCGACGGCCTCCTCGGCCTTCGCGCCGGCGGCGAAGACGATCACGCGGGCGGTCTTACCGGTGCCGTGCGGCAGGTTGACCGTGCCGCGGACCATCTGGTCCGCCTTGCGGGGGTCGACGCCGAGGCGCATCGCGACCTCGACCGTGGCGTCGAACTTGACGTTCGTGGTCTCCTTGGCCAGCTTGACGGCCTCGACCGGGGTGTAGAGCTTCGACCGGTCGATGACGTCCGCGGCCTTGCGGTAGCTCTTGCTGCGCTGCATTTCTGGTGACTCCTGTGGTCTCTGGCGGGCGCGCGTCACTCGCGGCCCTCCCACGAACAGATCGGGTGGAGCGGGTGGCCGAGGTCAGTCGGCGACGGTCAGGCCCATCGACCGGGCGGTGCCGGCGATGATCTTCTCGGCCTGGTCGATGTCGTTGGCGTTGAGGTCAGCCATCTTCTTCTCGGCGATCTCACGCAGCTGGGCGCGGGTGACCGAGCCGACCTTCTCCTTGTGCGGGACGCCCGAGCCCTTCTGCACGCCGGCGGCCTTGATCAGCAGCCGGGCGGCGGGCGGGGTCTTCAGCACGAAGGTGAACGTGCGGTCCTCGTAGACGCTGATCTCGGCGGGGACGACGTCGCCCCGCTGGGACTCGGTCTGCGCGTTGTAGGACTTGCAGAATTCCATGATGTTCACGCCGTGCTGGCCGAGCGCGGGGCCGACCGGCGGCGCCGGGGTGGCCTGGCCCGCCGGCAGCTGAAGCGTGAACGTCTTGACGAGCTTCTTCTTCGGAGGCATGTCTCTTCCTGGGGCTTGGAACTGGGATTCTCGCCGGTCCGCGGGCGCGCACGGTCAGCACGGTGCGGACAGCCGACGTTCTAGGGTAGCGCAGCCGTCGGCCACCCTCCGCGCCGAGGTCGGCTGGCGGCGAAACGGCGCACCGGCGGCCACCCCGGAGAGGGCGGGCCGCCGGTGCCGACGTACGTCAGATCTTGGCGACCTGGTTGAAGTTCAGCTCGACCGGCGTCTCCCGGCCGAAGATCGACACCAGCACCTTGAGCTTCTGCTGATCGGCGTTGATCTCGCTGATCGTCGCCGGCAGCGACGCGAACGCGCCGTCGGTGACGGTGACCGAGTCGCCGACCTCGAAGTCGAGGACCTTGACCTCGGGCTTGGCCTTCTTCTGCTCGGTCTCGACCGCCGGGGCCAGCCACTTGAGCACCTCGTCGAGGCTCAGCGGCGCCGGCCGGTCGGCCCGGTCGGTCGCGCCGACGAAGCCGGTGACCCCCGGGGTGTTCCGGACGCAGGAGTAGGACTCGGCGGTCAACTCCATCCGGACCAGGATGTAGCCCGGAAAGACCTTCGCCTGGACCTGCGACCGCTTGCCGTTCTTGACCTCGACCTCTTCCCGGGTCGGCACCTCGACCTGGTAGATGAAGTCCTCCATGTCGAGGGAGGTGATCCGGGTCTCGAGGTTGGTCTTGACCTTGTTCTCGTAGCCGGCGTACGAGTGCACCACGTACCAGTCGCCGGGCGCGTAGCGCAGCTTCTGGCGCAGCTCGGCGACCGGGTCGAAGTCCTCCTCCGGGGCCGGCTCGGTGGTCGGGAACTCCGGCTCGCTGGCGGCCTCGACCGACTCGTTGTTGGCCGCCGTCGCCACCGCGGACTGCTCGTCCGGGGTTCCGGCGGTCTCGTCGTACTCAGGCACGCTCGCTCACTTCCGTCAGTATCGCTGTCCGCAGGTCAGCTGGACTCGCCGAAGACCCACAGCACCGCCTTGGCGAAGCCGTAGTCCAGGCCGGCCACGATCGCCAGCATCACCGCGACGAAGGTGACCACCACGGCGGTGTAGGTCAGCAGCTCCTTGCGGGTCGGCCAGATGACCTTACGCAGCTCTGCCACGACCTCGCGGAAGAACCGCGCGATGCGGGCGAACAGCCCGATCCGCTCGGTGTCCTTACGGGTCTTCCGGCCCTCGGCCGGCTCGGCCTGCGCCCGCTTACGGGTCGCGGTGCCGCCCCGGGAGACCGGCTCATCCGCGTCGGTGGCGTCGTCGTCGTCGGCCACGTCGTCGTCGGCCACGCCGTCGACGGTCGCGTCGTCGTTCAGACGCTCGTCGCCGTCGTCCTCGCCGCGGCGCTTGCTCTTGGCCACTTCGCCCTCCGTGCGGGGTATGGGGTCGCACGCCGGGCGGCGTGCGCAGCGTGTTGGTCACGCCGGCCGGACCAACCGTCCCGCGACGGGCCGCGGCCGGCGGACCGGCCGGGAGGGCCCGAGCGCCTCGGAACCACCCCACCGGTGCCACCACCACGGGCCGGACGCCGCCGGTGAGGGCGGCGCGACCCACGGAACGGTCAGGCCTGAGGCGCAGGGGTGACAGGACTTGAACCTGCAGCCTGCGGTTTTGGAGACCGCTGCTCTGCCAATTGAGCTACACCCCTGTGCGGCAACTCACCTCCACCCGGACACACAGTGCCGAGCGGGGGTCACTTGCCCCACGGCGGACCAGTGTACGGGTAGTCGTGCGACTTTCCCAACCGGTCTGCCCCTCGCGCGTCGGGCGGGCCCTCAGCGCGCCGTGCGGATCAGTGCCCGGGCCTGCGACAGCACCTTCTCACCCTGGCAGGTGGCGGTGATGTCGAGCCTGGTCAGGCCCTCTGCGGTGATCTCCTTGACCACTGCGGACACCTCGATCTCGGTGCCCTCGTCGGTGTCCGGGACGACCACCGGGCGGGTGAACCGGACGCCGAAGTCGACCACCGCGTCCGGCGCGCCGGCCCAGCCGGTCACCGCCCGGCCGACCAGGGCCATGGTGAACATGCCGTGGGCGATGACGCCCGGCAGCCCCACGGCGGTGGCGACGCGGTCGCTCCAGTGGATCCGGTTGAAGTCGCCCGAGGCGCCCGCGTAGCGGACCAGGTCCGCGCGGGTCACCCGGTACGTCTGGGTGGGCAGCTCCATGTCCTCAGGCCTCCCCGCGTACGACGATCTTGGACCAGACGGCGACCACCGGCTCGCCGTCCACCGTGCTCACATCGGTGCGGGTGGTCAGGAAACCGTGCCCGCCCCGGCTGGTGACCTCTTCGATGGTGCTCACGCACACCAGCTCGTCCCCGGCCACCACCGGCCGGGTGTACGCGAACCGCTGGTCGCCGTGCACCACACGGCTGTAGTCGACGCCGAGCGCCGGGTCCTCGACGATCTGCCGGCTCGCGGCCATCGTGACGACCACCGGGAACGTCGGCGGGGCCACCACGTCGGGGTGGCCGAGCGACCGGGCCGCCTCCGGGTCGTGGTGGGCCGGGTCGGTCGCGCCGATGGCGGTGGCGAACTCGCGGATCTTTTCTCGGCCCACCTGGTAGGGGGCGGTCGGCGGGTACGTCCGGCCGACGAAGGACGGGTCCAGGGACATGTCGCCGAACCTACACGCAAAACACGAACGCCGATCCGCCCGGTCGGGCGGCCCGGAGGTCACCCGTCAGGTGGATCGGCGTTCGAGAAAAGCTGGTGCGGACCGGCAGCGCCGGTCGCGGGTCAGCGGGTCTCGCGGTGGACGGTGTGCTTGCCGTCCCGGGGGCAGAACTTCTTCAGCTCGATGCGGTCCGGGTCGTTACGGCGGTTCTTGCGCGTGATGTAGTTGCGCTCCTTGCACTCCACACACGCCAAAGTGATCTTCGGCCGAACATCGGTCGCCTTCGCCACGGCGGAGTGCCTTCCTCGCTCAGGAACAACTACGGCGTGCCAGCCTACGCGCTGACGACGCGGACATGCAAAGTGGGCGCCCTGTGGCGCCCGTCCCACCGACCACCGGGGCGTACCCGGAGGACGAGAGTAGCGGTGGCCGGACTTGAACCGGCGACACAGCGATTATGAGCCGCTTGCTCTACCATCTGAGCTACACCGCCGTGGCGGGTCCAGCCGGACCCTCTGAGCCCCCTTACGGAATCGAACCGTAGACCTTCTCCTTACCATGGAGACGCTCTGCCGACTGAGCTAAGGGGGCCTGCCCGATCACCCTGGGGGTGTCGCGCAGAGGAAACAGTACACGACCGCGTCGCCGAGGTGAAATCGGATCCCCCAGGCAGGCGTCGCCCCTGCTCAGGGCACCACTCGCAGCCGCGGCAGCTCCCCCGCGACCACCGTTTCCGGGTCGACCTGGGCGCCGAACCACGCCTCCAGCCGCTCGTACGGCAGAGGGCGGCTGAACAGGAAGCCCTGGCCGATCTCGCAGCCGATGTCCTGCAGGAGTTCCAGCATCAGCTCGCTCTCCACACCCTCGGCCACCACCGCCAGGCCGAACTGCTGGGACAGCGTCACCACCGCGTTCACGATCGCCAGATCACCCGGATCGGTCGCCATGCCCTGCACGAACGACCGGTCCACCTTGACCTCGTGCACCGGCAGCCGGCGCAGCTGGGCCAGGGACGAGTTGCCGGTGCCGAAGTCGTCCACCGAGAGACGGACACCGAGGTCACGGAGGCTGCGCAAGGTCGAGATGGGACGTTCGGCGCCGTCCAGCACGCCGGCCTCGGTGACCTCGAGCGTCAGCCGCTGAGGCGGCACGCCGTACTCGGCCAGCAGATCGCGTACCAGCGCAGGGAAGTGCTGGTCGGTGAGCGTACGCGCGGCGAGGTTGACCGCCACGGAGAGCGGCTGCTCGCCGTGGCTCCAGTCGCGGCTGCGCCGCAGGCTCTCCCGGAGCACGAACTCGGTGAGCCGGCCGAGCTGGCCGGTGTGCTCGGCCACCGCCACGAAGTCGTCCGGCGCGACAGTGCCGTGCGCCGGGTGCTCCCACCGGGCCAGGCACTCCACGCCCACCAGGCGGCGGTCCCGCAGCGTGACCTTGGGCTGGAAGTAGACCTCCAGCTCGCCCTCCTCCAGCGCCCGCTGCAGGTCGCCGGCGAGCCCGAGCCGGCGCAGCGACCTCGACTCCAGCCCCGGGCTGTAGAGCTGCACGCTGCCCGGGACCGACTTGGCGGCGCTGGCCGCCAGGTCGACGCGCTGCAACAGTGCCACCGCGTCGCTGCCGTGGTCAGGGTGGACCGCCACGCCGACCACCGTGTCCACGTCCACGGTGAGCGCGTCGAAGACCATCTCGTCGCGGATCTGCTCCCGGAGCTGGGCCGCCAGCTCCAGGGCCGCCTCGGTGCTCTCCAACCGGAGCGTCACCAGGAACTCGTCGCCACCGGCCCGGCCGACCAGCGCCGAGGACGGCGAGCAGGCGCGCAGGCGCTCGGCCACCTCGACGAGCACCTTGTCCCCGGCGGCGTGGCCGAGCGACTCGTTCACCTGGCGGAGCCGATCGACGTCGAAGAGGAGCAACGCGACCACCTCGCCCGGCGCGCCGATCTTCACCGCCTCGGCCACCGCGGCGGTCAGCCGCCGCCGGTTGGGCAGCTTGGTGAGCGTGTCGTGGTCGGCGTCGTGCCGCAGCCGGTCGACCAGGCGCGAGTTCTCCAGGGCGACAGCGGCGTGCGCCGCCACCGTCTCCAGGACCGCGACGTCGCGCGAGGTGAAGTGCGAGGGGTCGACCAGCCGGTTGGTCACCTCGAGCGTCCCGATCACCACCCGGCCCGAGCGCAACGGGACGATGATCGTGTCCTTGACGCCCTGCTCGGCCAGGCTCGCCCGGAACTCCGGATCGCTGCACACGCCACGGCCGACAGTGACCGGGCGGGCCTTCTGCATCGCCCGCTGGCGCAGCTCGACGCCGGTCGGGGCGGTGTCCAGCAGGCCAGGGTCGTCGACTCGCGCGGTGAGCAGGGTCTCCGGGTGCCGGCCCTGGGCGGGCAGCCACAACGTCGCGTACTCCGCCTGCATCAGCCCACGGACACGGCCCAGCAGGGCGTCCGCGAGTGTGCCGTCCTGGCCGCTGGCCGAGATCGCCCGGCTCAGCTCGTACATGCCGCTGAGCGTGCGGTGCTGCTGGAAGAACTCGGTGTACGACCGGTAGACCGCCACCAGCCCCGCGGCCAGCGCGGCCAGCGGCACCAGGGACCACCAGGACTGCTCCAGCAGCATCAGCACGATCAGGCCGGCCGACACGTTGATGCCGTTGGTCAGCACGCCCGAACGCAGCGCGCGGAACGTCTCCCGGCCGGCGTGCCACCCGATGAGCAGGGTCTGGACCGCGGCGATCGAGGTGAGGCTCACCAGGATCACCATCGCCACCGCGAGGCAGAGGCCCAGCCAGGTGGCGGGGCCCACGCCTTCGGTCGGCGGCAGGATGGTCAGCACCAGGGCACCGACCGACGTGCCCGCCGCGGCACGCGCGACGTTGAACCAGAGCTTCGGCGCCGACAACCGGTGACGCAGGTGCGTCACGAGCGAGGACAGCGTGTAGATCAGGACGACGGTGAGCGGCGGCAGGAAGTAGAAGGCGAGCACCAACGGCAGCTCGGTGAGCGTCATCCCGAGCGACTGCCTCCGGATGACCACCCCGACGACCGGCCCGCTGGCGACGATCATCAGCGCCAGGAGCAGCACTGCCGGAAGCCACCCGCCGATGGGCGGCTTCGCGATCAGTCCGGTGACTGTCGAACAAGCCACCGCCACCAGGGCGAGCGGTGCGGTGATTATCCAGGCGTCCTCGGAGGGTCTACGCCTCGGGTTGTCTCGCCCGCTCATCCCACTCCCTGTCCGGCGGGCAGGGCCCACCAGCTTCCGTCTCCGTGGACGTCAGCCCGGGTCGGTGTTCAGACCCAGACGTAGTCGAGGAGGCGGAGGTCACCCAGGCCGGACTTCGCACTGACTACCGAAACGCCCAGGGCGGCGGAGACGAGGAGGAGCGAGCCAAACAGCCGGCCCAGCCTACGACCAGACATGATTGCTCCTGTCGGGAGAGTTACAGCCATCGTGAAGGTTCCACGATCGTGCCACACCCCGCTCACGCGCAAAAGCTGCGCAAGCCCTCGTGCAGGGCCAGTGGCAGGGAAATCATCCGTTCGACAGGCGTGGCTCACCCTCCGGCCCAGCATACCGTCACGATCAGCCCCGCAGCCGCTACGGAAGGCGCGCACAACGACTTCGCGCGTAAACCACGCTTAGCGCCTGATTCACCCGTCAGCCAGTCGACACCCGGCCACGGCCACAGTAGATAGCGTCGGCGCTCCCCTCGGCCGTCCCCGGACAGCCTCCACCATCATCGATGGCTGAGGCAAGGTTTCACGCCAGGAGAACCGAGTGAATCATCAGCCGGCCGGATATCCGCGCCGGACGCCCACCCCGATCGCGGACGGCATTCACCTTCGACGCCTCGAAGACCTCTCGTCGACCAGCCGCCCACCATGGTCAGACACCCCGGCTGTCGCGCGACTGTGGCCACGGGTGGGCACGGTGCTGACTATTGGGCCGGCGGCGGCGACATGTCCGCTGGGCAGTCCTTGACGTGGTGCGAGTACTGGGCGCCGTCACGGTCAGACCAGGACACCTCGAAGCGGATGCAGGTGGTCACCGTGGCACCCTTGGAGAACACGCTGTCAGACGACGTACGGGTAAGTGCAACGTCCACCCAGCCGACCACCGGACCCGACTTGGCCATGCCGGACCTGCTCCAGGAGTCCAACACCTGTTCGTTTGACCGTGCCAGATGCCCGCGCAAGTAGCGCACGGATCCGTCGCCCAGTTCGGTGCGACTGATCGCGGCGACCTCGGCGTCGCGGGTATAGACCTCCGCGGCCCGCAGCGCCATGTCCTTGGCTTCCTGTCGACCTTGCTCGGTTGAGTCAGCGCAGCCAGCGAGGGCAAGTGCGACGGCAGCCAGCGCTAGACCTCGGCGACAGAGTCGGACGGCCGTTCTGGTCAGCGCCTTGCCATGCTCGGTGCTCAACGGCTCATCCTCCACAGCTTCCCGGTCAACCGAGTACATCCCCGATCAGTCGTCCTTCGGCATCGGCCACACGTCCCGGGAGTCGTTGAAGGCCCCTCCCGGCGACGGCTCGATCGTCAGAGACTTCAAAGCACGCGGCAAGGAGGTGACCCCACGCCCCACCAACCGCCAGAGCGATACCACCAGGTACACCAGGGCGAAACCCGCAACCGAGCCCAGCGCGACCAGCAGCACGAGGCCGAGCATTCCTGTCATCACTCGCACATCCTGCCCAGTCGAGCGCGCGGACGGGTGCCGTGGATCATCCGAGGGCGTCGCTGATCTTGTCGTTCATGGTGTCGTCGCCGCCGTCGATGCAGTTGGCGTAGACGCGGAGCAGGACGGCGACGCCGTGGCCCGGGCGCCGGGCGGCCTCGGTTGGCGGGACGCCAGCGTTCAGCCAGAGCGAGGCGGCTGCATGACGCTAATCCGGCCGGCGGCACGATCACGGCCAGGCGGTAGGGAAGCCGACCGGTCGGCCTCGTCGACGGTCAGGCTTCCGGCCGCCGCGCCAGTCCAATCCCGGGACTGGATTGCCCCCGGCCCCTCTCCCACAGCCGGCGACACCTCACCGCGGACCCCTCATCCGATCGCTACACGCACGGCCTCCGCCAGACTGGGCCCAGGCCACCAACCCCAGCGGTCGCAGCCCCGGAAGAGCCCTCCGCGGGTCAAGATCGACCTGCTCGCCGTCTGCCCCACAACCAGTCGTCAACGGCTGGACTCAGCCGGACTCGGCCAGACGAACGACAACGGCCCCCGATCAGCATCTCTGCTGTTCAGGGGCCGCATCTGCACCTGGTGGCGGGTAGAGGATTCGAACCTCTGAAGCTTTCGCGACGGATTTACAGTCCGCTCCCATTGGCCGCTCGGGCAACCCGCCAGGGCACACCACCGCGTCGCAACGCGGCGGCGGAAGCAAGGATAGCGGTTGTCCCCTGCCCCACCGCAACCGGGTACCGTCAGGAGGTCCCACGCTGGTCAGCGCGGGACGGACCAGGACAGACCGCCGGACAGCAGGAGCATGAGCATGGCAGCGAACCCGTCGTTCGACATCGTGAGCAAGGTCGACCGGCAGGAGGTCGACAACGCCCTCCGGCAGTCGGAGAAGGAGCTCTCGACGCGGTTCGACTTCCGCGGCACCGGCGCGGAGATCACCTGGTCGGGCGAGGAGGCGATCAGCCTCCAAGCGGAGACCGAGGAGCGGGTGCGGGCGGCGCTTGAGGTCTTCAAGGAGAAGCTCATCAAGCGGAACATCTCGCTGAAGTCGCTCGACGCCGGCGAGCCCCGCCCGTCGGGCAAGATCTTCAAGATCGACGCCAAGGTGGTGCAGGGCATCGACTCCGACAAGGCCAAGGCGATCAGCAAGAAGATCCGCGACGAGGGCCCGAAGGGCGTGCAGGCGCAGATCCAGGGCGACCAGCTCCGCGTCACCGGGAAGAAGAAGGACGACCTCCAGGCCGTCATCACGCTGCTCAAGGGCGAGGACTTCGGGCTGGCGCTCCAGTTCACCAACTACAGGTAAGGGACTCTGGCCGGCCTGATCATCGGGCCGGCCAGGCCTTGCCACCTGAGTGGACGTCGTCGCCAGTGGTCGTCGTCGGTCGCCCACGATCGGCCTCCGACGACCTGGACACGGCTTGAGCCTGGTCCTCGTCGACCTGCCCGCGACCGCAGCACGCTCTGACCCCTCGGATGCAAGGACCGCCGATGGTCGCCGTCTCGGACACGGCGACCACTCCGGTCCGAAGGGCTTGCCTATCGACTCCAGCGCTCGGCCGACAGGCAGTCAGTGCCAGGCTTGCCGTAGACGACCTTGCCGGATGAGTCGGTGTAGCAGTGATCGAACTCGTCGGACGGCCGAAACAACAGGCGCCGGTCAATCTCGGTGCCACTGGCGTCGTAGCTGACCAGCTCAGCATCCTGCCTGACAGTGCCGCCCTCGGTGACCAGGCCGAACACGCCGGAACTCAGTCGTGCCGTGGTCGTGTGCCCGTCGCCGTGTTCGAGTACCAGCCGATGTACCCGAGGGCTGACCCGGCCAGTCACGGTGACGTCACCGCCATCTGCTTCGGTCGACGTGAGTAGGAGTCGTTGGACCGGGCCGGGCAACCAGCTCTGTTGTGGCCAGTCGCGTTCCCCGCCGACACCCCCACTGGCCTCTTCGCCTGAGGGCGTTGAGACATCACAGGTAAGATACCCGGTCTCCGTCATGAACAGTGCCACGGCGCGGTGGTCCTGTTCAGCGGCCACGGCCAGCTGACCCATCGACACCGGAATTCGCTCAGCCTGCGCGTTCCACGACAGGCACTGCTCAATCGCCTGGCGCAGCGCCGGTGACAGCTCGTGCGGGCCCATCGCCAGATGCTGCACGTCGTCGTTGGTCGGCGCCACCGCCACGCCGACCACCACCGCTGCGGTGGCCGCCATGGTGGCGATCCCCAGTCGCACCGCTGTGCGGGATCGCGGCCGGTGGATCGACCTCATAAGATCCGCCCGCATTCGCGCTGCCTTGGCGGGCGGCAGGTCCCGCTCAGTAGGCGCGTCGAGAACGTCTCTCATCGTTCCTCCTCCTGCTTGTTGTCGTCAGCGACCAGCCGGGCCAGCCGGGCTCGTGCGCGACTCACGCGCGAACGGACCGCGCCTTCGCTGATTCCGAGGGCTTTCGCCGCCTCGCCGTACGGCACGCCGGACCAGAGGCACAGGGCAACCGCTTCGCGTTCTGCGCGCGGGAGTCGGCGGACCACCGCCAGAATCTTGGCCATCTGTCGTTCGTCATCGAGCCGCCCGGCTACGTCGCCGGCCAGGTCTGCGTCGACCTCCCGCTCCGGCGGCAACCTACGCAGGGCTGCCAACCACCGCCGAGCGGAACGCCATTCGGTACGGGTCGCATTGGTAGCGACCACAAGCAGCCAGGGCAGTACCAACCCGTCGACCGGGCCCGCTTCGCCCCGCCTCCGCCACGCGACCAGGAAGGTCGATTGCGTAACGTCTTCCGCGAGCGTCCAGGAGCCAGTGAGCCGGAACACGTGGTTGTACACCGCCCGTGCGTACCGGTCGAAAAGCCGGCCGAAAGCGATCTCGTCACTGGCTGCGATAGCCGACCACAGATCTTGATCAGACGGTTGTATCTGGCTCGTCACACCTCACTATCGCCGGCTGGGCGGAACCTGTTGCAGGCGATCATGGAGGTACTCCGGCTGCTGATGGTCGCGGAGCGCGGTTCGTACGTTGATCCGGCCCACCCGGACGCCGCCGGTCAGGCGGCCAGTGACTGCTCGGTGCGTACCGCTGTGGCCTCCGCCCGGGTGATCGGCCCGGCGGGCAGCGCGGCGACCGCGGCCCCGACGGCGACCGCCACCCCGGCGAAGATGAACGCCCAGGACACGCCGCCGGCGTGGTCGATGATCAGTCCGGCGATCGAGCCGCCGGCGGCGCTCGCCGCGACCGACATGGTCACCACCCAGGTGTACGCCTCGTTGAGCATGCCGGCCGGGGTGATCCGCCCGACCAGCGTGTTCTCCAGGGTGAGCGCGGGGGCGATGGCCGCGCCGCCGAGCACCAGCGCGACGCCGAGCGCGGCCGGGCCGGGCATCACCGCGAAGACGGCGAAGCTGGCCGCCACGGCGCCGAGCAGCCAGGCGAACTGGCGGGTCATGTTGGCGGCGGGCTTGCGTACGCCGAACCAGACACCACCGATGGCGCTGCCGATGCCCCAGACGGCGAGCAGCACGCCGGCCAGGCTCTCCGGGTCGTCGGCGCCGGAGTTCCCGGCGAAGGCCGGGACGATGACGCCGGAGGCGCCGAACGCGATGCCGAGGCTGGCCACGCAGAGCAGCAGCGCGGGGAAGCCGCCGATCCGCAGCGGGCCGAGGCCCCGGGCGTGATGCTCGCGCGAGTGCGGGCGCCAGCCCTGCATGACCCGGCCGAACGCGACGGCGCCGGTGCCGACCAGGGTGACCACGGCGGCGCCGACGAGCGCGGCGGAGGCGTCGGCGAACAGCACGAAGCCGGCCACCAGCAGCGGGCCGATCACGAAGACGACCTCGAAGAGGGTGGTCTCGGCGGCGAGCGCGGTGTTGCGCAGGTGGGCCCGGCCGGTGGCGGGGGCGGTGAGGTCGTTCCAGGCGCCCCGGATCGCGGCGGTGAGCGGCGGGTACGTGGCACCGGCCAGGCCCGCCCCCAGGTAGATCAGCCCGAGGTTACCGGTGTCGGAGCGGGTGGCGACGAGCAGCCCGATCAGGGCGAGCGGGTGGGCCAGCGCGGTGGCCAGCAGCACGGGGGTGGGGCCGACCCGGTCGGCGATCCGGCCGGCGACCGGGCTGAGCGCGGCGCCGGAGAGCGCGTAGATGCCGCCGGCGACGGCGGCCAGGGAGTACCGGCCGGTGACCTGCTCGACGACGAGCAGCAGCGCCAGCGGGGTCATGCCGATCCCGAGCCGGCCGATGATGCCGAGGACCAGCAGCATCGGCGCGCCAGGGATCCGCCAGACGCCCTGGTACTGGCGCAGTGCGGCCACTGTCAGACCTCCATGGGAGTAATGAGTGGGAGACGTTTCGACCCTAACGGCGTGTGATGACCGGGGGAAACGCATTGTGCCCGGACACACCACCGCGCCCGCGTCATGGGACGCGGGCGCGGCGGGGAGTACTTGCGGGTCAGCGCTGGAACTGCACCGGCCCGGAGTTGCGGGCCATCTGCTCCAGTCGGGCCACCCGCTGCTCCATCGGCGGGTGGGTGGCGAACATCGCGGCGATGCCGCCGCCCCGCTTGAACGGGTTGTCGATCATCAGGTGCGCGGTGCTGGCGAGCTGGCCCTGCGGCGCCAGCGGGCGCGCCTGCGTACCCATGTGGATCTTGCGGAGGGCACTGGCCAGTGCCAGCGGGTCGCGGCTCAGCTCGGCGCCGGACTTGTCGGCCTGGAACTCCCGGCTCCGGCTGATCGCGAGCTGGATCACAGTGGCCGCGATCGGGCCGAGGATCAGCGTGAGCAGCAGCACGGCCGGGTTCGGGCCGTCCTCGTCGTCGGACGAACCCAGCGGGATGAACCAGGCCAGGTTGGCCAGCATGGTGATGATGCCGGCCAGGCCGGCCGCCACGCTGGAGATCAGGATGTCCCGGTTGTAGACGTGCGACAGCTCGTGGCCGATAACGCCACGCAGCTCCCGGTAGTCCAGGACCTCCACGATGCCCTGGGTGACGCAGACCGCCGCGTTCTCCGGGTTCCGGCCGGTGGCGAACGCGTTGGGCTGCGAGGTCGGGCTCACGTAGAGCCGGGGCATCGGCTTGCCGGCGAGCGTGGAGAGCTCCCGCACCATCTGGTACAGCTCGGGGAACTGTGCCTCGCTGACCGGCTGCGCCTTCATCGAGCGCAGTGCGAGCTTGTCGGAGTAGAAGTAGGTGACGCCGTTCATCAGCAACGACACGACGACGGCGATGACGAGACCGCCGCTACCGCCGAACCAGTAGCCGACCGCGAGGATCAGCGAGGTCAACAGGCCGAGCAGCGCTGCGGTCTTGAGACGGTTGGAATGCACGATCTCTCCTTCGGTGCACGGGCCCTTGCGGGAGGCCCGCTGACCGGTTCAACACACCGGTACCCGTCAACCATCCGGCTCATGGCTGAAAGTTGGCTGGATGTTGCTGTGCACACGCTGAAGCGGTCGCCCACCAGGGCACGAACCGGTCAGCGCGCCGCCACGTCCAGCGCCAGCTGCGGTGCGAAACCGATCACCACCGCCGCCACGGTGGCCGCGCCGAGCGCCAGCGCCACGGTCCGCGCGGGGCGGACCACCGCCGCGCCCGCAGGCGTCGCGTAGAGCGAGGCGGTGAGCCGCAGGTAGTACGCCAGGCCGATCACCGCGTTCAGCGCCACCACCAGCGCCAGCCAGCCCGCGTGCCCGGCCAGCAGCGCGCGTACCACTGTCACCTTGGCGAACAGCCCGGCCAGACCCGGGGGCAGGCCGGCCAGCCCGATCAGGGCCAGCGCGAACGCGCCGCCCACCCACGGGTGCCGCCGCGCCGCGCCGCGCAGGTCGGCCAGCGTGCCGCCGTCACCGTCCGCCGGGCGCAGCGCCACCACAGCGGCGAACGCCGCCAGCTCCAGCAGCACGAAGAAGATCGAGTACGCGACTGCTGCCGCGTACGCGGCCGCCCGCGCGTCGCCGGTGCGCCCAGCGGCCAGCGCCAGCGCGCCCAGCGGGGCCAGGATGTACCCCGCCTGGGCCACCGACGACCAGGCCAGCAACCGCACGGTACGCCGCTGACGCAGCGCCACCAGGTTGCCGACGGTCATGGTCAGCACCGCCAGCGCCGCCAGCACCGGGCCGGTCATGTCGCCCGGCAGCGCGCGCTGCACCACCGCCAGCAGCGCCACCACGCCACCGAGCTTCGAGGCAGTCGACAGGTACGCGGCCACCGGCAGCGGCGCGCCGTCGTACGTGGCGGGGGCCCACGCGTGGAACGGCACCGCGGCGACCTTGAACGCCAGCCCGGCCACCACGAGCGCCACCGCGACGCCGGTCAGCGGCAGGTCGGTCAGGTCGTCGCGGGCGGCCAGTGTGGCGCCGAGCCGGTCCAGGTGCAGCGTGCCGGCGACCGCGTAGAGCAGCGCCGCGCCGAGCAGCGTCACAGTGGTGGCGACCACGCTCACCACGAAGAACGTCACCGCCGCCTCGGCGCCGGCGAGGCTGCCCCGGCGCAGGCCGACCAGCACGTACAGCGGAAGCGTCAGCGTCTCCAGCGCCACGATCAGCGTGATCAGGTCACCTGCCGCGCCGAGCACGACGCCACCGGTCATCGCGCAGGCGAGCAGGAAGCAGTACTCGCCGACCGGGGTACGCCCGGCGCGCAGCAGCGGGCCGGACAGCGCCAGCACACCGAGCGTGAGCAGGGCGATCACGGCCCCGACCAGTGCGGCCCGGCCGTTCCACACCCAGGAGCAGTCGTCGCCGACGCAGAACGTGCGCCGCTCACCGGCCGCCCCGACCAGTGCCGCGCCGGCCGCGGTGCCGGTCGCGCCGAGCGCCGCCACGGCGACCGTGACGGCGGGACGCGCCACCAGCAGGTCGACCAGCAGCACCAGCACTGCGGTGCCGGCCGCCAGGTACGCCGGCAGCATCGCCAGGTTGTCGACAGGCTGCACCAGGCTCATGGGACGACCCCCAGCAGCGCCTCCACCGGGCCGGAGGCGTAGGACAGGACCAGTGCCGGGGCCAGGCCGACCGCGAGCGCGAGCAGCACCAGCGGCGCCCACGCGGTCAGTTCCGCGCCGGCCACGCCGGGTGCGAGACCGGCCACCGCCGGGCTGGGCCGCCCGTGCGAAACCCGGCGCAGCAGCCGCAGGAAGTACGCGGCGGTGAGCGCCCCGCCCAGCGCGGCCAGCACGGCGAGCGTCAGCCAGAGTGGGCCGCCCCGCTGCACGGCGGCCACCACGGCGAACGCCTCACCCCAGAACCCGGCCAGGCCGGGCAGCCCCAGCGAGGCGACGGCCGCGAAGCCGAGCAGCCCGGCCAGCCGGGGCGCGGTCTCCCGCAGCCCGGACAACTCGGCCAGCGAGCCGGTGTGCGCGCGGTCCTTGACGGCGCCGGCCAGGAAGAACAGCAGGGCGGTGATGACGCCGTGGGCGATGTTGCCGATCAGCGCGGCCTGGAGCCCGGTGGCGGTGAGCGTGGCGATCCCGAGCAGCACGAAGCCCATGTGCCCGACGCTGGAGTACGCGATCAGCCGCTTCAGGTCGTCCTGCGCCAGGCAGACCAGGCCACCGATCAGAATCGCGGCGACGGCGAGCACGCCGAGCACCGGCGCGGCCCAGCGGGCGCCCTCCGGGGCCACCCCCACGGCGACCCGGATCATGCCGTACGTGCCCATCTTGAGCAGCACCCCGGCGAGGATCACGCTGCCGACGGTTGGTGCCTGGGTGTGCGCGTCGGGCAGCCACGAGTGCAGCGGCCAGAGCGGGCTCTTGACCGCGAACGCGAGCGCCAGCAGCGTGAACGCGGCGAGCTGCGTGCCCCGGGACAGCCCGGCGCCGCCGGTGAGCGCGACCAGGTCGGCGGTGCCCGCGGCGGCCACCACCACGTAGACGCCGACCAGCAGCAGCACCGAGCCGAACAGCGTGTAGAGCGCGAACTTGCGGGCCGCCCGGCGACGGTCCGCGCCGCCCCAGCCGGCGATCACCGCGTACATCGGCAGCAGGACGACCTCGAAGAACAGGAAGAACAGCACCAGGTCGAGCGCGAGGAACGTGCCGAGTATGCCCACCTCGACCACCAGCAGCAACGCCACCAGCGCCCGCCCGCTGCCGCCGCCGGGCGGCACCCGCCACAGCGTGTACGCGCAGCACAGCAGCGTGAGCAGCGCGGTCAGCACCACGAGCGGCCAGGAGATGCCGTCCACGCCCAGGTGGAAGCGCAGGTCGAGCCCGGGCACCCACTGCTGGTCGACCTGGTGCCACGGCTGCACCGCCGGGCGGGGACCGTACCCGAACCAGCCGTGGTCGCCGCCGACCAGCGGCAGCGTCGCCAGCAGCGTCAACGCGGCGGCGACGGTGCCGACCACCCGGCCGGCCCGGTCGCCCGGCACCACCGCGGTGGCCAGCGCGCCGAGCGCCGGGAGCGCTACGACGGCGACCAGCAGGACCTGCCCGAACGTCATGACGTGACTCCGATCAGGGCGACCGCGAGGCCGATCAGCAGCGCGCCTGCCAGCACCCCGGCCGCCGCGCGCGGCAGCGCCGCCCGGTGCAGCGCGGCCAGCCCGCCGCCCACCTCGACCGCCGCCCGGCCGCTCCCCTCGACCAGCCCGTCCACGCCCAGCTCGTCACCGGTACGCACGACCCGCGCCAACGCGCCGGCCGGGCGTACGACAACGGCGTGCTGGACGTCGTCGAGCCGGAACGCCCGGGCGAACACCGGCCGCAGCGGACCCAGGAAGCGGGCCGGGTCGGCGGCCGGGTCGCGGCGCCAGCCCGCCCAGGCGACGCCCGCGCCGACGAGCAGCAGCAGGAACGGCAGGATCAGGTTCGGCGCCAGGTGCACCAGCTCGACGGCCTCGCCGCTGTCGTCGCCCGGCACGCGCAGGCGGTCGGCGAACCACTGCGCGAACGCGGCCAGGCCGAGCAGCGCGGCCGGGACCGTGAGCAGCAGCACCGGCCAGCGCAGCAGGCCCGGCGGGTCGTGCGGCCGCAACAGCGGCGTGCGGGTCGCGCCGAGGAACGTGCGCAGCAGCAGCCGGGTCGCGTACCAGGCGGTCACCGCCACGCCGAGCAGCCCGGCCAGCCAGACCAGCCAGCCCACCCAGGCCGCTGTCGGCCCCGCGCCGTCGAGCGCGGCCGCCTCCGCGGCAGCCAGCACGCCGTCCTTGCTCCAGAAACCGGAGAGCGGGGGTACGCCGGCGAGCGCGCCCAGGCCGACCACCATGCACCAGAACGTCACGGGCATGCCGGTACGCAGGCCGCCCATCCGGGACATCAGCGTGGTGCCGACGGCGTGGATCACCGCACCGGCGGCGAGGAACAGCAGCGCCTTGAACGCGGCATGGGTGAGCAGGTGGAACAGCGCGGCGGCAGGTGCGCCGACCGCCAGCGCGCCGGTCATGTAGCCGATCTGGGAGACCGTGGACCAGGCGAGCACGCGCTTGATGTCGTCCTGGGCGGTGGCGGCGAACGCGCCGAGCAGCATCGTGATCGCGGCCATCACGCCGAGTACGGCGAGCGCGGCCGGGGCGCGTTCGAACAGCGGGAACAGCCGGGCCACCGCGTACACGCCGGCGGCGACCATGGTGGCCGCGTGGATCAGCGCGGAGACCGGCGTCGGACCGGCCATCGCGTCCGGTAGCCAGGTGTGCAGCGGGAACTGGGCGCTCTTGCCGGCCACCCCGGCGAGCAGCAGCAGGCAGGCGGTGGTGAGCGTGGCCGTGCCGTAGTCGTGAGCCAGCACGTCGGCGATCCGGAAGCTGCCCGCGCCCACGCCGAGCAGCGCGATGCCGAGCAGGAACCCGACGTCACCCACCCGGGTGACCAGGAACGCCTTCACCGCCGCGCCGGGCGCCTCGGGCAGCCGCCGGTCGTGGGCGATGAGCAGGTACGAGCAGATGCCCATCACCTCCCAGCCGACCAGTAGCATGATCAGGTCACCGGACACCACCACCGTGAGCATGGCGGCGGTGAAGAGGCTGAGCTGAGCCGCGTACGGCGGGTAGCGGTGGTCGACGTCCACATCGTCGTGCGGGCCCCGGCGCAGGTAGCCGATCGAGTAGACCTGCACGGCCAGCGCGACAGCGGCGACCGCCGTGGCGACGAGCACCGCCACGCCGTCCAGCCGCAGGCCCAGCGTGACCCGCAGCCCGCCCAGGTCGACCCAGGTGGTGGACGCCTCGACCGGGGCGTCCACACGGACCAGCAGCGCCAGCGCGGCCAGCAGCGACACGGCTGCCCCGGCCACGCCCAGCGCGACCGCCAGCCGCCGGGCCGAGGCCCGGTCCTGGTGCGGAGCGGGCGGCAGCAGCAGGCCGAGCAGCCCGGCGACGAGCGGCGCGGCCGGCAGCACCGCCGCGAGCCACAGCGTCGGCGTGCTCACCGGACCGCTCCTTCCGCATCCGGCCGCCCGGACGCCGGGCCCGCCGCGACCGCGGGCGCCGGCTCGGCCAGCGGCACGTCGTCGACTGTGACGCTGGCACGCAGCCGGTAGAGCTGGAGCACGATGGCCAGTCCGACACCGATCTCGGCGGCGGCGAGCACGATCACGAACAGCGCGAACACCTGGCCGGAGTGCGGCAGCGCGGCCTTGACAGTGGTGTCGGCGGTGACCAGCACCAGGTTCACCGCGTTCAGCATCAACTCCACCGCCATCAGCACCAGGACGGCGTTACGGCGGCGCAGCACGCCGTACACGCCGAGGCCGAACAGCAGCGCGGCGGTGACGTACGGGATGACCGGCCTCACGGGCGTCCGCCCTCGTCGGCGGGCTGCGCGGCGTCGGCGGACCGGCTGCCGATGTCGGGGCGGGAGAGCACGATCGCGCCGACCAGCGCGGCCAGCAGCAGCACCGACAGCACCTCGAACGGCAGCACCCAGGAGCGGAACACCTGCTCGCCGATGCGCTCGGCGGTGCCCGCAGCGGGCAGGTCCACCCGGGACCAGCGGAACGCGTCGATGAGCAGCACCGCCAGGCCGAGTCCGCTGCCGCCGCCGACGAGCGCGGCGGCCCAGCCGGGCCGGTCCAGGTCGTCCGACGGGCCGATCGGGGCGCGGGTCAGCATCACCGCGAACAACAGCAGCACCACCACCGCGCCGACGTAGATGAGCACCTGCACCCAGGCCACCAGCTCGGCGGTGAGCACCAGGTAGTCACCCGCGAGCGCGCCCAGGCAGACCACCAGCCACAACCCGGCCCGGACCAGGTGCCGGGTGGCGACCACCAGCGCGCCAGCGCCCACCGCCACCGCGCCCAGCGCGAGCAGCAGCACGTCCGCACCGGTCATGAGGCAGCGCCTCCGCCCGGATCGGTGGCGGCGTCGGGGCGTACCCGGGAAGGAGCCGGACGGGCCGACGGACCCGCCGCCTTCCGGGCGGCGGTGGTCTCCTCCTTGGAGGGGTCGCCGAGCGGGTCGTGGGCCGGCGGCGGCGGGACGGTGGCCATCCACTCGCCCAGGTGGTCCTTGTCGTGCAGCAGGTCCTTGATGTCGTACTCGGCGTACTCGAACTCCGGCGACCAGTAGAGCGCGTCGAACGGGCAGACCTCGACGCAGATGCCGCAGTACATGCAGAGCGAGAAGTCGATGTCGAACTTGTCGAGCACGTTGCGCTGGCGGGGACGGGCGGCGCCGGGCACCGCCACCTCCTCCTTGTGCGAGTCGATGTAGATGCACCAGTCCGGGCACTCGCGGGCGCAGAGCATGCAGACAGTGCAGTTCTCCTCCAGCAGCGCGATCACGCCACGGGAGCGGGGCGGCAGCTCGGGCGCCACATCCGGGTACTGCTGGGTGGTCGAGCGGCGGGTCATCGTCTTCAACGTGACCGCCAGGCCCTTGACCAGACCCCCGCCGGGCACTCCACCGTGCTCGCTCATGCCGCCCATCCTGCCCTGTGGCCCGGGCGCGCGCGACCACCACCCGGCGCTTTGGCCCGGGCGTGCGGCCGGATCACGCCTCGCCGGGTGTGAGCGGAGGCAGCATCTCCACGCCGAGCTGCTGGAGCACCTGGAACAGCTCGTTGACGCTCCACACGTCCACGATCCGCCCGTCGTCGTCGAAGCGCAGGAACGTCGCGCCCGAGTAGCTGACCACCCGGCCGGTCGGCGGCACCGGGCCGAACTGGCCCGCCTGGGTGCCGGCGGCCCGCCAGCGCACCGCCACCCGCGTGCCGGTGGCCACCACATCGACGATCTTGTAGCGCAGGTCGGGGAACGACGCCCGCCGGTCCCGGTGCCAGGCCAGCATCGCCGCCGGTCCGGTGCCGCCCAGGCCCGGGCAACCCGCTGCCACCAGCTCGTACGCGCTCTCCTCGCGCCCGGCGTTCCACACGTCGGCGACGAAACGCCGGGCCGCCGTCTCCACATCGATCACGGCGGGCAGCCTATGCCCCTTTGTGACGCGCTCGACCTGCCGGGAGCCGCCCGAGCGACCATGATGGGAGCGAAAAGCGAACTCGGAGGTGGGCGTGGGCGGCAGCGACGACGAGGTCCTGGACCGAACCGGCGGCAAGTACGTGGAACCGGGTGGCGAGTTCACCCGGGACCAGCGCTACATCGCCACCCGGATCACCGCCGACGGGCGGGACGGCTGGCCGGTGGAGCCGGGCCGGTACCGGCTCGCGGTCAGCCGGGCCTGCCCCTGGGCGAACCGGCTGATCATCGTCCGGCGGCTGCTCGGGCTGGAGGACGCCATCTCGACGGCAGTGGCCGGGCCCACCCACGACAAGCGCAGCTGGACGTTCGACCTGGACCCGGACGGCAAGGACCCGGTACTCGGCATCGAGCGGCTGGCCGACGCGTACTTCGCCCGCTTCCCCGGCTACGAGCGCGGCATCACCGTGCCGGCGCTCGTCGACGTGCCCACCGGGCAGGTGGTGACGAACGACTACGCGCAGATGAGCCTGGACCTGACGACCGAGTGGACGGAGCACCACCGGCCGGGCGCGCCGGACCTCTACCCGGAACCGCTGCGCGCCGAGATCGACGAGGTGAACGCTGTCGTCTTCGCGGACGTCAACAACGGCGTCTACCGGTGCGGCTTCGCCGGCAGCCAGGAGGCGTACGACAAGGCGTACCACCGGCTGTTCGACCGGCTCGACTGGCTGAGCGAGCGGCTGGCCGGGCAGCGCTACCTGGTCGGCGACACGATCACCGAGGCGGACGTACGGCTGTTCACCACGCTCGTCCGCTTCGACCCGGTCTACCACGGGCACTTCAAGTGCAACCGGCAGAAGCTCAGCGAGATGCCGGTGCTGTGGGCGTACGCCCGGGACCTGTTCACCACGCCCGGGTTCGGCGACACCGTCGACTTCGACCACATCAAGCGGCACTACTACGAGGTCCACCTGGACATCAACCCGACGGGGATCGTGCCGCTCGGCCCCGACCTGAGCAACTGGCTCACCCCGCACGACCGGGAAAAGTTGGGCGGCCGCCCCTTCGGCAACGGCACCCCACCGCCACCCCCACCCCCGTCCGAGCGGGTGGACCCCGCCCACACCCCGCTCCCCTGACCCGCCCCGCCCGCCCTCTCCTCGTTGATCTTGTACTTCCGGCCCCGGAGCCGCGCAGATTGCGCCTTTTGCCGGGGCAGAAAGTGCAAGATCAGCGGGGAGAGGGGGCGCGGGCGGGGTCAGAGGGCCAGGCGGACTGCGGCGGTCAGGACGAGCTGGGCCAGGGCCAGGGGGACCAGGACCAGCCAGCAGAGGCGCTGGAGCTGGTCCTCGCGCAGCCTCGGGTAGCTCACCCGCAGCCAGATGATCACGAAGGCGACGGCGAACACCTTCAGCAGCGTCCACAGCCAGCCGAGCTGCGCGTCGGCGAACGGGCCCTGCCAGCCGCCGAGGAACAGCACAGTGGTCAGCGCCGCGATCACCACGATGCCGACGTACTCGGCGAGCAGGAAGAACGCGAACCGCAGGCCGGTGTACTCGGTCATGTAGCCGAAGACCAGCTCGGAGTCGGCCACCGGCATGTCGAACGGGGGACGGCGGATCTCCGCCAGCCCCGCCACGAAGAAGATCACCATGGCCGGCGCCTGCCACAGCAGCCACCACGGCTGCCACGCCTCGACGATGCCGGACAGGTTGAGCGTGCCCGCCGCCATCGCCACCGAAGCGGCGGCCAGCACCAGCGGCAGCTCGTAGCCGAGTAGCTGGGCGGCGCCGCGCAGCCCGCCGAGCAGGCTGTACTTGTTGGCCGACGCCCACGCGGACATGAGCACGGCCAGCACGCCGACGCCCACCACTGCGAGCACGAAGAACAGACCGATGTCCAGCGGCTGGGCGACCAGGTCACCCGGCCCGAGCGGGATCACCAGCAGCACCAGCAGATACGGCACCAGCGCCACCGCGGGCGCCAGCCGGAACACCTGCCGGTCCGCGTCGCGCGGGGTGACGTCCTCCTTCTGCACGAACTTGATGCCGTCGGCCACCAGTTGCGCCCAGCCGTGGAAGCCGCCCGCGTACATCGGGCCCAGCCGGCCCTGCATGTGGGCCATCACCTTGTGCTCGGCCTGGCCGACGATCAGCGGCAACGTGAGGAACGCGACGAGCACCCCTGCTACGCGCAGGATCAGCTCCAACCAGTCCGGCATCAGCTCTCCCCCGCCGCGTCGGGGTCCGGCTGCTGACGGGGCGGACCGGTCGGCCGTTCCCCTGGCAGCGGCCGACCGAGCGGACCCGCCTCATCGACCGCCGGAGCAGCATCGGACCCAGGCCCGGCCTCCCCGCCGACGGGCGTCTCCGGAGCCTCCCCGGAAGCGGGCCCGGCCGCGCCGGCAGCCGGCCGAGCCTGACGCTCGCCGGAAGCGGGCTGCGCCGGGCCCTCACCGGCCGAAGGACGGGCAGCACGCGCCGGACGCTCCCCCGGAGCGGGCCGCGCCGGGCGCTCCCGGGCCGGGCGGGCCGGCGTACCCCCGCGAGGGCCCTCACCGGCGCCCGCCGCACCGGCCGGCGTGGGCGTGGTGCCCCACTCCCCCGGCGCCGGCACGCCCGGCGGCCGGACCGGCCGTCGTCCGCCGCCGGCCGCCGACTCGCCCGGCTCCTTCGCGCCGGGCCACGGCTTGGCGACGCGGGAGGCCAGGACGAACTCCTTGCGCAGCGGGTGCCCCTCGAACTCCGGGGGCAGCAGCAGCGGCCGCAACTCGCCGTGGCCGGCGAAGTCGATGCCGAACATCTCGTGGGTCTCCCGCTCGTGCCAGGCCGCGCCGGGGAACAGGTCGACCACCGAGGCGACGACGGGCGCGTCGCGGGGGACCCGGGTGCGCAGCAGCAGCCCGTGCCGGCCCCGGACCGACCAGAGGTGCAGCACCACGTCGAAGCCGTCGGCCAGCTCGTCCACCGCGGAGAGCCAGTCGAGGAAGTCGAAACCCAGCTCGGCGTCGTCGCGCGCCGCACGCACCGCGTCCGCCCAGCTCGCCGGGGGTACGTCGACGGTGGCGCGGGCGTACCCCTGGCCGCCGGAGACCGACGCGGTGGCCTCCACGGGCGCGAGCAGCTCGACCACCCGCCGGCCGACCTCTTCCGGAGTCATGCGCTGATCCTATGGCCGACGGCTGCGGACCGGGTCGGGCCGCCCGGGCGGGATCGTCGCTTTGCCGGACGGGCGGCGGGAGCGCGCGGAAAGATGAGGTACGTGCGCGCTGTGACTGTGACCCCCGGTGTCCCGGACTCGCTGCGGCTGGTCAACGACTGGCCCGAGCCGGCGCCCGAGGAGGGCGCGATCCTGGTGGAGGCGCTGGCGGTGGGCGTCTGCGGCACCGATCACGAGATCGTCGCGGGCGAGTACGGCGAGGCGCCGCCGGGCCAGGAGCGGCTGGTGCTCGGGCACGAGTCGCTGGGCCGCGTGCTGGAGGATCCGACCGGCACGCTGCAACCCGGCGACCTGGTGGCGGGCGTGGTCCGCCACCCCGATCCGGTGCCCTGCGCGAACTGCGCGGTGGACGAGTGGGACATGTGCCGCAACGGGCGGTACACCGAGCACGGCATCAAAGGGCTGGCCGGTTTCGCCCGGGAGCGCTGGCGGCTGCAGCCCAAGTTCGCGGTCGGCCTGGACCCGGCCCTCGCGTCGGTGGGCATGCTGCTGGAGCCGGCCAGCGTGGTGGCGAAGGCGTGGGACCACATCGAGCGGATCGGGCTCCGCGCCGAGTGGAAGCCGAAGAGCGTGCTGATCACCGGAGCGGGGCCGATCGGTCTGCTCGCGGCGCTGCTCGGCAGCCAGCGTGAGCTGTCGGTGCACGTGCTGGACCGCAACACCTCAGGCCCGAAGCCGGACCTGGTCCGGGCGCTGGGCGCCACGTACCACACCTCGTCGGTGACCGAGCTGGACCTGAGCCCGGACGTGGTGATCGAGTGCACCGGCGCGCCCACAGTGGTGCTGGACGCCATGTGCAAGGCCGCGCCCACCGGGATCGTCTGCCTGACCGGCGTGTCCAGCGGCGGCCGGACCATCAACTTCGACGCCGGGGCGCTCAACCGGGAGCTGGTGCTGGAGAACAACGTGGTGTTCGGTTCGGTGAACGCCGGCCGGCGGCACTGGGACCTGGCCGCCGAGGCGCTCGCCCAGGCGGACCAGTCCTGGCTGACGTCGCTGATCACCCGCCGCGTACCGGTCTTGGACTACCGGGAGGCGTACGCCCGCACCGGCGAGGACATCAAGGCGGTGCTGGACTTCACGCAGTGAGGCGGGGCGCCGCAGCCGGCGCCCCGCGCCCTCAGATGCCGGGTAGCCGGCCGTTGCGGAACAGGTCCACGAAGAGCTGGTGGTCCTCGCGCGCCCGGATCCCGTACCGGTGGGCGAAGTCGACCAGGTAGTCGACGAACCCGTCCGGGTCGGCGTCGACAGCGGCGACTATCGCCTCCTCGGTGGAGTAGTCGACCAGGTCGTGGCTGGACTCGTCGTCGGCCACCGAGTGCATCCGGGCCACCGCACGTCCCAGGTCGGCGAGCACGCCGCCCAGTTCCTCCGGCTCGTTCACGTCGGCCCAGTCGAGGTCCGCCGCGTACGGGGAGACCTCGGCGACGAGCTGACCGACGCCGTCCAGCTCGGTGAAGCCCAGCCACGGGTCGGCGTGTGCCTGCAACGCGCGCTGCGACTCGGCGGTGCGGTGCCCCTGGTGCCGGAAGTACGACCGGACGCGCTCGTCGTCGACGTACCGCGCCACGGCCGGCACCTGCGCCTGCTTCATGTAGATGACGACGTCGTTCTCCAGCGCCTGGGTGTGCCCCTCCAGCAGCAGGTTGTACGACGGCAGCCCGGCCGAGCCGATGCCGACGCCCTTGCGCAGCACCACGTCCTTGATGCCGGTGGCCACCGGGCGCATCCGGGTGGTCGAGTCCGGCAGCGTGTGCAGGTAGTCGGCGAACGCGGCGCAGACCTTCTCCCGGGTCGCGGCGTCGATCTCGTGCACGCCGACGGCGAGCGAGAACCGGCGCTCGTAGTTGTCGACGGTGGTCTGCGCGGCGAGCAGGTCCACCCGGGTGTTCAGCCGCGCCTGCTGGAGCACCCGGCGCAGCACACCGTCGGCGTTGTCCAGCGTGATCGAGCCGATCGCGTCGTCCCCGCCGGCCGCGATGGCCCGCAGCTCGGCCAGGTACGACCGGGCGAAGCCGGTGACCAGCTCGCCGATCACCCGGTCGGAGAGGGCCTTGGCGTAGCCGATCAGCGCCACGCTCGCGGCGAGGCGCTTCAGGTCCCAGGTGAACGGCCCGACGTACGCCTCGTCGAAGTCGTTGACGTTGAACACGAGCTGCCCGGAGGCGTTCATGTAGGTGCCGAAATTCTCGGCGTGCAGGTCGCCGTGGATCCACACCCGGCTGGTCCGCTCGTCGAGGAACCGGTCGCTGCCGAAGTCGCCGCGCTGGTCGGCGTAGAACAGCGCCGCGCTGCCCCGGTAGAACGCGAACGGTGACGCCGCCATCTTGCGGAACTTGCGGCGGAACGCCGCCGGGTCGATCGCCATGGACGCGCCGAACTCCTCGGTCAGCACGCCGATGATGAAGGCGGAGCGCTTCTCCGCGAAGTCGGTCATGAGCCGCAGGCTAGACCGGCGGCGCCACCTGACGGCTCAGCCGAGCGGCGGACGTACCGGTGGCGCGGTCAGCGCCTCGACCGGCCGGGGGATGACGTCCGCCGGGGAGGCGAGCGCGTCGGGGCGGGGCACGCCGCCGACGCCGGACTGCTCGGCGGCGATCTTCTCCTGGAGGCGCAGGATGCCGTGCAGCAGCGCCTCCGGGCGGGGCGGGCAGCCGGGCACGTAGACGTCGACCGGAATGAGCTGGTCGACGCCCTTGGTCACCGAGTAGGAGTCCCAGTACGGGCCGCCGCAGTTGGAGCAGGCGCCGAACGAGATCACGTACTTCGGCTCGGGCATCTGGTCGTAGAGCCGCTTGATGGCCGGGGCCATCTTGTCGGTGACGGTCCCGCTGACCACCATCAGGTCGGCCTGCCGGGGGCCGTGGGCGAACGGGATCACGCCGAGGCGCATGAAGTCGTGCCGGCCCATGCTGGTCGCGATGAACTCGATGGCGCAGCAGGCCAGGCCGAAGTTGAACACCCAGAGCGAGTAGCGGCGGCCCCAGTTCAGCACGAACCGGATCGGCTCGCCGAGCACGCCCGGCAGCTGCATCTCCGACCTCCCCGCTGTCCGCGAACCCCGAGCAGACAGTCAACCACAGCGTTCCGGTGTCGTACCCACGACAGGGAACCCGCGCAACGGTCCCCGGCGCCGGCGGGTGTCACCACTGTCGGGCGGACGGAACGACCGCCGCCCACCACGGGGATCACGGAGGACCTGTCATGACCACACGCACGGCACGAGTCGCGACCGCGCTGCTCGCCGGGGCAGCAGCCCTGTTCGCGCTGGCCACCCCCGCTGCCGCCACGAGCGGCACCGCGGCGGCACGGCTGACCGTCGACACCGGGCCGCTGGTGCTGACGCCCACCGACCGGGGGTACGTCGGCACGCTGACCGCGACGATCAGCAACCGGGGCCGGGCCGACGGCGTCGCCGACCTGCTCATCACCGAGCCGGCCGGGGCCTCGTTCATCGGCCTGGACGACGGCACGCCGTGGTTCACCGAGGATCTGGTGGACAACCGCCGGGTCATCGGCAGCTTCGGCGGCCGGGTCGCGGCGGGCGACAGCCGGGCCCTCCGGCTCAACTTCCAGGTCTGGACCACCGCGCGCGCCTACCCGATGCTCACGCTGGGCGGCGCGATCGCGGTGGTGCCGGGCGGCGGCACCCGGGTGTCGGACCGCGACTCCTTCCCGACCGTGTTCCGGTCCACCTCGGGCAGCGTCCGCGCTCCGCGCGTCTACCGGCAGGCCACCGATACGGATCTGACCGTCAGCGGTGGCGACGTGACGCTGACCCGCCAGGCCGACGGGCGCCTGCTGGGCCGGATGCCGGTGACCGTGCGCTACGGCAACGACGCGCCGTCGTTCCGGCTCGCCGCGCGGGCGGTCCTGCCCGCCGGAGTCGAGGTGTGGAGCACCGACCCGCAGGACATGCCCAGCTTCCCGGACTCGTTCGACGTCCCGGGTGGCCGGTTCATGCCCGGCGAGGAGCGCACGTTCGACGTCGTCCTGCGGGCCCCGGCCGGAACGCCGGCCGGCGCGCTGGGCAGCGGCACGTTCACCGTCGAGGCCGTCTACGTGAACGAGCCGGTCGGGGACGTCGACCCGGCGGACAACACCACGACGTTCAGCGTCAGCGCGGCCGGCTGAGGCACCTGACGGCGCGGCCCGCCCGGTCTCCGGGCGGGCCGCGTCCACGTCACCAGGCCGGGCGCTGGAGCAACCCGACGAACTCGGCGAGCAGCCGCTCCCGCAGCCGGGCCGGCGCGGCGTCGAGCAGCGTGTTGACCACCGCCATCCGGTCCGGCACACCGGCGCCGCCGGCCAGGCCGAGCCCGTCCGCCAGCCCGGCCACCAGATCCGGGGTGAGCGACTCCGGGGTGAGGCTGCCGGCCAGCGCCAGCAGCTCCGGCGGCAGCACGACCGGTCCGGCGGCACGCGCCGCCGCGACCGCCTCGGCCAGCGCCGGGCCGAACTCGGCCACCCGGGGCGCCACCGCCGCGGTCACCGTGAGGTGCACGCTGGCCGGCAGATCGGCGTACGTGAGCTGGGGCTGGGTGTGCCAGCCACGCGCGGTCAGCTCGTCGACCAGCACGAACAGGTCGAGCCCGGGGTCGTCGGCGGTGAAGCAGACGACAGTGGTCTCCGGTTCGGTCATCAGCCGCAGGCCCGGGGTGGCCCGGATCGCGTCGGCGAGCCCGGCGACCGCGTCCCGGGTAGCGGCGGCCAGCCGCAGGTAGCCGTCCTCGCCGAGGTGGCGCAGCGTGGCGTACGCGGCAGCGATCGGCCCACCGGAGCGGGTCGAGGCGATCACCGGGTTGACCATCGTGTACCCGGGCCAGTCGGCGTACGCGAAGAACTGCGGGGCGCGCAGCGCCGGATCGCGGTGTAGCAGCACCGAGACGCCCTTCGGCGCGTACGCGTACTTGTGCAGGTCCACCGAGATCGAGGTGACCCCCGGCACGGCGAAGTCGAACGGCGGCACCGGTGCGCCGAGCCGGCGCAGCCAGGGCAGCGTCCAACCGCCGAAGCAGGCGTCCACGTGGCATCGCACCCCGGCCGCCTCGGCGACGGCGGCGATCTCCGCGACCGGGTCGACCACCCCGTGCGCGTACGACGGGGCGGACGCGACCACCAGCACGGTCTCCGGGCGGATCGCGGCGGCCACCGCTGCGACGTCCGGGCGCAGCGTCACCGGGTCGAGCGGCACCGTGTCGAGCGTGACCCGCAGGTAGTGCGCCGCCTTGGCGAACGCGGCGTGCGCGCTGGCCGGCGCCACGATCCGTGGCTCGGTCAGATCGGGGCGGGCGTCCCGGGCTGCCTTGACGGCGAGCAGCAGCGACTCGGTGCCGCCGCCGGTGACGCTGCCGACCACGTCCGGCGCGCCGGTGCCGGGGCCGCCGCCGAGCAGCCGGGCGGCGGCGCCGACGAGCGCGTTCTCCATCGCCAGCAGCGACGGGAACGCGGTCGGGTCGAGGCCGTTGACGTGGGCGCTCTGCCCGTACGCGGCCTGCGCCAGCTCGTCCAGGCCGCTCACGCCCGGGTCGTAGACGTACGCGAACAGTCGCCCGCCGTGCGTCGGCCGGTCGGCGTCCCGCAGCACGCGGATCTCGTCGAGTACGTCCGCCGCGGGCATCCCCTGTGCGGGCAGCGCGCCGGCGCCTGCCGTGTCGGTCATCGGGTGGTTCCTCTCCTGGACGGGCCGGGCGGACAGTGCGGTGCTCACGCCCGCGCGGTCGGGGCGGCGCCGTCGGCCTCGGACGCTGTGGTCCCAGGCGCGGTGGCGTCCGGGGCGGTGGCCAGCTGTGCCGGGGTCAGGGTGTAGCCGCGCAGCAGCACCAGCGGGATCGCCACCAGCAGCGCGGGCAGCACGGTGAAGCCGAGCAGGACGCCGAGACGTGCCGTGTCGGACTGGACGGCAGCGGTACCGGTGGACGAGGAGACGTAACCGGAGAGCTGGAGCACCAGCCCGTAGATGCCCGGCCCCAGCGCCAGCCCGAACGTCTCCCCTGCGGTCCACAGCCCGGTGAACACCCCGGCCTGCCGCCGCCCGGTGCGCACTGTGTCGTACGCGATGCAGTCCGGCAGCATGGCCAGCGCGAACACCTGCTGGCCCGCGTACCCGACGCCGATCACCGCGACCACCGCGTACGCCCCGGCGGCGGGCAGCGCGGGCGCGGCGACCAGGGTGAGCGCGCCCACCGCGAAGATCAGCGACGCGGCGACGAGCGATGCCCGCTTGCCGAGCCGGGCGCCGGCCCGCGACCACAGCGGCATGACCAGCAGCGCGGGCGCGACGAAGCAGGCGAACAGCAGCGTGGGGCCGCTGTCCGGCTCGCGCAGCACCTGGCCGGCGAAGTACTTCACCCCGGCCAGCACGGTGGCCACCCCGGCGGACTGGATCACGAAGCAGATCAGCAGCACCCGGAACGGCCGGTTGCGGGTGGCGACCGCGAGCTGGGCGCGCAGGCTCGGCTCGCTCTCCCCGACCGTCCCCGACGGCGCGGACCGGGTGCCGAGGAAGACGCCGACCGTGCCGACGACGATGAGCGCGGCGACGAACAGGCCCATCCACCGGTGACCTGGGACGCCGTCGCCGCCGGCGGTCACCACCGCCGGGGCCACCGCCCCGGAGACCAGGATGGCCAGCGCCAGCACCGCGATCCGCCAGGTCATCATCCGGGTACGCTCCGCCGGGTCGGCGGTCAACTCGGCCGGCATGGCCACGTACGGCACCTGGAAGAACGCGAACGCGGTGGCGGTGGCCAGGAACGCCAGCGCCACGTACGCGGCCGCGCCCGGACCGCTCGCGAACGGCGCGGCGAAGATCGACGCGAACAGCACCGCGAGCGCCAGCCCGCCGACGAGCAGGTACGGCCGGCGGGCGCCCCAGCGGGAGCGGGTCCGGTCGGAGATCCGCCCGGCGACCGGGTTGACCAGCACGTCCCACGCCTTCGGCAGGAGCACCAGCAGTGCGGCCAGCCCGGCGGCGACGCCGAGCGTGTCGGTGAGGTACGGCAGCAGGAGCAGCCCGGGCACGGTGCCGAACGCGCCGGTGACCAGGGAACCCAGCGCGTACCCGAGGTGCACCCGGCGGGGCAGGCCCGAAGCTGTCATGGAGCCGAATGCTACTCACGTTATGGCCCGCGTCACATCCCCTCGTCCGGCGACCACGACGCCGCCGCGAGGTCCACCCGGTCCCCGCGCAGCGGGCACCCCTCGGCGAGTAACCGCTCCCGGGCCTTGCGCTCGTGACCCGGCGGCAGCCGGCCGGCCGAGTTCACCACCCGGTGCCAGGGCACGCCACCCCCGTGCCGCGCCATGATCGAGCCGACCAGCCGCGGCGACGCCCGTCCCGAGCGGTCGGCGAGCGCGTCGGCCACCGCCCCGTACGACATCGCGCGCCCCGGCGGGATCCGCTCGACAAGTGCCAGCACCGCCTCGACGTACTCGTCAGGTGTCACGAGCTGCCACGATATGGGAACGCGCCGCGGCGTCACAGACCGCAGCGCGCAGAATGGTCGGGTGCGTGAAGCAGTCACCTCGGCCCGCCGGATCGTCGTCAAGATCGGTTCGTCCTCGCTGACCACCGCGACCGGCGGCCTGGACGACGCCCGGGTCGACGCGCTCGTCGACACGCTCGGCGAGCTGACCGCCGCCGGACGCGAGGTGGTGCTGGTCTCCTCCGGCGCGATCGCCGCCGGGCTCGCCCCGCTGCGGCTGCCCCGGCGCCCGCGCGACCTGGCCACCCAGCAGGCCGCCGCCAGCGTCGGCCAGGGCCTGCTGATCGGACGGTACGCGGCCGCGTTCGCCCGGCACGGCCGCACCGTCGGGCAGGTGCTGCTCACCGTGGACGACGTGACCCGGCGCGCGCACTACCGCAACGCGTACCGGACGCTGCGCAAGCTGCTCGACCTGCACGCCGTGCCGATCGTCAACGAAAACGACACGGTGGCGACCGAGGAGATCCGGTTCGGCGACAACGACCGCCTCGCCGCGCTCGTCGCCGCGCTCGTCGACGCCGACCTGCTGGTGCTGCTCTCCGACGTCGACGCGCTCTGGACCGGCAACCCGGCCCGCCCTGGCAGCACCCGCATCACCGAGGTGCACGGCGAGGGCGACCTCGCGGGCGTGGACATCGGCGGGGCCGGCCGGGCCGGGGTGGGCACCGGCGGCATGGTGACGAAGGTCGAGGCGGCCCGGATCGCCACCGGCTTCGGCATCCCGGTGGTGCTCACCGCCGCGCCGCTGGCCGGGCCGGCGCTGGCGGGCGAGCCGGTCGGCACGTACTTCCACCCGAGCAGCCGCCGTCCCGCCGCGCGCCTGTTCTGGCTCGCGCACGCCACCGCGCCCCGGGGCCGCCTGCACCTCGACCCGGGCGCGGTGCAGGCGGTGGTCGGCCGCCGCAAGTCGCTGCTGCCCGCCGGCATCACCGCCGTCGACGGCGCGTTCACCGCCGGGGACCCGGTCGACCTGGTCGACACCGCGGGCGCGCCGGTGGCCCGAGGGCTGGTCAACTACGACGCGGTGGAGCTGCCCGGCCTGCTCGGCCGGTCCACCTCCGAACTCGCCGCGGCGCTCGGCCCGGCGTACGAACGTGAGGTCGTCCACCGCGACGACCTGGTCCTGCTGTAAGCAAGGGCCCCTTCTTAACACCCGTCTGTTAATAAGGGGCCCCTCCTTAAAACACCTCCGAAGGAGTACGCACGATGAGCGTCGTCGAGCAGGCCCGGCGAGCCCGGGACGCGGCGGAAGCCCTGGCCACTGCCACCCGTACCGTCAAGGACGCCGCGCTGCACGCGATGGCCGACGCGCTCGTGGCGCGTACCCCCGAGGTTCTCGCGGCGAACGCGGCGGACCTGGCGGCCGGGCGCGACGCCGGGCTGTCCGCGGCCGTGCTGGACCGCCTCGCGCTCGACGAGGGCCGGGTGGCCGCCATCGCCGACGCGCTGCGCCAGATGGCCGCGCTGCCCGACCCGGTCGGCGAGGTGGTACGCGGCTCGACGCTGCCCAACGGCCTGGAGCTGCGCCAGATCCGGGTGCCGTTCGGGGTCGTCGGCATCGTCTACGAGGGCCGGCCGAACGTGACTGTCGACGCCGCCGGGATCTGCCTGAAGTCCGGCAACGCGGCGCTGCTGCGCGGCTCCTCGTCGGCCGCGCACTCCAACGCGGCGCTGGTGGCGGTGCTGCGCGACGCGGTCGCCGGCGCCGGGCTGCCGGCGGACGCGGTGCAGCTGCTCGACTCCAGCACCCGCGACTCGGTGAAGGAGCTGATGCGCGCCCGCGGCCTGGTCGACGTGCTGATCCCGCGCGGCGGGGCGTCGCTGATCCGCGCCGTGGTCGAGGAGTCGACCGTGCCGGTGATCGAGACCGGGGTGGGCAACTGCCACGTGTACGTCGATGCCGCCGCCGACCTCGGCAAGGCGCTGGCCGTCACGCTGAACGCCAAGACCCAGCGCCTGTCCACCTGCAACACCGCGGAGTCGCTGCTGGTGCACCGCGACGTCGCGGACGCCTTCCTGCCGGCGGTGCTCGCCGCGTTCGCCGACGCCGGGGTGACAGTGCACGGCACGCCCGAGGTCGCCGCCCACTCCGCCGCCGTGGTCCCGGCCACCGAGGAGGACTTCGGCACCGAGTACCTCTCCGCCGACATCTCCGTCGCCGTGGTCGACTCGCTCGACGCGGCGGTCGCGCACATCCGCCGGTACGGCACCGGGCACACCGAGGCGATCGTCACCGACTCGCAGCGCGCGGCCCGAGAGTTCGTGGCCCGGGTGGACTCCGCAGCGGTCATGGTCAACGCGTCGACCCGGTTCACCGACGGCGGCGAGTTCGGGTTCGGCGCGGAGATCGGCATCTCGACGCAGAAGCTGCACGCGCGCGGCCCGATGGGCCTGCCGGAGCTGACCAGCACCAAGTACGTGGTGACCGGGGACGGCCACCTGCGCTGATCAGCTGGCTTCTGATGCCGTCACCTCGCCGAACTGGTCGGGCGGCTCGCCAGCACGGGGAAGTGGTGCCATCCCAGCGCCTCCGATACCGCCACCTCCCCGAACTGGTCGGGCGGCTCGCCAGCACGGGGAAGTGGCGGCATCCCGGTGCTTCCGATGCCGCCACCTCCCCGAACTGGTGTTGATCATCGGCTAGCCGGGCTACGCGAGCTGGAGTGGATCACCGTCTGCCGGTGCGGCGGGGTCGACCGGTGGGGTGGTGCCGGGCTGCGGCAGCGCCGGGGCCGTGGGCGCCGGTGGCATGACCAGCGGAGGCAGCCCTCGGGACACCGGGGCGGCTGGTGGCACCGCAACCGCCGGAGGCAGGCCGGGCAGCACCGGGCCGGGTGCCAGGTCCGGCACCGGCTGCCCAGCAGGCCCGGTGCCCTCGTCGGGGAGCAGATCGGGCGTGACGACCCAGGCGGACCACGGACCCGGCCCACCGTCCGGACCGGCCGACATCACAGGGCCGGCCGACGGATCAGGCTCTGCCCCCGAACCAGACGCGGCATCGACCCGACGTCCGGACGGAACCACATGTGAGGCCCGAGGCCCTGGGCCGGAAACGAGTTCGGCGCGCCGTCCGTCCCCACCGACAGCGCGGGCGCGATCCCCGGTCCGGCTGACGTGTCAGTGCCGCGACCGGACGGCAGGTCAGGGCCGAAGCCCGCCGACGATTCGGGGCCGCGGCCGGACGAAGGCTCGGGGTCCCGGCGGGACGACGGGTCGGGGTCGGGACTCGCCGACGCGGCCGATGCCCCGGCCGGGCCCGTCAGCGGGCGAGTCAGGGCGGGGCGGCCCGGGGCGGGCAGCGGAGGCGCGGGGGCGGGCGCAGGCGCGGCGGTGGGCGCGGACGGCGGAGGCATGGAGGCGAACGGTGGAGGCGCGGCGGCGGACGGCGGAGACGCGGGCGCGGGCGGCGGAGGCGCGGGCGACGCAGGGGTGGAGGCGGGCGGCGGAGACGCCGATCCGGGGAGCCGGCGCGGGCGCGGGGCCGGCACCGCAGGCGGCGAGGGCAGCTCGGCGGGCCGCGGCGCCAAGAACGGCGCGCCGGACACCGGGGCCTCGGGCGCGTTCGGGCGGCACGCACGGATCGCCCGCAGCGTGGTGTGCACGTCGAACTGGTGCCCGTCGTCGCTGTCCCAGCCGCCGTCGCTGCGCTGGGTCTCGGCGAGCCGCCTGCGTGCGGAGACCAGCAGCCACTGCTCCTCGCCCACGTCGACCCGACGCAGCGTGGCGGCGAGCCAGGCCACGTCGGCCGGGGACATCTGCGGGATCCGGTCGGCCAGCACCGCCTGGATGCGCGCCGACTCGTAGTACATCTGCTGGCGGTGCAGCACCGCGGCGGCGAGCCAGCCGGCGGGCAGGAAGGACGGCCAGCTCCCGTCCGGCGCGAGCTGGGCGGCGAGCGCCTGCGCGGCCGCCTGCACCACACCGGCGTACGCGCCGCCGACCCGGTGGTCCAGCGGCCCGGCGGCCCGGGCGTCCAGCCCGGCCACCGTGAGCCAGAACCCGGCGTTCGCGGTCTGATAGAGCCGGGCCTCCGGATCGCCCGGGGTGGCCCATTCGGGGGCGAGGCCGGCCAGTGACGGGTCCTCGTCCCAGCCACCGTCGGGCAGTTGCCGGGCGGCGAGCCAGTCCAGCGCGTGCCGGGCCGCCGGCCGGCCGAGCGCGCCGAGGTCGTCCAGTTCGGCCAGGCGGAAGCAGGTCGCGTCGATCGAGGCGACTTCGCCGTCGAGCACGGCGGGCCAGCCGCCACCGGGCGCCTTCCCGGACTCGGCGGCGTCGAGCAGGCCGGGCGGCACCGGAGCGCCGGTGCGCAGCCGGGAGAGACGGGCGCGGTCCACCGCGTCTCCGTGTGCGACGACGAATCCGATCGCCGCGTCCAAGTCCACCACGGCCCTGACGGTACTGGCGCGGCCGAGGTTACGCCTCGGTAGCTCGGTCAGGGCCGGTACCGCCCACCGGTCGCCGAGGCCATCCACCTGCGGGTCGGGCGACCAGGCGTTTGTCCACGCCACGGGGCACGGAAAGCACGATGGGCCCGCCCGGGAACCGGGCGGGCCCATCGACGTGACTCAGTACGACGGCAGGGACGGGTCGATCTGCTTGACCCAGGAGAGCACACCGCCCTGGACGTGCACGGCGTCGGTGAAGCCGGCCGCCTTCAGCGCGGCGAGCGCCTCGGCCGAGCGGACGCCGGACTTGCAGTGCAGCACGATCTGCCGGTCCTGCGGGAACTTCGCCAGCGCCTCGCCGGAGAGGATCTCGCCCTTGGGGATGAGCGTCGAGCCGGGGATGCGGACGATCTCGTACTCGGCGGGCTCGCGGACGTCGACGAGGAAGACGTCCTTGCCCGAGTCCTGCCAGTCCTTCAGCTCCAGCGCGGTGATGGTCGAGTCGACCACCGCCTCCTGCGCCTCGTCGGAGACCGCGCCGCAGAAGTCCTCGTAGTCCTCCATGAGGTCGGTGAGGGTCGCGTTCTCGCCGCAGAGCACGCAGTTCGGGTCCTTGCGGACCTTGATCTTGCGGTAGCTCATCTCCAGGGCGTCGTAGACCATCAGCCGGCCGACCAGCGGCTCACCGATCCCGGCGAGCAGCTTGATCGCCTCGTTGACCTGGATCGACCCGATGGACGCGCAGAGCACGCCGAGCACGCCGCCCTCGGCGCAGGAGGGAACCATGCCGGGCGGCGGGGGCTCCGGGTAGAGGCAGCGGTAGCAGGGGCCGTGCTCGGCCCAGAACACCGACGCCTGGCCGTCGAAGCGGTAGATCGAACCCCAGACGTACGGCTTGCCGAGCAGCACCGCGGCGTCGTTGACCATGTACCGGGTGGCGAAGTTGTCGGTGCCGTCGACGATCAGGTCGTACCGGGAGAAGATGTCCCGGACGTTCTCCCGGTCCAGCGCGGTGTTGTGGATCTCCACGTTGACCAGTGGGTTGATCTCGCGGATCGACGCGGCGGCGGACTCGGCCTTGGAGCGGCCCACGTCGGAGACGCCGTGGATGACCTGGCGCTGAAGGTTCGACTCGTCGACGGTGTCGAAGTCGATGATGCCGAGCGTGCCGACACCGGCCGCGGCGAGGTACAGCAGGGCCGGCGAGCCGAGGCCGCCGGCGCCGACACAGAGCACCCGGGCGTTCTTCAGCCGCTTCTGCCCCTCCACCCCGACGTCCGGGATGATCAGGTGGCGCGAGTAGCGGCGGATCTCGTCTACGGTCAGCTCGGCGGCGGGTTCGACGAGCGGGGGCAACGACACGGTGGACTCCCCGGGATCGGCGGTGTGACCGCGCCATTGTCGCTCGCCCGGACGGGGATCGGCCATGATGAGGGACACTCGGCCCGAACTGCGGGACCGGGAATAACTCAGACGCCGTCGGTGGGCTCGCCGGAGTATCGGGCCCCGTCGACGTATGGCCAGGCGTTCGGCAGGCAGCCGTCCAGCCCGTACGTCTGCTGCTGCATCACCGGGGCGGGCGCGCCGGGCGCCGGGCATGCCTGGTGCAGCTCACCGAACTCGTGCCCGACCTCGTGGTTGATCACGTACGTCCGGTAGACCTCCAGCGGGGCGCCGTAGTCGGGCACCGCCGTCATCCACCGGGCCAGGTTCAGCACGACCCGGCCGGGCAGCCGGCAGGAGGTGTACCGGTCGGTGCGCAGGCCGCCCTCGGCGCACATCCGCTCGGAGGTGACCGGGGTGGCGAGGTAGACGGTGAAGTCGGCGGCGGCCACCTCGGGCACCCGCTGCACCCGCAGTTCCCCCGACGCGATCCAGCTGCGCGGGTCGCCGAGCACCGCGTCCACGGTGGTGGCGAAGCGGTCGGCGTCCTGCCCCGTACCGTGCTCGACCTCGACCCGGTAGCGGGTCAGCGGCCCGTCGTGTCCGCGTACCGGGGATCGCCCCTGGGCCACGGCGAACGTGCCGGGCCCGGCGGTGGGGTAGCCGGTCGGCGGCGCGGCCGGGACGTCGGCCTCGGCGGCGCCGCGGGCGAGCGACGGCTCGGCCGCGAGCGACGTCCCGCCGGGCCCGGGGGCGTTCAGCCGGGTGACGCCGACCGCTCCGCTGCCGGCGGCCAGCAGCATCGCCAGCAGCAGCACCGAACGGCGGCGACGACGTCGCATGCGGCGCAGGGTGGGCCGCTCGGCCGGGTGACCGGGCGGCGGTCGGCGGCGCGGCTCGGCAGGCATGTCGTAAGGGGACGACGACGTCATGACATCAGCGTGCCATGCAATTCGGGCATTTAGCTGCTTTTGCCGCCTATGCCGCGAATCTTCTTCACAACCGGCGCATCACAGGCTCGGCCCGGCGTACCGCTTCCCGCCCACGTAGGGCCAGGGGTTCGGGCGGCAGCCGTTGAGGAAGAGCGTCTGCTGCTGCATCACCGGCGCGGCCCGCCCCGCCCTCGGACACCCCTCATGCCGGTGCCCGAGCTGGTGGCCCACCTCGTGATTGATCACGTAGAGCCGGTAGTCGTCGAGCGTCATCCCGGCGGCGACCAGATGCGGCGCGGAGGTCCGCCACCGGTCCAGGTTGATCACCACCTTGCCCGGCACCCGGCAGGACGTGTACGGCACGCCGCCCACGCGGATGTCGATCCCGCCCGCGCCGCACAACCGCCGCGCGGTCTCCCGGGTCGCCAGGTGGATCGTGAAGTCGTACCCGCTGCCCGGCCCGACCCGCTGCAACCGCAGCCGGCCGCCGTCCACCCAGCTCCCCGGGCCCGCCAGGGCCCGCTGCACCGCCTCGCCGAAGTCGCGGACCTGCTCGCCCGAGCCGTTCTCGACCGCCACCCGGTACCGCTGAAGCGTCCCGGAGCGGCCCAGCACCCCGCCGGGCCGGTCGTCGTAGCCGAAGCTGCCCCGCCCTTTTGCCGGCCCCGGGTCGGACAGCGTCAGCACCGGCGGCGCCGGGGAACTGGGCGTCACCGGAGGCGGCGGGGCGACGCTCGGCGCCGACGACGGCGCCCTCGCGGGCGCCGGAGGCTGGGCGACGAACCCGTCGGTGACCCGCGTCCCCGCCCCCGCCGACGGCAGTTGCAGCGCCGCGCCGACGCCGACCGCGGCGACGGCGAGGAAGGCGCACACCACGAGGGCCGAGCGCCAGGCAGGACGAGCGGCGGCCCGGGACCGGGCGGTGCGGGGAGGGCGTGAGCTGGGCATCCGGCTCAGCCTGCCATGTCGCGCCCCGTTCCGCTCTCCCCCGCACCGGCCTCCGGCGACGACGGCGTCTCGCCGAGCAGTCCCAGCACCGCCCGCGCCACCGTCCGCGGGACCTCAAGCTGCGCCACGTGCCCGACGCCGTCGAGCATCAGCAACCGGCTGTCCGGGATCACGCGGGCCGCCTGCGGCGCCACCCGGACGTCGACCAGGCGGTCCTGCCGTCCGCCCACCACCAGCGTCGGCGCCCGCACCGCCGCCGCCTGCCGCCAGAGCGCGCCCTCCCCCGGCAGGTACGAGCGCAGGAAACTGCCGACCAGGCCCCGGAAGGTACGCACGTACGCGGCGGCATAGTGCGCGGCCTCGTACCGGACCCGGATCTCGTCGATCGCCTCCTGCCGGCGCTGCTCGCTGATCCGGGTCAGGTCCGCCACGCACGCCTCCATCACCTGCTGCGCCGTCACCTCGGGAGTGAACTGGGCCAGCCGCCAGGCAGCCAGCCGCTCGCCCTGGGGGATCGCCAGCAGTGGAAGCATCCGCCCCTGCAACGAACGCCGGAAGTCCAGGAACGGCAGGGCCGGCGAGATCAGGGTGAGCGTGCGGACCAGGTCCGGGCGCAGCGCCGCCACCCGGACCGAGATCGCGCCGCCGAGCGAGTTGCCGAACAGGTGCACCGGCCCCCGGTCGGTGTGCTCGATCCAGCGGATCACCCGCTCGGTGAAGGCCGGGATGGTGTAGCGCGGTCCGGGCTCGCTGCGCCCGAAGCCGGGCAGGTCGATCGCCTGGCCGTCGAGCCGGCCGGCGAGCAGGCCGGCCAGGTCGGTCCAGTTCTGCGCGGACCCGCCGAGGCCGTGCACGTACAGCGCCGGTTCCGCGCCGGGCCCGGTGGCCGGGGTCTCCCGGACGTGCACAAGCGTGCCGTCGATCCGGACGTGCCGGCCGGGCCAGGGCGGCGGGAGCTCGTGCGCGGGAAGGCTGTGCTCCGGCCAGAGTGCGGCGCGTTTCATGTCTCCAGTTTCCCCGCCCGCGCCGTACCGCACACCGTTCAGGTGAGCAGCGCCTCCAGCCGCCGGTTCACCGCCGCCAGCGTGGCCCGCACGACCGCCTGCCGGGGATCCCCGGCGACCAGGGCCGAACCGGCCAGTTGCTCCACCCAGCCGTCGCAGACCAGCAGCACGACCACGGTCGCCACCTCGCAGTTGCCGAACGGCACCACGGCGGCGTGCTCCACGAAGCACCGGCCGTGCTCGCCGGCCGGGACGCCCCGGTCGAGCAGCTCGTCCACCGCGGCGGCCGCGGCCACGGCGCACAGCCGCAGCACGTACCCGTCGACGGCCGGCCCGGTCGCGTGGCCCTCGGCCGTCCGGTCGCCCGCGACCAGGCGGACCTCCGTGGTGGCGTCCAGGCCGAACGTGCTCACCAGGACGTGCTCGATCACCACCCGGGGACCCGGCGCGCCACCGGTGTCGAGCGGTCGCGACGGCGCGGTCTCCGTCGTGGTCATCTGCCCGCCGGAGTACGAGGTGCCGAGCGTCACCGGGCTGCCGGTCGACATGCCGGTCGGCGCGGCAGCCAGCGACGTCTCGTCGACAGCGGCCCGGCCCCGGTGGGTGGCCTGCCGGCGGCGGCGCGGCGGCTCGTCGCCGTCGACCGGGGCGTCGGCCGGACGCGCGGCGCGGTCCGTCCCGCCGAACCGCCCCTCACCGGAGCGGTTCGCGGCCGGGCGCACCACACCGGTACGCGCCGGCGTCTCGTCCCCGGCCGGTCCGGGCTCGTCACCGTTGCGGGGCGCGGGCGCTGCCGTCCACGTCTCGTCCGGCAGGGCGCGGGCGTGAATCGGCCCGGGCGACCGGCCCTCGCCCGCGCGTGCCTCACCGGCGCGGTCCAGTCGGGCCGACCGCCGGCGCAGCTGGGCCGGCGGCGGCGCGCCCTGCGCGCCGGGCAGGTTCTGCGGCGCCGCGGCGAGGCCCATCCGTTCCTGGAGCAGCCGGGCCACCAGGCGGCTGACCTCGGCCGGGTCCGCGCCGTCGGCCAGGTCGAGCCGGAGGCTGTGCGCGCCGGCCGGGGTACGGCGCAGCGCGGCGTCGCGTACGCCGGCCACCTCGCGGACCGCGTCCAGGATCGCGTTGACGTCGAAGCCCTCCGGACGCTCACGCAGCGGCGCGGGCTCGTCGTCCCGGCGCAGGTGGGTGGCGATGCGGGCGAGTTCGGGGGTCTCGGCGGACGGTTCCACTGCCGGCGGCTCCGGCACGACTGGCACGTCGGGCTCGGCGGGGACGCGCTGCGGCAGCACCACGGGGGCCGGCTCCTCCGGTCGGGGCTCGGCGGCCGCGTCGGCGGCCGGTACCGGTTCGGGCGCGGACCGGCGGGCGGCGTAGGGAGGCGCGCTCGCCGGCTGGGGCGCGGTGGTGCGGTCGGCGTGCGCCGCGCCGCTCGTGGCGGGGGCGCCGGAGATCGGCCGGGCCGGCGCGCCGGAGGTGGGCTGGGCCGGGACGCCCGAGATCGGCCGGGCCGGGACGCCGGAGATCGGCTGCGCCGGAACGCCCGAGATCGGCCGGGCCGGGACGCCGGAGATCGGCTGCGCCGGAACGCCCGAGATCGGCCGGGCCGGGACGCCGGAGATCGGCTGCGCCGGAACGCCCGAGATCGGCCGGGCGGGGGCGGCCGGCGGCTGCCGGGGACCGTCGGCGGGCTCACCGGTGGCCCGGGTCGCGGGGTTGGCGACGGGGGCGGCGGTGGGCGGCGGCCCGGCGGGTGCGGCGGGGTACCCGGGGAACGTCGGGGTGTACCCGCCGGCCGGCGCGGGTGGCGCGCTCGCCGGCTCGGGACCGGCGCCCGGGTTCACCGGCGTGACCGGCACCGGCGGTCCGGCCCACGAGGGTCGCTCGTACCCCTGCGGCGGCTCGGCGTCACCCCGGGCCAGCCGGAACGGCCGGGTCGCCTCACGCGCCTGCTCCGGACCGGCGCCCGGCTCGTGCTGACGCCCCGGCTCGGACTCGTACGGGCGCGGCGGCTCCGGCGCGTACGGCCGGGTCGGTTCCGGTCCGGCGGCCGGCTCGGCGCGCAGCGGCTCGTACGGCCGTACCGGCTCGGGCCGGGGCGGCTCGTAGCCGGACGGCGGCTCGACGCGGGCCGGCATGTACGGCCGCACCGGCTCGGGCGCCCACTCGGCCGCGCGCTCGTCGCGGGCCGCACGGTCATCCCAGCTCGCGCGGTCGTCATGGCCCGCACGGTCGTCCCAGCTCGCGCGGTCGTCATGGCCCGCGCGGTCGTCATGGCCCGCGCGGCGGCCGGTGGTGTCGTCCTCCCGCTCGCGCCGGTCGGCGGGCTCTGCGGCCCGGCGCGCCGGTGGCTCGTCGGTGCGGGCCCACGGCGGGGCCCAGCCGTCGCCCCAGCTCGGGCGGTTCCAGGACGGTCCGGACCAGTCCGGTTCGCCGGCGCCCGGGTCGTCCGCGACCGGCTCCCGGGAGTCGGCGGCGGCCCGGGGCTCGGCGGGGCTCGGGGGCCCGTCCGGTGGACGGACGTCGCCCGCGGGCTGCGCAGAACGGCCGGCCGTGTCGGTGGACGGCTCGGCCGGTGGCCGGTCGGCCCAGCCACGGGAGAGCGACGGGGTGGACTCGGTGTTCGGCGCGTGGAAACCCGGTGGCACCTCGAAGCCGGAGGCGGCGGCGCCGACCGGCGGTACCTGCAGGGCCGGGGGCGCGGAGGCGGGACCGCTCTCGGCCCAGCGCGGCGCGGCGGCCGGGTCGTCGGCGGCGTGCCGGGACCCGGCGGCGTCCGCCGGGCTGACCTGCTGCTCGACCGCGGGCGCCGGTCGCGGGGCCGGTACGGCCAGCCGCTCGCCGTCGCTCTGCCGGGGCGGCTCGTCCGCCGGCGGGGCACTGACCGGCGCCTGGCGGGTCACGCGCGACTCCTCCCCGGCGTGATGTACGCCGTTGACGTGGCGGCCGTTCACCGGGCTCGGCTCCGGTTGGCCGGGTAGCGGAGCCGGCAGGTCACCGTGCCGTGGCGAGGAGGCGGCCCAGCCGCCGAGATCGCCGTAGGGCCAGCCGCCGGGCGCCGGAGCGCCACGGGACCAGCCGTTCGGCGGGGGCGCCCAACCGCCGCCGGTACGGGCTGGTTCATCCTGCCGGCCCGTCCCGTCGCCGTGCTCTCCCGGGGTGGCGGCTCCGGGTTGCCCTGTTTCACTCACCGCGCGCTCCTTGGTCGCCCCCGCTGAGGCTACCGTGTGGTGACAGTGGCGATAAGTTACAGCGGCGGGCCAATTCCGCGACGGGTTCACGAACCCGCACCGGTTCGGGTGATACGTGCCGGCTCGTACGCAGATACTCGGAGGATCCCATGACCGCAGTGGGGAACGGTGCACAGACCGCCGGCCGGCCCACCCGCCTGCCCCGCTCGGCGCGCCGTAAGCAGCTGCTCGCCGCTGCTCAGGAGGTGTTCGTCGCGCAGGGCTACCACGCCGCCGCGATGGACGACATCGCCGAGCGGGCCGGGGTCTCCAAGCCGGTGCTCTACCAACACTTCCCCGGGAAGATGGAGCTGTACCTGGCGCTGTTGGACACGCACTGTGACGCGATAGTGGCCAAGGTGCAGGACGCGATGAGCGGCACCAACGACAACAAGGAGCGGGTGAGCGCCGCGGTCCGCGCGTACTTCGACTTCGTCGACCACGAGAGCGAGGCGTTCCGGCTGGTCTTCGAGTCCGACCTGCGCAACGACCCGGCGGTACGGCAACGGGTGGAGCGGGTCGAGCAGGGCTGCATCGCGGCCATCACCGACACGATCATCTCGGACACCGGGGTCAGCCGGTCGCACGCCGAGCTGCTCGCCTCGGGCCTGGTCGGCGCCGCCGAGACGGCCGCCCAGTTCTGGCTCGCCGGCGGCCGGCAGGTGCCCAAGGCGGAGGCCGAGGCGCTGGTCGCGGCCCTGTCCTGGCGTGGCATCGCCAGCTTCCCGCTGCAAGGCGAGTCAGCCTGAACATCGGGCCACCGGATCGGATAGCCTTCCCACGGTGGCTTTTTCGCCCCAGTTGAGGAGGCACAGTGGAGGTCAAGATCGGCGTGCAGTACGCGCCGCGGGAGCTGGTCCTGGAGAGCGCGCAGTCGCCGGCCGAGATCGAGCAGATCGTGACCGACGCCTTCGCCAGGAGCGAGGGCACGCTCTCCCTGACCGACGAGAAGGGCCGGCGGGTCATCGTGCCGGTCGGCAAGGTCGCCTACGTCGAGATCGCCGAGGCCTCGCCTCGCGCGGTCGGGTTCACCGTTCGCTGATTTCCCGCGGCACCGGCCGCCGTGGCGGGCCTCCCGCCACGGCGGCTCAGTTGTTCAGCCCGACCGCCGTCATCCGCGCGGTGTGCGCCTCGGTCAGCCGGCGCAGCAGCCCCGGCACGTCCCCGCCGGTCCGGCCGATCAACGCGCCGAGCGCGCCCCGGTCGGCGGCGGCGACCCGTCCGGCCTGGGAGAGCGCCTCACCCAGCAGCCGCCGGGCCCACATGGAGAGCCGGCCGGCGGCCCGTGGATCGGCCTCGATCGCGGCCCGGATCTCGGCCGCGGCGAACTCGGCGTACCGGGAGTCGTGCAGCACGTCGAGCAGCAGCGCGCGCTCCGGCCCGGCCAGCCCGCCGGCGATCCCGCGTAGGAAGTCCTCGGTGATCGCGTCACCCACGTACGCCTTCGTCACCGCCTCCGCCCAGTCCCGCGGCTCGGTCGAGTCGTGGTACGCCCGCAGCGCCTCGACGTAGGGGGCCATCGCCTCCTCCGGGGTGACGCCCCACGCGGCGAGGCGGTCGGTCAGCCGGCGGTAGTGCGCGATCTCCGCGGCGGCCATCTCGCTGAGCGCGGCGCGGCGGCCCAGGTCGGGCGCGAGGCGAGCGTCGGCGGCGAGGCGGTCGAAGGCGAGCAGTTCGCCGTACGCGACGAGCCCGAACAGGCCGGTCGCGGCGGGATCGGGGGCGGTGGGACCAGCGGCGGCAGAGCCGGTCGCGGCGGGGTCGGGGGCGGCCACGAGCGCAGGCTACCGGCGCCAGAGCTGTGACTCAAGTCACATCAAGCCGCCCCGCGTGCACGGCCACCACCTGGGAATCGGGACGGCTCAGGGGCCGTTCAGGTAGGATGAGACAGTTGCCGTGGGCACCGATTCGGTCAGCTTCGCTGATCAAGGCCGGTCCCCGACGCGCGTGCGGCCCGGTCCGGCTCGGCGAAACGCCCCCGACCGCGTGGCCCGCGCCACACACCGAACGCGCCCTGAGGACATGAGGGGCGCACCACGAGAGGGCACCCCCACATCCACATGAGCGAGCAGATTTCCGGCCAGCCACTGGCCCCCACCGCTCCGGTCCCCCCGGAGGCACCCACGTTCTCCGCGCTCGGCGCGCGGCAGGAAACCGTCGAGGCGCTCGCCGCCGCCGGCATCACCCGCGCCTTCGCCATCCAGGAGTACGCGCTGCCGATCGCGCTGCGCGGCGTCGACCTGATCGGGCAGGCCCCGACCGGTACCGGCAAGACGCTCGGCTTCGGCATCCCGCTGCTGGAGCGGGTGTTCGCCCCGTCCGAGGGCAGCGACGGCGTCCCGCAGGCGCTCGTCGTCGTACCCACCCGCGAGCTGGGCATCCAGGTCGCCAAGGACCTCGACGCCGCCGGCCGCACCCGTGGCGTCCGGGTGCTGCCGATCTACGGCGGCGTGGCGTACGAGCCGCAGATCGAGGCGCTGCGCAAGGGCGTCGAGATCCTGGTCGGCACTCCCGGCCGCCTGATGGACCTGCAGAAGCAGAAGCACCTGCGGCTCGACCGGGTCCGCGCGCTGGTCCTCGACGAGGCCGACCGAATGCTCGACCTGGGCTTCCTGGACGACGTCGAGAAGATCCTGGCGATGCTGCCGGAGGACCGGCAGACCATGCTGTTCTCGGCCACCATGCCGGACCCGATCGTCGCGCTGTCGCGGCGGTTCCTGCGCCGGCCGGTGACGATCCACGCCGGGCACACCGCCGAGACCGGCCCGTCCCCGCAGACCACGCAGCTCGCGTACCGCACGCACTCGCTGAACAAGGTCGAGATCGTGGCGCGCATCCTCCAGGCGGAGGGCCGCGGCCTGACCATGATCTTCACCCGCACCAAGCGGGCCGCCGACCGGGTCGCCGAGGATCTCGACTTCCGTGGCTTCGCCGTGGCCGCCGTGCACGGCGACCTGGGCCAGGGCGCGCGGGAGCGGGCGCTGCGGGCGTTCCGCGCCGGCAAGATCGACACGTTGGTCGCCACCGACGTGGCGGCCCGGGGCATCGACGTCACGGGCGTCACGCACGTGATCAACTACGACTGCCCCGAGGACCAGGACACCTACACCCACCGCATCGGCCGTACCGGCCGGGCCGGGGCCACCGGTGTCGCGGTGACGTTCGTCGACTGGGACGACATGCCCCGCTGGCGGATCATCGACAAGACGCTCGGGCTGGACATGCCGGAGCCGCCGGAGACGTACCACACCTCCGCGCACCTCTACACCGACCTGGCCATCCCGACGGACGTCAGCGCCACGCTGCCGACCGCCGAGCGCACCCGTGCCGGCCTGTCCGCCGAGGTCGAGGAGGACCTGGGCGGCGGTGGCCGGGCACGCAGGGGCGCGCGGCGCGGCGACAGCCGGGGCCGCGAGCGCGGTGACCGTGACCGCGGTGACCGTGGTGACCGTGGTGACCGCGGTCGGAGCCGCGCGAGCGAGGGCGGGGACGCGCCCGCCGTGCAGGCCGAGGCCGAGGGCGGAGACGGCGACGCGAACCGTACGCCGCGTCGGCGGCGGCGTCGCCGGGCCGGCGAGGCGGTGGCCGGCGAGCCGACCGCGGTGATCAGCACCGAGGGCGCGGCCGAGGCCGCCGCACCGGCGACCGGGGAGGGCGAGGCGTCGACCAAGCCGCGTCGCCGTCGTCGCCGCCGTGGCGGCAGCGCCGGCGCGCCCGCCGAGGCCAGCAACGCCGACTGACCCACACCGACGGAAACGGCCTCCCGGACCACGGTCCCGGAGGCCGTACCCGTCCCACGACCGCCGAACCCATGCGGTGATCATGAAGTTGACGGCGCGACACGCCGTGCTCGCGTACGGCCAACCTCATGATCGTCCAGGTGGGCGGCGCGGGTGGGGTGGGAGGACTGGAGAGGCAGGTAGGGATGCCGGAGCCGTTGGACTCGGCGCTGTCGGAGGTACGGGCGCTGCTGCTCGCGCCAGGACTGACCCGGGCGGTGGCCGCCGGGCGGCGTCGTGGGCAGCGCCCCTCGGTGGTACGCGCGGAACTGCGCCCGGTCGCGCTCAAGGGCGGCCCCCGGTTGCAGATCGCCACCTCCGACGGGTCCCGGCCGCACACCCGAAATGTGGCGCCGGGAACCGAGGCCGACGCCGCAGTGGACGAACTGCTCGCCGAGCCGTTCGGCAACTGGCACGTCGAGACCACCGACGCCACACTCCAACTCCGGGTGACGAAGTCCGGTGAGGCGCAGGTGCACCGCGCGGCGGCCAGCCGTACCGTTGGCGAGCCGGAGCGGCACGACCGGGCCAAGGAGTGGCTGCTCGACCCGGGTGATCCCCTCTTCCGGGAGATCGGCGGCTCGGCAGCCAAGCGCCGGCAGGTCGACGCGTTCCTGCGCGCGCTGGCCGCGACACTGCCCGACGACCTCACCGGCCCGCTGCGGGTGGTCGACCTGGGCTGCGGCAACGCGTACCTGACCTTCGCCGCCTACCGCTACCTGGTCCGGCGCGGCCTGGACGTGACGCTCGTCGGGGTGGACGTGCGCGAGGACCAGCGCCGCCGCAACACCGAGCTGGCCGAGCGGCTGGGCTGGGCCGACCGGGTCAGCTTCGTGGCCGGCACCATCGCCGAGGCGCCCGTCGAACCGGCGCCGGACCTCGTGCTGGCGCTGCACGCCTGCGACACCGCCACCGACGAGGCGCTGGCCCGGGCGGTGCGCTGGGACGCCCGCTGGGTGCTCGCCGCGCCCTGCTGCCACCACGACCTGGCCGCCCAGCTCCGGGCGCGCCCGGCGCCGGAGCCGTACGAGCTGCTGACCCGGCAGGGCATCCTCCGGGAGCGGTTCGCCGACGTGCTGACCGATGCCCTGCGGGCCGGGCTGTTGCGCCTGCACGGATACCGCACCGAGGTGGTGGAGTTCGTCGACTCCCAGCACACGCCGCGCAACCTGCTCATCCGGGCACGCCGGACGGCCGGCGCGCCGACCGACGGGCAGCGTTCCGAGTATCGCGAGCTGGTCGGGCGGTGGGGCGTGACGCCCCGGCTGGAGACGCTGCTGGCCGAGCGGGCCTGAGGGCCGCGCTACCGCCCCCGGTCACCCCGGTTACGGTCGCCCCGGTCCAGCACCGACACGCGCTCACCGAGGCCGCGGTTGGCGGGCCGCTCGCCCTCCTCTGGCGCGGCCGGGAACGGCACCACCTTTCCGCCGGGGTGGTCGGCGTTGCCGGCGGCGGCGAAGGCGTTCCACGAGATGTCGACGAGCATCCGCTTCAGCTCGGCGTGCCGGGCGGCGGCGTTGCGCTGCAGCGCCATCCGCGCTCCCAGCACCACCGAGGCCAGCGTGGTGCAGACCGCGCCGGTCGCGGCGATCAGGTGTACGCCTGTCGCCTCGCTTCCCCGTACCGCCAGGACCAGCAGCCAGATCCAGAAGCCGAGAGCGAACAACGCGGCCTTGGCCACGAAGAAGAGGCTCACCGCGCCGGGGCGATGCGGTACGGGACGGTCCGGCTCGGCCATGCTTCTCCTCCATCGACTCTCAGGGTTCCCTCAGCCTATTACCCGAAGCGCATTACCCGAAGCAGGCTTCCGCAGTTGTCGAGTCTCGCCGACGAGATCTCCGGACCGATCAGTCAGTTACTTCTGCGCCCCGGCGTACTAGGCTCGACCGGCAGAGCCGGGCCACCGGCGAGAGGGGACAGATCCGGAGGGATGGGTTCGGCAGACGTTTCGCCGCAGATGGCCTTCGCACGCTTCGTACGCCGGGCCATCGACGACGCGCGCGAGGAACGCGGCTGGACGGTCACCGATCTGGCCACCCACACCGGAGTCGGCCGCTCGACGGTGTTCCGCTGGCTGGCCGGCGACTGGCAGGACTACCCCGAACTCGCCAAGGTGCGTGGTTTCTGCGCCGCTCTCGACCTGCCCGTGGCGGCCGCGTTCCGCGCGCTGGGCCTGCCCGACGCCGGCCCGGTGCCGCGCCGCCGGGGCGCCGAGGACGGTCCGGTCGAGGCCGACGTGCGGGTGATCCTGGATCGGCTGGCCGACCCGGGCGTGCCCGCCGAGGAGAAGCACCACATCCGCGACCTGCTCCGCTACCTGGCCCGCCGTCCGGTCCGCCGCGCCGGCTAGGCCACTGTCAGCGTGAACTCGGCGGTCCGCACCACGCCGCCGACCTGGAAGTCCAGGAACATCCGGTAGTTTCCCGGCCCCGGCGCGGTCAGCCAGAACGTCACCTCGTCGCCGTCACGCACCGGCTCCGGGTGTACGTGCAGGTAGCCGAGGTCGCCCTCGCGCAGCGCCACCAGGTGCCCGTACGCGCCGAGGTACGGCTCCAGCGGCGCCGTCGCGCCGTCCGCGCCGGCGATCCGGAACCGCAGCGGCACCGAGCGCCCCACCTCCGGCGTGCCCGTGTAGGCGGCGGTGAACTCGTCGACAGTGGCCGACGTGGCGGCGGCGGGCAACGGCCGGGGCCGGTACGCGCCGGGCGCGGCCAGGTCGGCGCCGAGCACCACGGCGACCTGGCCGCCGTCGTCGGCGACAGCGGTGAAGTCCGCGTACATCCGCCAGGCTCCCGGGTCGAGCGGCCCGAGCGGCACCGACCAGGTGCCGTCGGCGGCCATCGTGGGGTGCAGGTGCAGGTAGCCGCTCAGGTCACGGCGCACCACGATCACGTGCATCGGCTTGTCGTGCACCACGGCGAACCGGGTCACCGCGCGACGCTTGTCGTCGCGGATCTGGAAGCGCAGCTCACCGGCGCGACCGGCGGCCAGCTCGGTGCTCGACGGGACCAGCGTGTAACCGGCCGAGGTGACGGACAGCCCGGCCGCGCCGTCGCCGCCGCCCTGGGTGACGGTGGCGCCGTCGTGGGTATGCGCGCCGGTGCCGGGCGCGTGGGCGTGCATGCCGCCGTCGCCCGCGGTGGTCCCGCTCGCCGTGGGGCCGCCGGACCGGGCCGGGGCAGCCGGCGCGTTCAGCCGGCCGAGCCCGAAGCCGAGCAGCACGGCGAGCACGAGGCCGCCCACCACCAGGGCCAGCCGCAGCGTCTCCCGATCCACGGCGACCGGGCCGGCCGCAGCCGCCCCGGCACGATCGGCCGCGCCGCCACCGGGCCGCGCCTCGTCCCCGTCCGGCGCCGCGGTCTCGGACCGCGCCGCATCCCCGGGCCACGCCGCGTCCTCCTCGGCCAGCGCCGCGTCCCCGGGCCGGGCAGCGTCGCCGGACCGCGCGGCGTGGCCGGGCGGTGTCGCGGGAACGTCGGAGCCGGCCCTGGCGTCGTCGGGGACGACGTCGGGGCCGGACGTGACGGACGGCGACTCAGGCACCGCCGCCGACCAGCTCGTAACCCGCCTCGTCCACGGCGGCGCGGACCGACTCGACCGGCAGCGGGACGTCGCTGGTGACGGTGGCCGTGCCACCGGCCAGGTCGATCCGGACCTCCTCGACGCCGGGCAGCGCGGACAGCTCCTCGGTCACCGCCCGGACGCAGTGTTCGCAGGTCATCCCGGTCACGGTGTACGTCTGGACGACGGGTAGCTGCTCGGTCATGACCCCACGGTACCGCCGGTCACGGGCCGGTCCGCCGACGGTCCGCCGGCGGTGGCGACGCTCGCATTCCGGCCGGGCCGGGAACTATTCGCGACGCGACCGCCGGGACTGTCCGCGAGGCGACGGCCGGGAGCTGCCGCGCGGCCGCGACGGCTCAGGCGGCCACGGCGAGCGCCAGCGGCAGCACGTCCGGCGCGCCGGCCCGGCGCAGCAGCCGCGCCACCATGGCCATGGTCCAGCCCGAGTCGACCAGGTCGTCCACCAGCAGCACCGGCCCGTCCAGCCCTGGCAGCGCGTCGGCCAGCTCGTCCGGCAGGCGGAAGGCGTCGTGCAGCACGCGTACCCGCTGGGCGCTGTTGCCGCGCGGCCCGCCACCGCCGGACGGTCCGGTCGGGACGACCTGGCCGAGCAGCGGCAGCCGGCCCACGGCGGCGATCCGCTCGGCGAGCGAGCCGACCAGCAGCGGCCGCGTCCGGGAGCCGACCGCGACCACGCCCACCGGCCGCCGGGGCCACGGGTCGTCGCCGTGCGCCCACGCCTTCAGCACCTCGACCACGGCCGCCACCACGTCGTCGGGCACCGGGCCGTCGGGTGCCTCCGGCCCGACCAGCCCGCGCAACCGCCCGCCCCAGCCCAGGTCGGAGAGGCGTCCCACGGCCCGGCCGGGCAGCGCCTGCTCGGCCGGGGGGATGCGGCCCTTCAGGGGTACGCCCACCGCGTCCAACCCGGTCGGCCAGAGCTTCTTCGGCGGGATCGTCACGCCGGGGCGCCCGAGGAACGTCTGCGCGGCGGTGAGCGCCTCGTCGGAGACGGCTGCGTCGAACAGCGGTCCGGCGCAGTTGTCGCACCGCCCGCAGTCGGCCGCCCCGGTGTCGTCCAGCCCTTCCCGCAGGTAGCGCATCCGGCAGCCGGACGTCGAGGCGTACTCCCGCATGGCCCGCTGCTCGGCGGCGCGCGCGTCGGCGACGCGCCGCAACCGGGCCTCGTCGTAGACCCAGGGCTCGCCGGTGGCGAGCCAGCCGCCGCGCACCCGGCGGACCGCGCCGTCCACGTCGAGCACCTTGAGCATCAGCTCCAGCCGGGCCCGGCGCAGGTCGACCACCGGTTCCAGGGCCTGGGTGGAGATCGGCCGCTCAGTGTCCAGCGCGGCGAGCACGGCGCGGACCTGCTCCTCGGGCGGGAAGGCGAGCGAGGCGAAGTACCGCCAGATGGCCGCGTCCTCCACACCGGGCAGCAGCAGCACCTCGGCGTGCTCGACGGCCCGGCCGGCGCGGCCGACCTGCTGGTAGTAGGCGATCGGCGAGGGCGGCGCGCCCAGGTGCACCACGAAGCCGAGGTCGGGTTTGTCGAAGCCCATGCCGAGCGCGCTGGTGGCGACAAGCGCCTTGATCTTGTTGTCGAGCAGGTCCTGTTCGGCGGCCCGCCGGTCGGCGTCCTCGGCCTGCCCGGTGTAGGAGGCGACCGACCAGCCCCGGCCGCGCAGGAAGTCGGCCGTCTCGGTGGCCGCCGCCACGGTGAGCGTGTAGACGATCCCCGAGCCGGGGAGCCGGTCCAGGTGGTCGGCCAGCCAGGCCAGGCGGTGCGCCGGGCTCGGCAGATCGAGTACGCCAAGGCGCAGCGACTCCCGGTCGAGCGTTCCCCGCAGCACCAGCGCGTCACCCAGTTGCTCGGCCACGTCCTGGGTGACCCGGGCGTTGGCGGTGGCGGTGGTGGCGAGCACCGGCGTGCGCTCGGGCAGGTTCGCCAGGAACGTCCGCAGCCGCCGGTAGTCGGGCCGGAAGTCGTGCCCCCAGTCGGAGACGCAGTGCGCCTCGTCCACCACCAGCAGCCCGGTGGTGGCGGCCAGCTTCGGCAGTACGCCGTCGCGGAAGTCCGGGTTGTTCAGCCGCTCCGGGCTGATCAGCAGCACGTCGACGGCTCCGGCGTGGATCTCGGCGGTGATCTCGTCCCACTCGTCGAGGTTCGCCGAGTTGATGGTGCGGGCCCGGATGCCGGCGCGGGCGGCGGACTCGACCTGGTTGCGCATCAGCGCCAGCAGCGGCGAGACGATCACCGTCGGCCCGTGCTGGTTCCCCTCGCGCAGCAGCGCTGTGGCCACGAAGTAGACGGCCGACTTGCCCCAGCCGGTGCGCTGCACGCAGAGCACCCGCCGCCGGTCGATCACGAGCGCCTCGATGGCCCGCCACTGGTCCTCGCGCAGCCGGGCGTGGTCACCCGCCAGCCGTCGCAGTACCGCTTCGGCGCGTTCCCGTACGGCTGTCCGATCCTGGCTCATCCGGCATTTCTACCAGGAGCGGCGAGGGCTACCCCCTTTCGCGTGTGTCAGCGGCCGAGGACGGAACCGCCGTTGACGCCGAGCACCTGCCCGGTGACGTACCCGGCGGACGGGCCGACCAGGTAGCGCACGGCCGCCGCGATGTCGTCCGGCACACCGGCCCGGCCGACGAGCGTGGCGGCGACGCGCCTGGCGTGCCCCTCGGGCGTCATCCGGTCGCCGAAGAACTCGGTCTCGGCCACGTAGCCAGGGCTCACCACGTTCACGGTGATCTGGTCCGGGCCGAGCTGGGCGGCCAGGTCGTACGCCCAGCCGTGCAGCGCGGCCTTCGCCGCCGAGTACGGCCCGGCGCCACCGCGCTGCGCGGCGATCGAGCTGAGCAGGACCACCCGGCCGCCGGGGCGGCGCAGGGCGGGCAGCAGCGCCTCGGTGAGCAGTACGGCGGTGAGCACGTTGGCGCCCAGGTTGGCCCGCCACCAGTCCGCCACCCCGGCGAGCGAGTCGGTCGACCCGCCGAGGTAGCCACCGGCGTTGTTGACGACCGCGTCCACGGCGCGCTCCCCGACGGCGTCCACCACCGCGCCGACCTGACCGGGGTCGGTCAGGTCGGCGGCGACAGCGGTGACCGCCCCGTCCCGCCCGGCCTCGGCACAGATCCGCCGCGCAGCGGAGTCGAGCACGTCACCCCGCCGCCCCACCACGATCACGTCGAACCCGTCGTCGACGAGCCCTCGCGCCACCGAGGCCCCGATCCCGGTCCCACCCCCACTGACCACAGCCAGCCGCCGCTGCTCCCCCATGCCCGCTCCCCTTCCCCGCATCCCGCTTCCCGCTCCCCCGTTGATCAAGGAGTTTGCGTCATCCTAATCGCGGAATCAGGACACAAACTCCTTGATCAACGGGCGGAGAGAGGGCCAGGGAGAGGGAGAGTGGCGGGTCAGCGGGGGCGGCGGAGGGCCGTCAGGAGGGGGGTTACGCGGGAGCGCAGGCTGGCCAGGCCGCCGGGGAAGAAGTAGACCGCCAGGATGAACACGGTGCCCAGGACGAACAAGGGCTGGCTCAGCGGGTGGCTGAGGAACGCGGGCAGGCTGTTCACCGCCTCGCTGCTGCCGAACGCGGTGAGCCGGTGGTCCAGGTACATGTATAGGACGCCGCCCAGCACCGGGCCCCATCGCGTGCCGGGACCGCCGAGCACCACCATGACCAGCAGCGACAGCGTCAGCTCCGACGAGGTGATGTGCGGGCTGGCGCCGCCGACGATCAGCACGTAGACCACCCCGCCGGCCGAGGCGAGGCCGCCGGCGAGCGTGAACGCGACGAGCTTGAACCGGTACGGATCCAGCCCCAGCACCCCGATGCGCCGCTCGTCGTCGCGCAGCCCTGCGAGCACGCGCCCGGTCGGCGAGGCGCTGACCCGGTGCACGACCAGGACCACGATCGCCAGGTACGCCAGCGCCAGCCAGTACAGGTTCACCGTGTTGGTGACGCCCACCAGCGCCGACGGCAGCCCTGAGACGTCCAGCGGCAAGCCCTCCTCGCCGCCGGTGAGGCCGCCGAAGTCGCGGGCCACCAGAATCGCCCCGACCTGCGCGAACGCCAGCGTCACCATGGCGAACGCAATGCCGACCGTGCGCAGCGCCACCGCGCCGAGCAGCGCGGCGAGCGTCGTCCCGCCGATCACCGTGAGCACGGCGGCCTGCCACAGCGGCAGCCCGGCCTTGGTGACCAGGATGTCCGTGCCGTACACGCCGGCGGCGAAGTAGAGGGCGTGGCCGAAGGAGAGCATTCCGGTACGCCCGAACAGCAGGTCGTAGCCGGCCGCGAGCCCGCCGAAGACCAGGCAGATGGCGAGCAGTTGCAGCGTTCCCGGCGAGTTCAGCGGCCCCTCGAAGATCCCCGGCAGGTGCAGTGTGGAGTACGGCAGGATCGCCGCCACCACCAGCGCCACGAGCGGCAGGTACGGGCGCAGCCCGTGCCAGCGGGCGCGGCTGGGGGTCAGCTCGTCCGGCACCGCGGCCGGGGGTGCGGGCGCCTCGGCGCTCTTGACCTCGGTCATGCGTGAGCCACCTTTCCGGCCAGGCCCTGCGGACGCAGCAGCAGCACCACGGCGAGCAGACCGACCACGCACAGGTCGCCCAGCCCGGACGTGCCGTAGTAGTTGACGAACTGTTGCAGCAGCCCCACCGCGACCGCCGCGTACGCGGACCCGACCACCGAGCCCATCCCGCCGATCACCACCACGATGAAGGCGAAGATCAGCAGCGAGCCGCCCTGCCCCGGCGAGACGGTGCCGAAGTAGACGCCGCCGAGCGCGCCGGCCAGCGCGGCGGCGGCCCCGCCGATCGCGAAGACGAGCGTGAACGCCTTGCGCACGTCGATGCCGAGCGCCGTCACCATCTCCCGGTTCTCCACGCCGGCCCGGATGATCAGGCCGTACCGGGTCCAGCGCAGGAACGCCAGCAGCGCGCCGAGCACCACGACGGCGGCGACGATCAGCAGCAGCCCGGCGTTCGGCACCTGGGCGCCGAGCACAGATGTGACGTCCCGGCTCCAGTCCGGGCGCGGGAACGGCCGCGGGTCGGCGCCCCAGGTGGCCTGGAGCAGCGCCACCCCGGCGAGCGACAGGCCGACGGTGACGAGCACCTGCTCGATGGTGCGGGAGTAGAGCGGCCGGATCAGCACCAGCTCGACCAGCACCGCGACGAGCGAACCGGCCAGCACGCCGAAGACGACAGCCAGCACGAAGCCGAACCCGTCCGGCCCGGCGCCGGGCAGGTTGCCCGACGCCCACCAGGTCGCGTACGCGCCGACGCCGAGGAACAGCCCGTGCGCGAAGTTGAGCACGTCGGCGAGGCCGAAGACCAGGGACAGGCCGGAGGCGACCAGGAAGTACAGCGCCGCCAGGCCCAGCCCGGTCAGCGTCAGCAGGACCACTGTGTTCACGAGTGCACCTCCGCCGAACCGACACCGAGCAGCGACTTCGTCAGCGCCGTCTCCAGCAGCAACTCCTGGGCGTCGCCGGTCCAGGCGACCTTCCCGGCGGAGAGCACCACCGCGTCGGTCGCCAGCCGCCGTACCACCGCCAGGTTCTGCTCGACCAGCAGCACCGGCACGGATTCCGCCACCCGTTCCAGCACCTCGGCCACCTCGGTCACCACCTTCGGCGCCAGCCCTTTCGTCGGCTCGTCGACCAGCAGCAGCCGGTTGTCGTTGAGCAGCACCCGGCCGATCGCGAGCATCTGCTGCTGCCCGCCGGACAGCGAGCCGGCCCGTTGCCGTCCGCGCCGCTCCAGCTCCGGGAAGAGCGCGAAGACCTTGTCGTACGCGGGCGCGACGCCCCGCCGTTCGGCAAGCCGCAGGTTCTCCGCGACGGTGAGCCCGGCGAAGACGCAGCGGTCCTCCGGCACGTAGCCGAGGCCGTCGCGGACCAGCCGGTGGGTGGGGCGGGCCAGCAGGCTGCGCGCCCCCATGCGTACGCTGCCGCGCACCTCGCCACCGCGCGGCGTCAGCCCGACGATCGCGCGCAACGTGGTGGTCTTGCCGACGCCGTTGCGCCCGAGCAACACCGTCACGCCGGTGGGCGCGACCTCGAACGACACGCCCTGGAGGATGTGCAGCCCGGCGATCCGCACGGACAGGTCCGCCACGGACAGGACAGGTTCCGCCATTAGAGGGCCTCCCCCAGGTACGCCTCCTGCACGGTGGCGTTCGCCATCACGGTCTCCGGGGTGTCGCACGCCAGCAGCGCGCCGTGGTGCATCACGGCGATCCGGTCGGCCAGCTCCAGGATCACGTCCATGTGGTGTTCCACCATGAGGACCGCCCGGCCGCTGTCGCCGGTCAGCGACTTGATCACGCTGACCAGTTCGGGCACGTCCTCGGCGCTCACCCCGGCCATCGGCTCGTCCAGCAGCATCACGCGGGGCTCCCCGGCGAGCAGCAGCGCGATCTCCAGCTTGCGCTTCTCGCCGTGGGCCAGGGTGCCGGCGAGCGCCGTACCCCTGTGGTGCAGACCGACCCGGTCGAGCGCCGCGTCGGCGGCGGCGGCCACCTCCCGGTCGGCCGCCGCCCGCCGCCACAGCTTCATCGAGCCACCCCGGTGTGCCTGTACGGCCAGCCGGACGTTCTCCCGCACGGTCAGCGAGCCGAAGACCGAGGACGCCTGGAAGGTACGCCCCAGTCCGAGCCGGGCACGCCGGTGCGGCGCAAGCGCGGTGATGTCCGCGCCGTCCAGCAGGACCGTGCCCTCGGTGGGCCGGCGCAGGCCGGTGATCAGGTTGAACAGGGAGGTCTTGCCGGCGCCGTTGGGCCCGATCACGCCGAGGAACTCCCCCGGCGCCAGATCGAGGTAGACGGAGTCGACGATGGCGACCTCACCGATCCGCCAGGTCAGACCGCGGGTGGCGAGCACGGGTCAGCCCTTCATCTGCGCGACCGGCGGCGCGCTCTCGTCACCGGTGAGCGACTTCTGCGCGCTGGCCGTGAAGGTGGTGCCGCTGCCGGAGAGCTTGGCCTGGTACATCGGCTGGAGCAGGGCGTGGTCCTCGGCGCGGATCTTCATGGTGCCCTTGACGCCCTCGAACTCCCAGCCCTCAAGCGCCTTGACCATCTTCTCCACGTCGTCGCCGCCCTCCTGCACGGCCCGGACGACCATCTGCGCCGCGGCGAACCCGTCCGGGTGGAACAGGTCGAGCGTGCCGCCCGGCACCTTCGCCTTCGCGGCCTTCGCGGCCTCGGTGTCGCTCGCGCCGTCGAAGTAGTGCGACAGGAACGAGATCTTGCTGCCGGCCGCGCCGAACGTCGGCCAGGAGGCGCGGATGTCCAGGCCGGTGACGACAGTGGTGGAGGCGAGGACGCCCTGCTGGTCGAGCGTCTGCCACATGGCCCCGGCGGTGGTGCCGGCCCAGGCGACGAAGAGCAGGTCCGGCTTGGCGGCCTTGATCTGGCTGGCGAACGGCGTGAACTCGGTGGCGCTGGCCGGGGCCCGCACGCTGCTCACGTTCGCGCCGGCGCCGCCGATCACGGCCTTGACGGCGGCCTCGTTCGCGTCGCCGAACGCGCCGTCCTGCGCGAACACGACGACCTTCTTGCCCCCCGCGTCGCCGATGAACGACCGGGCGGTCACCACGTCCTGCCAGGACTGCCGGCCGGAGCGGAACGTGTACTTGTTCGCGCCGGTCACCGCGTCGGTGGCGGCCGGACCGGAGATGAACAGCACCTTGTTCTGCGCGGCGATCGGCGCGACCTGGAGCGCCACCCCGGAGGAGGTGGACCCGGCGATGATCTTCGTACCTTTGCCGATCAGGTCCTTCGCGGCGGACACGGCCTTGGCCGGGTCGCCCGCGTCGTCGGCCTCGGTCACCTCGATCGTGCGGTCACCGACCTTGCCGGTGCCCTTGGTGGCGAAGTCGAGGCCCGCCTTGAAGCCCTCGATGTACTGCTTGCCGTAGCTGGCCAGCGGGCCGGACTGGGAGTAGACCAGACCGACCTTGACCGGGGCGGCGTCGTCGCCGCCGCCGGATGCGGTGTCCTGCGGGCTGCCACAGGCCGTGGCGGCCAGAGCGACCGCCACCGAGGTGGCGGCGGTAAGGAACACCCGTCGCGTGTGCCGGATCGTCATTGCGACTCCAGGTGAGGACAGGAGGAATGTCAGTTGTCGGCTCACGCTAGAAGTGACGTCACCCACGGGCTATGTGGTCGGCGCACACAAGTGCCCGGGACGGGGTGGCCGCTCGTTACAACGCCGGACATCGACACGTAACCGCACCGACCCGGGATGGCCGCACCCACCACGCGCACCCCGCCGGGAATGTCGGCCCAAGCCATCGCGCGCCGTGTCGCAGCGCCCGTGCAGGCAGGACGGGGTCGGGTTCGCCGACTCCGAGCTGATCAACTCCACTACGCCGAAGTGGCGGCATCATCGCGCCCGGAAGCAGCCACTTCCCCGAAGTGGCGCCAGCGGTTCGTGAGGTGCCACAACTCCAAGATCGGCGAGGAGGCTACTCGACGGCCTGGGCGGCCACGGCCGGCACCACCACAGCGGCCGCCGCGAGCAGCGCGCCGGCCACGCCGAGGGCGGAAAGGGTACGTCGCAACGCCGTCTCCTGTCGTCGATGGGTACGCACAGCAGACCGGGCGTGGTTGACCTCCAGTTGGTCTGTTCCTGACCTGCCGGTGAATCTCCGGACGGAAGATGACGGGGTGCGCCGTCTGCTCCGGAAGCCCGTACGGCTGGTGCCGTTGGGGTTCCTGGCGGTGATCCTGGTCGGCACCGGTCTGCTCATGCTGCCCTGGGCGACGAGCCAGCAGCGGTACACCCCGTTCGTCACCGCGCTGTTCACGTCCACGTCGGCGGTGTCGGTGACCGGGATGGCGGTGACCGACACGCCGAACTACTGGAACGGCTTCGGGCTCGTGATGATCACCGTGCTGACGCAGCTCGGCGGTCTGGGCATCCTGACCGGGGCGTCGCTGGTGATCCTGGCGGTCTCCCGCCAGCTGGGCCTGCGTAACCGGCTGCTCGTGCAGGCGGAGACGGCCGAGTTCGGCCTCGGCGACGTACGCCGCCTGCTGTTGCGCATCGCGGCCACCGTCTTCGTCACCGAAACCCTGATGACGGCGGTGATCGCCGCGCGCCTGTTCCTGGCGTACGACTACCGGCCGGGCCGGGCTCTCTGGTCCGCGGTGTTCCACTCGGTCCAGGCGTTCAACAACGGCGGGTTCGCGCTCTACTCCGACGGCCTGATCGCGTTCTCCCGCGACGGCTGGGTGGCGCTGCCGCTCAGCGTCGGCGCGATCATCGGCGGGCTGGGTTTCCCGGCGTTGTTCGAGGCGGTACGCGAGTGGCGGCAGCCGGCACGCTGGGCGGTCGCCACGAAGCTGACCATCTGGGGCAGCGTGGTGCTGACCGTCTTCGGCGTCGCCTACCTGCTGATGGCCGAGTGGACCAACCCGTTCACGATCGGCACCTACGACGTGCCGGGCAAGCTGCTGGCGTCGTTCACCCAGATCGCGTTGAGCCGTACCGGCGGCTTCGACGTCGTCAACGTCGGGCGGCTCACCGACGAGAGCTACCCCATGTTGATCGGCCTGATGTTCATCGGCGGCGGCAGCGCCAGCACCGCGGGCGGCATCAAGGTCTCCACGTTCTTCCTGCTCGGCTTCGCCATCTGGGCAGAGCTGCGGGGCGAGCCGGACACCACTGTCGGGCACCGCCGGGTGGCGGCGGCGAGCCAGCGGCAGGCGCTGACGGTGGCGCTGCTGAGCGTGGCGCTCGTGGCCGGCGGGACGGTCGGCCTGATCGCGTTGACCTCGCAGGTGTCGTTCGCCGCCGCGTTGTTCGAGGTCACCTCCGCGTTCAGCACCACCGGCCTGACCGTCGGGGTGTCCGGGCAGCTCTCCCCGCCCGGCCAGTACGTGCTGACCGCGCTCATGTACATCGGCCGGATCGGGCCGCTCACGCTCGGCTCGGCCATCGCGTTGAACACCCGTCGACGGCTGTACCGCTACCCGGAGGAGCAACCCATTGTCGGCTAGACATCCGGAGGAGACCGGCATCGCGGTGATCGGCCTGGGCCGGTTCGGCTCGCGCCTGGCCGAGTCCCTGTCCCGGCTCGGTTACGAGGTGCTGGCGATCGACCACGACCCGAACCGGGTGCAGCACTGGTCGGCGGACCTGGACCGGGTGGTGCAGGCGGACACCACCGAGGAGGTGGTGCTGCGCCAGCTCGGGCTGGCGGACTTCGGCCGGGTGGTGGTCGCGATCGGGGCGTCGCTGGAGGCGAGTGTGCTCACCGTACTGGCGCTGGCCGAGCTGGGGATCGAGCAGATCTGGGCGCGGGCCACGTCGGAGAAGCACGCGAAGATCCTGCACTCGGTCGGCGCGCACCACGTGGTCTTCCCCGAGCAGGAGACCGGCGAGCGGGTGGCGCACCTGATCGTCAGCCGGATGCTCGACTTCATCGAGTTCGACGACGACTTCGCCATCGCCAAGATCAAGGTGCCGGCGCCGCTGGTCGGGCGGGCGCTGCGCGACATCGCGCCGCGGGACCGCTACGGCGTGATGGTGGTGGGCGAAAAGCAGGCCGGGGAACCGTTCCGGTACGTCGGACCGGACACGGTGCTGACGGCGGACAGCGTGCTCATCGTGGAGGGCGGCATCTCCCAGGTGCAGCGCTTCTCCGCGCTGACCTGACCGCCGTGCCGACCTGACCGCCGTGCCGACCTGAAACGGTCAGCCCTTCTTCGGACCCTTGCCCTTGCCGGGCCCACCCCCCTTCGGCCGGTCTACTGTGCTTTTCCCTTCGGACCTTCCTTGCCCTTGGGCTTCGGCGCGGCCTTGGGCTTCGATTTCGGCGGCGCCGGCTTCGCCTTCGCCGGCCCGCTCTTGGCGGTGGACTTGGTGGGCGGCTTGACCGGCGTCTTCACCGGCGGCGCGGTGGTGGGCGCCGAGCCGGCGATCCCGGACACCTGCACGCCGCAGCTCTTTCCGCCGACGGTGAACTCCACAGGCAGCGTGTTGCTCCCGGTGTAGCGGCCGGCCAGCGTGAGCTTCGCCGACGCGCCGGGGGCCAGCGCCGGGGTCGCGGTGGGCGCGGGAATCGACACGGTACGCCCCTCCTGCCGCGCCGGCGGCTTGGCCGTGGTGACCGTCTGCTTGCCGGGGAACGTGAAGTTCATGGTCCAGCCCTGCATCTCGCGGTCACTGGTGTTGGTGAGCGTCACTTCGGCGGAGAACTCCTTGCCGGTGTCGCGGCGCAGCGAGTAGTCGACAGCGCAGAGCGTCGGCTCGGGCAGGCTCATCCGCGCCTCGGTCGGCTCGACGCCGCCGCTGGCCGGGCTCCGGGACGTCAGCCCCCACAGCGTGGCGGTGACCGCGACCAGCCCGAGGGCGGCCACCCCGGCCTCGACCTTGCGCCGCCGCGCCACCGCCCGCCGGGTGCGGGTGCGGACCACCGAGAACGGCAGCGCGTCTGTCTCCGCCGACCAGGGCAGGATCGTGGTGCCCGCGTTCTCCACGAGCGCCGGGTCCATCCGGCCGAACGCCGGTGACACCGGCACGACGGCCGCGATCCCGGCCGCCTCGGCGAGCGTACGGGCCACCTCGGTCGTGGCCGGGCGGTCCTCGGGCCGCTTGGCCAGGCACCGCTGCACCAGCGCGGCGACCGGCTCGGGCAGGCCCGGCACCGACGGCATCGGGTCCGGGTCGCGGTACATGTGCGCGCGCAGCATCTCGGTGGTGGTGCTGGCCTGCCACGGCAGACGGCCGGTGAGCATCCGGTACAGCAGCAGCCCGACCGCGTACACGTCGGTGGCGGGCGAGACGTGGCCGTTGTCCAGCCGTTCCGGCGCCAGGTAGGCGGGCGTGCCGAGCAGCGCGCCGTCCGGCCCCTTGTCGCTCTCCCCCACCAGCGCCGAGATGCCGAAGTCGACGACTTTCACACCGGTCGGGGTGAGCATCACGTTGCCCGGGGTCACGTCCCGGTGGACCACGCCACGGGCGTGCGCCGCGGCGAGCGCCGAGGCGACCTCCGCGCCGATGGTCATCGCCTCCCGCCAGGGAAGCTGCCCGTCCCGGCCGAGCCGGCCGCTGAGCGGACCGCCGTCGACCAGCTCCATGACCACGTACGGCACGGTCAGCCCGACCTGGACCGACTCGCCGTAGTCGTACACGTTGGTGATGTTGGGGTGGCACAGCCGCGCGGCGGCCTGCGCCTCCACCCGGATCCGGTGCCGGAACGCCTTGTCGCTGGCCAGCCGCGAGGCCAGCACCTTGACCGCCACCTGCCGGCCCAGCACCTCGTCGTAGCCGCGCCAGACGACCGACATGCCGCCCGCACCCAACTGCTCGACCAGCCGGTATCGCTCGCCGAGCAGTTGCACGCCGTTCCTGACCGGTCCACCCATGGTCGGTCCTGTTGCCCGAAGTGGGCCCGGGTACACCTCAGCGGTCGGAATCGGTCAGGAAAGTCACCCGTTCAGGCGGTCGCCAGGAGTTGGTCCACCGGCGCGTAGTCGTCGGTGAGCACCATCGCGTCGCCCACCCATTCGGTCACCTGCGCCTCGTTCATCAGCTCGGCCCGCTCCGGCAGCAGTTTCAGCCCGGGCGGGATCGCGTCCAGCGGCAGCGGCGCGTCCGAGGCGACGATCACGAAGTTGGCGCCCTGCTCCCCGTCGATCGCGCCGGGCGGCGCGATCAGCGCGACGTGCGCGAACTCGGCCTTCACAGTGGCCAGCTCGGCCCGGATGAACCGGCCCGGCGGGTAGTCGATGACGTTCTGCACGTAGATCCCGTCCGGGCGCAGCACCCGCCGGATGTCGGCGGCCATCTCCCGGGTGGCCAGGTGCCACGGCACCACCAGGTGACCGAACGCGTCGCCGACGATGAAGTCGCGGCTGTCGGTCGGCTCGTCACGCAGCAGCACCCGCGCGTCGCCCACCTCGGCGCGCATCAGCGGGCCGGTGCGCAGGCCCAGCTCCCGCCGGTCCAGCTCGACCAGCCCGCCGTCGAGCTCGAACACCAGGTTGTCGGTGCCGGGCCGGGTCGCCGCCAGGTAGTTCGGCACGGTGAAGCCACCGCCGCCCAGGTGCAGCGCGTCCATCGGCTGCTTCGCCGGCCGCGCCACGTCCGCGACCAGGCCGATCCACTGCGTGTACGCGTACTTCAGGTGGTTCGGCTCGTTCAGGTCGACGTAGGAGTGCTCGGCCGAGTTGAGGTAGAGCGTGCGCCCCTGCGGCCACGACGGGTCCACCTCGACCCGGGCGCAGTGGTAGGCGGTCTCCACGTCGCACGGGTTCGGGGCCGCCGCGGTGAGCCCCGCCGCGGCGAGGCCGAGCAACGCCAGCGCGGCCTTGACCCGGCCCGGCGTGGACGGCCCGCCGGCGCCCGCCTGCCGTCGTAGCCAGACGCCGAGCGCCAGCCCGGTCACCCCGAGCGCGGCAGCAAGCCCCAGCACGATGACGGAGCTGGACAGCGCGGCCACCAGGACGAAGCCGGTGCCGAGCGTGGCGGTGATGCCGCCGAGCGTGCCGATGCTGGACAGCTTGCCCACCACCTGGCCGGTGCGGCGCAGGTCGGCGAGCTGAAGCTTCACCACGAGCGGGGTGATCCCGGCCAGCAGAGCCGCCGGCAGCACCACCGTCAGCGCGGTCAGCAGGAGCACCGCGCTCGCCGCGCCGCCGCGCAGCACCTCACCGGCGTACCTGACGATCGGCAGGGTGACCGCGGTGGCGATGCCGGCCAGCACCAGCGCCGGGGCGAGCAGGGTGCGCGGGTCACGCCGGTCGGCGAGCCACCCGCCGAACCACGCCCCGTACGCGATGGCGGCCAGCGCCATGCCGATGACCGAGCTGGTCACCTGGAGCGTCACCCCGACGTACGGGCCGACCAGGCGCAACGAGACGGTCTCCAGCACCAGCACCGCGCCGCTGGAGAAGAAGACGAGGAACGCGGCGAGCCCGTTGGGGAGGGCCCGCGGCGGAACCGGGGCGTCGGCCGCCGGTTCCGCCATGACGTCGGACGATGTGCTGCTCACCGTGGCGATGGTACGCAGCGCCCCCGGCGGGCCGCGTCAATACATCGAGATGTGAACATGGTTTGTGTGGTCCGCAGCCGGGCTGCCGCCGCCGCTGTACGCCCGCCAGCCGGTGTTCGGCATCCAGATCTGCCGATACCAGATGACGTACATGATGCCGAGCCGGTTCGCGTTGTTCTTCGCCCAGGCGGCGAGGCTGTCGCCGTACGCCTTGTCGCCACCGGTGGCGGTCTTGTCCTCGAACCCGCCGCTGGCGGCGGAGAAGTCGCAGGCCCGGCCCTTGGGGTGCTCGCCGCCGCCGCCGCTGCGGTGACACGAGGCGTACCGCTTGAAGTTGGCCGCCTTGGCCTGCTGAAGCATGTGCAGCGTGCGGGGCGTGATGCAGCCGGACGCCGGCGTCGGGTCGTCCACCGAGCAGGACTCCGACGGCCACGAGCCGTCCGAGTTGCGCGGCGCGGGCCTCGCCGACGAGGAGGTGCCGTTGAACCCGGACCCGGCGCCGGAGCTGACCTTCGCCAGCGCCACCTCCGCGTCCTTCTTCTTGCGGGCCTGCACCGCGACCTGCTTGGCCTGCTCCCGCACCTCGGCGTCGAGGGCGAGCTTCGCCTCGGCCGCCTCGGCCTTCGCGTCGGCCAGCTCACGCAGCCGCTTGCTGTCCCGCTGGGCCATCACGTCCAGCTCGGCGGCCCGCTTGAGGAAGTCGTTCGGGTCGGCGCTGGCCAGCAGCATCGACGTCGCGGTCAGCCGGCCCATCCGGTACGACTGCGCGGCCACCTCGCCGGCCTGCGCGCTGAGCCCGACGAGGCGTACCTCGATGTCCTTGAGCTGGGTGTCGAGCGCCTTCTGCCGGCGCTTGGAGTTCTCCAGCTTGTTCTGGGCCTCGATGTGGCCCTTCGCCGCGGCCTCGAGCGCCGCCCGCAGCTGCTTGCTGCCGCCCTCGTTCGGGGCGTTCGGGCTGGGTACGGCGGCGGCCGGCCCGGCAGCCACGCCGGAGCCGAGCAGCACGGCCAGCGCGGCGAGCGCGGCGAGCAGCGACCGCCGGGCGCGCCGGGCGGTAGAGCTGGTCCTGGGCACGTGATGGTCCTTCCGTCGACCGCCGGCCCCCGTACACCGAGCGGCGTCTCCGCCGGCGCCGGGCGGCGGCCTGCTGGCGGAGACCGCCGGTCACGATACCGGAACACGCGCGACTCGCCAGGCCGGCGACCGCGAACGGCGGCTGACGTCGACGCAGCGTGCTGCGGCCGTCGCACAGCGCCGCTCAACCGCCCAGCAGGGCGGCGCTCACCTCGTCCCAGACCTCCGGACTCGCCGCCACGAGCAGTCCCGTGCCCTCGTCGGTCGGGTGGTAGTCGGCGCCGTCGAACCGGCGGGCCACGCCGCCGGCCTCCCGCACCAGCAGCGCGCCGGGGGTGTGGTCCCACGGCAGGGTGCGCCAGAACAGCACGAACTGCTGCGCGCCGGTGAGTATGTCCAGGTACTCCCGGCCGGCGCAGTGCTGACCGGGCAGCAGCTCACCGATCCGGCGCCCGCCCTCCTCCACGCGGCGGCGGAAGTCCGGCGGCAGGAACTTCGTCGCCGCGGTGCCGCGCAACGCGCCCACCCGGGGCTCCGCCTGCGGCGTCCGCAGCGTCGCCCCGTCCAGCCGCGTGCCCGCGCCGAGCCGGCCCGCAGCCATCGTGCCGTCCAGCGGGTCGTACACCCAGGAGGCGACCGGTGCGCCGTCGGTGAGCAGCGCCGCCATCAGCGCGAACGGCCGCCGCCCGGCGGCGAAGTTGGAGGTGCCGTCGACCGGGTCGACGAGCCAGACGTCACCGCTGCCGCGCAGGTGCCGCAGCAGGTCCGGGTCCTCGGCGACCGCTTCCTCGCCGACCACCACCGAGCCGGGAAGCAACTGACGCAGACCCTCGGAGATGAGCGCCTCGGCCTCGCGGTCGGCGACCGTCACCACCTCGCCGGGCGCCTTCTCGGAGATGTCGGCCGCGTCGAGCCGGCGGAACAACGGCACGACGACCTTGGCCGCCGCCTCTTTCAGCAGCGCGCCGACATCGTCCAGCAGCGGGTCAGCCACGCGGAGGCAGCTTGACCACGCTGACGAAGAACTCGTCGATCTGGCGGACCACCGAGATGAAGCGCTCGAAGTCCACCGGCTTGGTCACGTAGGCGTTGGCGTGCAGCTGGTAGCTACGCAGGATGTCCTCGTCGGCCTGCGACGTGGTGAGCACCACGACCGGGATCCGGCGCAGTTCCTCGTCCTTTTTGATCTCCTCCAGCACCTCCCGGCCGTCCCGGCGGGGCAGGTTCAGGTCGAGCAGGATCAGGTCGGGCGTCACCGCGTCCGCGTACTGGCCCTCGCGGCGCAGGTACGCGAGCGCCTCGGTGCCGTCGGAGACGACGGTGAGGCGGTTGCGGAGCTTGTGCTCCTCGAACGCCTCCTGGGTCATCAGCACGTCGCCCGGATCGTCCTCGACGAGCAGGACCTCGATCGGGCTCTTGCCGTCCGCGGGCGCGGTCATCCCACCGTCTCCTTCATGCCACCGTTTGTACCGTGTCGGTCCGCCTCCGCGGGCGGCTCTTCGCGTGCCTCGCCGTCCGGCTGCCGCCCGACGGCCGCCGGGTCACCCTCGGCGGCCGGCGCCTCGACCGGCTCCGCGGCGTCCTGCCCGTCCTCGTCCGCCGCCTCCGCCGCCCGGGCGGCCTCGATGTCGGCGTCCAGCGCGGGCAGCGTGAACCGGATCGTGGTGCCCTCGCCGGCGTCGGTGTCCACCCAGACCCGGCCGCCGTGATACTCCACGATCTTCTTGACGATGGCCAGCCCGATGCCGGTGCCCGGGTACGCGTCCTTCGAGTGCAGCCGCTGGAAGATCACGAAGATCTTGTCGGCGAACTCCGGCTCGATCCCGATGCCGTTGTCCTGGCAGCTGATCTCCCACTCGCCGTCCAGCAGCCGCGCCGACACGTGCACCTTCGGCGGCACGTCGGGGCGGCGGAACTTCACCGAGTTGCTGACCAGGTTGACGAGCAGGTTGGTCAGCAGCGGCTCCTCGCCGCGGATGGTCGGCATCTCGCCCCAGGTCAGCTCCGCGTCGGCGTACTGCACGGCCGCCTCGGTCTGCCCCGCCACGTCGCCCATCACCTTGTTCAGGTCGACCTCGGTGAAGCCGGTGGTCAACCGCCCGATCCGGGAGAACGCCAGCAGGTCGTTGATCAGCCGCTGCATGCGCTGCGCGCCGTCCACCGCGAACGCGATGTACTGGTCGGCGCGCTCGTCCAACTGCCCGGCGTAGCGCCGCTGGAGGAGCTGGCAGAAGCTGGCCACCTTGCGCAGCGGCTCCTGCAGGTCGTGCGACGCGACGTAGGCGAACTGCTCCAGGTCACGGTTGGAGCGGGTCAGCTCCTCGGCCTGCTTCTGCAACTGGCTGTTGACCCACTCGATCCGCTCCCGCGCCTCGCGTACCTCGTCCAGCTCCCGGGCGATCTTCATCCGCATCTGGTCGATGTCCTCGGCGAGGCGGCGGAACTCCGGGGGCCCGGACCCCTCGATGTGGTGCCGGTAGTCGCCGTCGGCCACCTCGCGCACCTGGCTCACCAGGGCGGCCAGCGGGCGGATCAGGATCCGGTCCAGCGAGAGCAGCATGACCACGCCGGCCGTCGTCACCACCAGCGCGGCGATGATCAGCAGCACGACCAGCGTGTTGCTCGTCGCGTTGACCCGCTCCGCGGTCTCCTCCCGGACGGTGAGGATCTCGTCCTGGAGCGTGTTCACCGACGAGCGGATGCCGTCGAACTGCTGCCGTGTCGCGTCCGTGATCAGCGCCTGGCCCGCCTCCGCGCCGTCCCGCTCGACCGTGGTGATCACCGGCTCGGCCACCTGGCTCCGCCACTGCGCGGTCTGCTGCTCCACCACGTCCAGCGACCGGCGCACGTCCGGGTAGTCGGCGGAGAGGTCCCGGATCGAGGTGACGAGGCTCTGCTCCCGCCGCACACCCTCCTGGTACGGCTCCAGGTCGCTGCGGTCACCGTTCACCGCGTACCCGCGCACCGAGGTCTCCTGGTCGAGCAGCGCGCTCATCAGCTCCTGCGCGTGCACCCGCAGCGGACCGGTCTTGAGCAGCACCGCGTCGATGTTCTGGCGGTTCTGCGCGGCGACCGCCGCCTCCGCGCCGGCCAGCCCGAGCAGCAGCACCACGACCACGCCGAGCAGCGCGGCCACCCGCCGCCGCAGGGTCCACCCCTGCTGGTACGCCTTCACCGGTTCCTCCCCGTCCCCGTTCACCGACCGCTACCGCGGGTCACCAGCAACATCGCCACGTCGTCGGCCAGCGGGCCACCGTTAATCTGCTCGGCGCGCCCCACCAGCCAGGCGGGCAGCTCGGACAGCGGCACCGCCCGGTTGGCCGGGTCGGCGAGCAGGTCGGTCAGACCGGGCACGTCGAGTCGTTCGTCACCGCCGTTCACCCGGCCCTCGATGAGGCCGTCGGTGTACATCAGCAGGGACCAGTCGTCGGTGTCGAACTCCAGGTCGAAGGCGATCGGGCGCCGCGGCCGTACGCCCAGCAGCAGCCCGCCCTTGGCCGGCACCGGCGCGACAGTGCCGCCGCTGAGCAGCAGCGGCGGCGGGTGACCGGCGAGGCGTACGGTGGCCCGCGCCGACGCCAGGTCGAGCCGGGTGGTGGCCACCGTCGCGAAGATCTCCTGAAGGCGGCGCTCACTCATCAGCACCTGCTCCAGCGCGGGCAGCACCTCGTCGTCCGGCACCCCGGCCAGCACCAGCGCCCGCCAGGCCACGCGCAGCTCGACACCGAGCGCCGCCTCGTCCACGCCGTGCCCGCAGACGTCGCCGACGATCAGGTCGATTCGGTCCGGCTGGGTCTGCACCACGTCGTAGAAGTCGCCGCCGATGAGCGCGGCGTGCCGGCCGGGCCGGTAGAACGTGTGCACCGACACCTCGTCGGTGGTCATCAGCGGCTGCGGCAGCAGGCCGCGCTCCAGGCGGGCGGACTCGGCCTGGCGCAGCTCCACCTCGCGCAGCCGGCGGGCGTTCTCGTCGGCCCGCTTGCGCTCCACCGCGTAGCGCAGCGCCCGGGTCAGCAGGACCCCGTCGACCTGGCCCTTGACCAGGTAGTCCTGGGCCCCTTCGGCGACCGCGACGATGCCCAGGTGCTCGTCGGAGCGGCCGGTCAGCACGCAGACCGCCGCGCCGCTGGCCATCTCCAGCACCCGGCGCAGCCCGTCCAGCCCCTGCGCGTCGGGCAGGCCCAGGTCGAGCAGGACGCAGTCCACGCCCATCACCCGCTGCCGGGCCTCGCTGAGACTGGTTGCCACCAGCAGGTCGATCATCGAGTTGGTCTCGGCGAGCAGCTCGCCGACCAGGAAGGCGTCGCCCTCGTCGTCCTCGACCAGCAGCACCCGCAGCCGCTCACCCGGCGGCACGCCACGGTGCAGCCCTGCCCCGGCCGACGGCACGTAGGCGGCGCCCGACGCGCCGGAACCCCGCTGCGGTCGGGTCACCGCCGCGAGTCGGGGGAGTTCGCTGGTGATGTCGGGCTCCTTCCGAATGCCCTGCTGATCCTGACTCAGACAACAGTCGCACACAACGCGAACGTCGCCGGTGCGGCGGAGCGTGTGACCGGTCCACTTCCATAGCGGCCCGGTCGACAAACGATGTTACGCGGCAACCGTTGTCGCACCGGCGGCGCACCGACGGGGAGTGCCGCCGGGGCCCTCGGGGGTGCAGGATGATGCCCACCCCGTTGATCCACCCCGAGGAGTCCCCGTGGGCGCACCCCCCACCCGCCCCGCCGACCGGGCGCTCACCAAACCCCGCCGCCGACTGACCAGCGCCGTCGCCGCGCTGGCCGCGCTGCTCGCCGTCGGGGCGGGCGTCCTGGTCGGCCTCTCCACCCCGGCGCCGCGCCCGGCGGACGCGTCGGCCGGAGAGTTCAGCGCCGCCCGGGCGTACCGGAACGTCGAGGTGATCGCGGCCGAGCCGCACGTGGCAGGCAGCGCCGCCAACGACCGGGTACGCGAGCACCTGGTCGGGACGCTGCGCGGGCTGGGCCTGGAGACCGAGGTGCAGGACGCCGTCGCTCCCGAGGCCGGTCAGCTCAGTGGCGCGGCCGGCGGGGCGACGCTGGCCCGGGTCCGCAACGTGGTGGCCCGCCTGCCCGGCACCGATCCGACCGGAAAGGTGTTCCTGGTCTCCCACTACGACTCGGTGCAGACCGGGCCGGGCGGCAACGACGACGCCGCCGGCACCGCCGCGATCCTGGAGGTGGCCCGGGCGCTCACCACCGGCCCGCGTCCCCGCAACGACATCGTCTTCGTGCTCACCGACGCGGAGGAGGCGTGCCTGTGCGGGGCCGCCGGGTTCGCCGCCGACCACCCGCTCGCCCGCGACGGCGGGGTGGTGCTCAACCTGGAGGCGCGCGGCTCCACCGGCCCGGTGATCATGTTCGAGACCTCCCGGAACAACGCCAAGCTCGTAGAGGTGTTCGGCAAGGCCGCGCCGCACCCGGTAGGCACCTCGTTCGCGGTGGAGATCTACCGGGCGCTGCCGAACGACACCGACTTCACCGCGTTCCTCGACCGTAAGTTCGTGGGCCTGAACTCGGCGTACATCGACGGCGGCGCGATCTACCACACCCCGCTGGACGTACCGGCCCGGGTGGACCGGGGCAGCCTCCAGATGCACGGCGACAACGCGCTCGGCCTGGCGCGCGAGTTCGGCCGTACCGACCTGGGCGACCTGAGCGCGGGCCACGACGACACCTACTTCCCGGTGTTCGGCGCTCTGGTGAGCTACCCCGGCTGGCTGACAGTGCCGCTCGCCGTGGCCGCGCTGCTCGCCGTCGGCGCGCTCGGCTGGCTCCTGCGCCGCCGGGGCCGGGCCACCGCCGGCACGCTCGCCGCCGGCTTCGGCCTGACCCTGCTGCCGGTCGTCGTGGCCCCGCTGGGCGCGTGGCTGCTCTGGGCCGCGATCACCACGATCCGCCCCGGGTACGCCGAGCTGCTCGACCCGTACCGCCCGGTCTGGTACCGGCTCGCCGTGGTGGCGCTCTCCGCCGCGGTGCTGTTCTGCTGGTACGCGCTGCTGCGCCGCCGGGTCGGCCCGGCCGCGCTGGCGTTCGGCGGGCTGGCCTGGCTCGCCGTGTTCGGTGTGCTGCTCGCCGTGGCGGTGCCCGGCGGGGCGTACCTGACGACACTGCCGGCGCTGGCCGGCGCGCTCGCCGGTTTCGCGGCGCTCGCCACCCGGCGCGACGGACCATGGCCGGTGGTCGCGGTGACGCTCGCCGCCGCCGTGGCAGTGGTCATCCTGCTGCCTCCGGTGGTGCTGCTGTTCCCCGCGCTCGGCATGGGCATGGGCGCGGTAGCCGCGCTCGTCGCGGTGCTGCTCGGCCTCGCCGTACTCCCGGTGGTGGACCTGCTGCACCCCCGGGCCGGCGGCCAACGCGGCCTGCTCGCGCTGCGCGCACGCCGGCTCGGCGCGCTGCCCGCCGCGGCCGCCGCGCTGGCGGCGGTGGTGCTCGCCGGGGTCGGCCTCGCAGTGGACCGCTTCGACGCCGCGCACCCCGTGCCGACCCACCTGATGTACGCGCTCGACGCGGGCACCGGTAAGGCGGCCTGGCTCACCCGTGAGGAGAAGCCGCAGCCCTGGACCGACGGCTACGTCGACGGCACGGTCTCGATCGCCGACGACTTCCCCGGGTTGGGCGCCACCGAGTTGCGCGGCGGACCGGCCACCGCCGCGCCCCTGCCCGCCCCGAAGGTGGAGCTGCTCTCCGACACCCGCTCCTTCTCCGACCCTCCCTCGCGTGACCAGCGCGTGCTGCGGGTGCGGGTGGTGCCGCAGCGGCAGGTACGCCTGCTCACGCTGCACGTCGACACCAGCACCGCCACCGTGCGGTCCGCCTCGGTGGCCGGGCGGGACGTGCCGGTCGAGCCGGGCGAGGGCAAGTGGGGATTCGGGGTCGTGTTCCACGCTCCGCCACCGGAGGGTGTCGAGGTCACGCTGACGCTCGTGCCCCGCGGCGGTGCTGTCTCGGTGCGCGCGATGGACGCCAGTGACGGGCTCTCCTCCGTGCCCGGGTTCCGGCCCCGGCCGGCGGGTGTGGGAGTGGTCGGCTCGCACAGTTCGGAGATGCTGGCGGTGGCACGCACGTACCCGCTCTGACCGGCCTGCTCGATCGACACCACTGCTTGACCGACACCACCGCTTGATCGACACCACCTCGCCGAAGTGGCGGTATCCGCGCGCCGGGATACCGCCACTTCGGCGTACCGGGGTCGGCATACGTCGGTGGATCTCCCTAGCATCGACGCCGTGGGATACAGCGTGTGGCCTGCCGGCCGTCTGCACCTGCCCGAGCGGAACGAGGTCGCCGCCGTGGCCGCTGTTCGAGCGACCTGCGCGCGGCGGAAGGGCTGGTTCGACCCGGATCGGGAGCCCGCCGCCGAGACGCTTTCCGACCTCGCGTGGGTCGGTGCGGCCTCGTTCGTCCGCGACGGCGACTGGATCGAGGTCGGCCGGAGCCGGGACGACCCCAAGTGGTCGGATCAGGCCACCGCGTTCTACGTCGCGCTGGCTCCGTTCGTACGGTCCGGCACCGTCGGGTTCGAGGGTGAGGGCGAGGAGCGCTGGTCCTACACGTACGCCGACGGCCGGATCACGCAGCAGGGCCGCAACGGCTGGAACGGCTCCACCGAGCCGGTCGGCTGAGGGCCATGGACTTCTTCTGCTACCACCGGGACCGGCACGGCTCGATGGCGCTGCGGAGTGAACTCGTCGAGGAACACTGGACCTATATGGACCCGTACGCGGAGCAGATGATCGCGCGCGGCCCGACTCTCGCCGACGACGGTTCGCCGACCGGCAGCGTGCACATCCTGAGCTTGCCCGGCCCTGCCGCCGCCCGGGCGTTCGCCTTCGACGAGCCCAACTACCAGGCCGGCGCGTACCGGGACGTGATGCTGCGGCGGTGGACGAACATGCTGGGCCGCACCATGTGGGAGTTCCCCGGGGGCCGGACCGGCGGCAACCGGTACCTGGTGCTCGGCCTCGGTCCGGAGCAGGGCGCCGGTCCGGTGCTGCCGCAGCGGCAGGACGAGCTGATCGCGTACGGGCCGCTGCTGTCCGACGACGGCGGGACGTGGGTGGGGACTGCGGCGCTGGTCCGGGCGACCGGGCCGTACGAGGCACGCGCCGTGCTGGCCGCCGACCGGTACGCCGAGGTGGAGTCGCGCAACTGGATGTTCGGCGGACGCCCGGACCAGGCGTCGCCACCTCGGCGCAGCAGACGGGGTGAACCCCGGTTGTAGGGTCGCGGGAGTGATCGACGCGATCTCGGCCGCCGTGGCACGGCACCGACGTCCCATCCTGGTGACAGGTGTGCTGGTGGCGGGCGGAAACGCCGCCGCCATGGGCTACGCGCCAGACGTGGCGCGGGCGTCGTCCCTCCCGCTCCTCCTCCTCGCTCTGGCCTTCCTGCTCCTTGCGATCATCAACATAGGTACACGGTCCGCCACTCTGGTGGTGCTGCCGCGGAGCGCGGCCTTCGCCTCACCGGTCCCGGCGTGGCGGGTTCTCCTCACCCTGGGCCTACTCGGCCAGTCCTCCGCGACCGTCGGCGCATACCTGCGTTCCACAGAGGCGGGCATCGCAACAACGTTCGACGTCCTCGTGAGCCTGCCCTGGCTCGTGCTGATCGCGCTGCTGGTAGCCGCGGTGTGGAGCGGGCACAGCGTGCGGCTCAGCCCGGACGGCGTACGCACGACAGGACTCCTCGGGTCGCGCATGATCCCGTGGGAGGCCGAGCCGCGCGTCGAGGCGTCGAGCAACGACATGCGGTCGCTCCTGCGGCTACCGCTGAGGCTCGGGAACCCCACGCTGGTACGGCGTCGTGGCCTGGTGGGCCGCCCCGCGATGCCCGTCGACAGCGTCCAGCCGCGCTTCCTCGCCTCCGTGATCGACCACTACGTCGCCCACCGGGGCCATCGGGCCGCCATCGGCACGCCGGACGAATACCGTCGGCTGGTCACCCACCTGCACGGTACGGCCAGTTGAGCTGACTTCCGGTTCCCCCTCGGCGGGCGTGACCACGGCTGCGACCGATCTTCAAGCGGCGAACCGCCGGCCTACTTCCAGCGGAAGTGCACGAACAGCCGGCCGAAGTTCTTCGAGTCCTTCTCGACCCGGTGGTAGAGCTGCTTCACGTCCTTCTGGTCGAGGAAGCGCAGCACCTTCTTCTTCAGCGCGCCCGACCCCTTGCCCGGGATGATCTCCACGAGCGTGGCCTTCTTCGCCACCGCCTCGTCCATGATCCCGCGCAGCGCACGGTCGATGTCGTGGCCCTTGTTGTAGATGTCGTGGAGGTCGAGCTTGAGCTTCACGCTCCCATCCTAGGTACGCGGAAGGGCAGCCCGCCCGGGCTGCCCTTCCGCGTGATCCGTCAACGACCGACCTTGCCCTCCACCCGGCGCAGCGCGGTGGCGTAGTCGGTGTTCGTCGAGTACATCGCGGCCGCGATGCGCAGGTGCCGCAGCGCGTCCGCCGGCCGGTTCATCCGCTCCAGCGTGCGGCCGAGCACGTGGTGCGCGTAGTGGTCGCTCGGGTCGCGGTCGACCAGCGCGCGCAACTGCACCTCGGCCCGGTTGAGCTGGGCCGACTGGAAGTAGGCGCGGGCCAGCAGCTGCCGTACCGAGGAGTTGTCCGGCTCGGCCTCGATGATCGGTTCGAGCAGCCGGGCCGCTCCGGTCGCGTCACCCGCTTCGAAGAACATGGTCGCCCGCCGGTACTCCGCCAGAAGATCCACTCGACCCACCTCCTCGTGTCGCGCCAGACCTTGGTCCGACGCTGACACAACACCGGCGCGAGCGCGAGTGTTCCTGCGAGGCGAAGATCAGGCAGTGGGGTCGTACCGGCCGCCGACCAGGTCCCAGGCCCGGACACCGCCGACGATTCCGGCCGTGTTCGGGACGATCACCACGTCGTCGCCCATCCGGGCCACCTGCTCGGGCCGGATCAGCCGGGAGTTGCCGCCGCCGAGGTACAGCCGGTCCCAGCGGAACACCGGCCGCAGGCCGTCCACCACCTGCCGGATCCGCCGGGACCAGAACGCGTCGCCGAGGCGCCGCCGTTCCGGCTCCCCCACGTACGTGTCGTAGGTGGTGTTCCACCGCACCGGCGCGTGCGACAACTCCAGGTGCGGGGCCAGCACCCCGCCGTCGAACAGCGCGCTGCCCAGCCCGGTGCCGAGTGTCAGCACCAGCTCGCAGCCGGCCCCGGCGACCACGCCCGCGCCGTGCACCTCGGCGTCGTTCAACACCAGCGCCGGTACGCCGAAAGCCTCGCCCAGCGCGGTGCGCGCGTCGTACCCGGACCACTCGGCCAGCAACTCGGGGTCGACGCGGCTGCGCGGCCCGGACCGGGTCACGTAGTGCGGCGTCGCCACCACGACGCCGTGCCGGATCATGCCGGGCATGCCGACGGTGAGCCGGTCCGCCGTGGGCAGCCGGGCGCCGAGATCCAGCAGCGTCTTGACGAACAGGCCGGGCGGCAGCGGGTACGGCGTGGGCACGCGCAGCGGCCGGGCGCGCATGGTCCCGGCGGCGTCCAGCACGGAGGCCTTGATCCCGCCGCCACCGCAGTCGATCGCCAGTGTGGTCACCACGGCTGTGAGTCTCCCTCAGATCGGCGCCGCCGCGAGCGCGGGTCACGGTAATCCGGATGCGCGCGCCGGTAGGCTCAAGCACCTGATGAGCGCCACGTTGATCGCCAAGGACCTCACCGCCGGCCACGGTGACCGCCTCCTCTTCGAAGACCTCGACCTGGTCGTCGCGCCGGGCGACGTGGTGGGGCTGGTCGGGGTCAACGGCGCCGGCAAGTCCACGCTGCTGCGTACCCTCGCCGGGCTGGTCCCACGCGAGCAGGGCACGGTCTCGCTCAGCCCGCCCACGGCGACTGTCGGCTACCTGCCGCAGGAGCCGGAGCGCCGGCCCGGCGAGACGGTCCGGGAGTTCCTGGCCCGGCGCACCGGGGTCAGCGCCGCGCAGGCCGCGCTGGACGCCGCCACCGAGGCGCTCACCGCCGGGGCGGCGGGCGCCGACGACGCGTACGCGAATGCTCTGGAACGCTGGCTCGACCTCGGCGGCGCGGACCTGGACGAGCGGGCCGCGCAGGTCGCCGCGGAGCTGGGTCTCGACGTCGGCCTGGACCATCCGATGACCGGCCTGTCCGGCGGGCAGGCCGCCCGCGCCGGGCTCGCGTCGCTGCTGCTCAGCCGGTACGACGTCTTCCTGCTGGACGAGCCCACCAACGACCTCGACCTGGCCGGGCTGGACCGGCTGGAACGCTTCGTCACCGGCCTGCGCGCCGGCACCGTGGTGGTCAGCCACGACCGGGAGTTCCTCACCCGCACGGTCACCCGGATCGTCGAGCTTGACCTGCACCAGCGGCAGGTCAACCACTACGGCGGTGGCTACGCGGCCTACCTGGAGGAGCGGGAGGTGGCGCGCCGGCACGCCCGCGAGGAGTACGAGGAGTTCGCCGACACGAAGGCCGGCCTGGAGGCGCGTGCCCGCACGCAGCGCGCCTGGATGGAGAAGGGCGTCAAGAACGCCCGGCGCAAGGCCACCGACAACGACAAGGTCGGGCGCAAGTTCCGCGCCGAGTCGACCGAGAAGCAGGCCGCCAAGGCCAAGCAGACCGCCCGGCTGATCGAGCGGCTGGAGGTGGTCGAGGAGCCGCGCAAGGAGTGGGAGCTGCAGATGGAGATCGCCGCCGCGCCCCGCGCCGGCGCCGTCGTGGCCTCGCTCCGAGGAGCGGTGGTACGCCGAGGCGGCTTCACGCTCGGGCCGGTGGACCTGCAGATCGACTGGGCCGACCGGGTGGCGATCACCGGGGCGAACGGCTCCGGCAAGAGCACCCTGCTCGCCGCGCTGCTCGGCCGGCTGCCGCTGAACGAGGGGCACGCCGCGCTCGGCCCCGGTGTGGTGGTCGGCGAGGTCGACCAGGCCCGGGGACTCTTCCTCGGCGACCAGCCGCTGCTCGACGCGTTCGGTGCCGCCGTACCCGATCTGGCCCCTGCGGAGGTGCGGACGCTGCTCGCGAAGTTCGGCCTGCGCGCCGATCACGTGCTGCGCCCGGCGGCGACGCTGTCCCCCGGCGAGCGGACCCGGGCCGCGCTGGCCCTGCTCCAGGGCCGCGGCGTCAACCTGCTGGTGCTCGACGAGCCGACAAACCACCTCGACCTGGCCGCGATCGAACAGCTCGAATCGGCGTTGGCCACCTATCCGGGCACGCTGCTGCTGGTGACCCACGACCGGCGGATGCTCGACGCGGTGAGCGTGAACCGGCGGCTGGGCGTGGCGGACGGACGGATCGCCGAACACTGATCCGTGCCGACCCGGCCGCGCGGGTCCACAATGAGCGCATGCTCAAGTGGGAGTACGCGCTGCTGGTCCGCCGTCGTCAACCCGCCGCGACCGACCTCGGGTTCGAAGTCGTCTTCATCTGGTACGGCCCGGACGGCTCCATGATCGACGTGACGCCGTACGGCGACACCGCGCTGGCCCACCTGAACCGGGCCGGTGACCAGGGCTGGGAACTGGTCGCGATGAGCGAGGACCCGTCGCTACCGGGCAACAACGAGCTACACCGCTACCACCTCAAGCGCCCGAAGACGGCCGCCACGCAGCCCCGCCAGCGCATGCGCAGCTCCCGCACCGTCCGCCGAACCCTCTCCGGCTAACCCCACCCCTCGTCCTCCCTCGCCCGCCCTGCCCCGCCCCGCCCCGCCCCGCCCCGCCCCGCTGATCTTGCAGTTGAGGCCCCTCACCTGCCCCTTTTGCGAGCTTGGTCCGGGCCACAACTCCATGATCGACGAGGCAGCAGCCCCAGGCCCCCGGCACCGGAGCGCACCCCGGCCCGAGACCGGCGGTGATCAAGGAGTTCGTGTCAACAGCGCCCTCGAAAAAGGACACAAACTCCTTGATCATCGAGGTGGGCGCAGCGTCGGGGAGGGCACGCGCACCGCTCGCTCGGGCGATCAAGAAGTTTGCGTCCACCCGCCCGGCCGAGCCGAGCCGACACAAACTCCTTGGTCATCGCCGCAGCCCATGGTCGCCGGAGATCTTGGTAGGAAAGTGCCCCCATGAGGGCCGTTCGGTACCAAGATCTCGGGGCGTCGCTCCGGTGATCAAGGAGTTTGTGTCTCCGGGCGCGTCTTCTGGTGACACGAACTCCTTGATCACGGCGACAGACGGGGCGGGTGGGCGGGGCATATTGGGGTGAAATGGGGGTAACGGGCCGCCGGAGGTGGCGCATGGTGGCGATGGGGCAGACCGCGCTCTCGGGTGAGCGACTCCGGCAGACCGACGACTTCCTCGCCGAGGCGTGGGCCGATCTGGCCCGGCACGACGAGCGGCTGCGCGGGACGACCGTCGAGGTGCGCTTCGACAGGGGGGTGGCGCACCTGACCGGCGCGGTCGCCGACCCGGCGCAGTTGCGGCTGGTACGGGAGTTGATCGGCCGGCTGGCGGGCGTACTCGGGATCTGGTGCCGGGTCGCCGTGGCCGGGCGGGCACCGGTGGTGGTCGACCTGGGCTGCGGCGCGACCAAGCAGTGGCCGGGCAACCTGGGGCTGGACATCTATCCGGCGCCGGGGGTGAACGCGGTCGCCAATCTCGCCGGCTCGCTGCCGCTGCGCGACGACTCGGTGGACGTGTTCTTCGCCGTGCACATCGTCGAGCACCTGATCGACTTCCTGCCGCTGTTCGACGAGTGCCACCGGGTGCTGCGGCCCGGCGGGGTGCTCCACGTGATGAGTCCCTGGTGGCGGCACGTCAACGCGGTTGCCGACCCGACCCACGTACGCCTGCTGGACGTGCAGACGTTCAAGGGCATCTGCGCTCAGCGCCCACCGGGTACGCCGCGCTGGTATCCGCTGCACGTGGGCTGCGACGGCGCGTCGATCTTCGCCGACCTCACTCCCCTGCCCCCGGACGCGCCACCCCCACCCGCGTCCCACCTGGCCCGCTTCTTCGACTGACCACACCACCCCGCACCCCCGGGCCAACCCGGACCACCCCGTTGATCATGAAGTTGGCGGCACTTCTGGAGATCGACATCGCCGCCAACTTCATGATCGACGCGGCCAGGAAGAGGGCTGGAAGAGGGCTAGAGGGGGGCGGACTCGCGTAGGGCCAGGTGGTGGGGGGCCACGAGCTCGCGCGGTGGGGAGTCGCGGTCGGGGCCGAGGCGTCCGGCCAGCAACTCGACCGCGAGGCGGGCGATGCGCTCCTTGTCCGGAGCGACTGTGGTCAGCGTCGGGATCGAGAAGCGGCCGTCCTCGATGTCGTCGAAGCCGGCCACCGCGACGTCCTCGGGCACGCGCAGGCCCACCTCGTGCAGGGCACGCAGAGCGCCGAGCGCGAGCGTGTCGTTGAAGCAGAAGACGGCGTCGGGGCGTACCCCGGTGGTGAGCAGGTTGCGCATGGCGGCGGCGCCGTCCGCGCGGTGCCAGGCCGGCGCGGGCGCCACCAGGCGGTCGTCGTACGCGATGCCGGCCTCGCTCAGCGCGGCGGTGTAGCCCGCCAGGCGGAGCCGGGCGCTGGCGCCCTCGGGGGTGCGCTGGGAGCCGATCGCGGCGATCCGGCGGCGGCCGAGCCCGATCAGGTGGGCGGTGATCTCCCGGGCGGCGGCCACGTTGTCGATCATGACGTGGTCGGCGGGACCGTGGTCCACCCGTTCACCGAGCAGCACCATCGGCAGGCCGTGCAGGGCGGCGAGGTCGTCGGAGGTGAGCGCGAGCGGGCTCAGGATGAGGCCGTCGATCATGTGGTCGCCGATGCCGCTGGCAGCCTTTCGCTCCTGTTCGGAGCCGCCGCCGGTCTGGTCGATGAGCACCGTCCAGTCGTGGTCGGCGGCGGCGGTGACGACGTGCCGGGCCAGCTCGGCGAAGTAGGGGATGTCGAGTTCGGGCACGGCCAGGGCGATCACCCCGGTACGCCCTTTGCGCAGGTTGCGGGCCGACAGGTTGGGCCGGTAGTTGAGTGCGGCGATGGCCTCCTCGACCCGGGCCCGGGTGTCGGCGCGTACGTGTTGGTAGCCGTTGACGACGTTGGAGACGGTCTTCACCGACACTCCGGCCCGCTCCGCGACGTCCTTGAGCCTGTGCCGCACTGAACTGTCCTCCCGGTGAACGCTGGCCGCACTGTACCGCGTCACGACGACGTAACAACCTCTTTACACGAGCACTTACAACGTTGTAGAAACCACTGACAGGGGGGTGGCCGCGGTCACCGGCAACACCAGTGGGAAAGAGGTTGGCATCGTGCCGAACGCGCAGCTCACGATCGATCCGGCGTTCCGGATCGGGCCGGCGGACCGCCGGATCTTCGGTTCCTTCGTCGAGCACATGGGGCGCTGCGTCTACGGCGGGGTGTACGAACCGGGGCACCCCGCCGCCGACCCGAGGGGTCTGCGGCGCGACGTGCTGGACCTGACCCGCGAACTGGGCGTCTCGGTCGTCCGGTACCCGGGCGGGAACTTCGTCTCCAGCTACCGCTGGGAGGACGGCGTCGGTCCGGCCGGTGACCGCCCGCGCCGGCTCGACCTGGCCTGGAAGACCATCGAGACGAACGAGTTCGGCCTGGACGAGTTCATGACCTGGGCGGCCGAGGCCGGGGTCGAGCCGATGATGGCTGTCAACCTCGGCACCCGCGGCGTGGCCGAGGCGCTCGACCTGCTGGAGTACACCAACCACCCGGGCGGCACCCAACTGTCCGACCTGCGCCGCAAGCACGGCGCCGAGCAGCCGTACGGGGTGCGGCTGTGGTGCCTCGGCAACGAGATGGACGGGCCGTGGCAGGTCGGGCACAAGACCGCCGACGAGTACGGCCGCCTCGCCGCCGAGACCGCGCGCGCCATGAAGATGATCGACCCGTCGATCAGCCTGGTCGCCTGCGGAAGCTCCAACCGGGGCATGCCCACGTTCGCCGCGTGGGAGGCCACCGTGCTGGAGCACACCTACGAGCACGTCGACTACATCTCCGCCCACACCTACTACGACCCGTCCGACGGCGACCGGGCCAGCCTGCTCGCCTCCGCCGTCGACATGGACGCCTTCATCACCGAGGTCGTCGCCACCGCCGACCACGTGGGCGCCAAGCTGCGGCAGAAGCGCAAGCTGAAGATCTCCTTCGACGAGTGGAACGTCTGGTACCAGTCCCGCCTCCAGGCCGACCTGGACCGGCGCGGCTGGGTCGAGGCGCCCGCGCTGATCGAGGACGACTACACCGCTGTCGACGCGGTGGTCGTCGGCGACCTGCTGATCACGCTGCTCCGGCACGCCGACCGCGTCGGGGTGGCCTGCCAGGCGCAGCTCGCCAACGTGATCGCCCCGATCCGTACCCGAAACGGCGGCCCGGCCTGGCGGCAGAGCATCTTCCACCCGTTCGCCCTGACCGCCCGGTACGCGCGCGGCACCGTGCTGCGGACCGAGCCCACCGGCCCCACCTACGAGACCCGCCGGTACGGCGACGTGCCCGCGCTGGACACCGTCGCCGTGCACGACGAGGAGACCGGCGAGCTGGCCGTCTTCGCCGTCAACCGAAGCCCGCAGGACCTTCCGCTCGACCTGGACCTGCGCGGCCTGCCCGGCCTGCGGGCCGAGGCGCACACCACTGTGGCGGCCGGGACCGAACCGGACGCCACGAACACCGAAGCGGACCCGGAGCGGGTCACGCCCCGGGACCTGACCACTCCCACAGTCGACGGCGGCCGGGCCTCCGTGCTGCTGCCGGCCACCTCCTGGAACCTGCTGCGCTTCGTGCCAGCACTGTGACCAGGCAATACTCCATCCCGTCCCCCAAGGAGTACCCATGATCCAGAACGAGATGAGCCGGCGGCGCCTGCTCGGGCTCGGCCTCGGTCTCGGCGCGGCGGCCACGATGACGCTGAGCGGCTGTGGCGGCGGCAGCAGCAGCGACAGCTCCGGCGCCTCCGGCAACGGCGGCAAGGACTACACCGGCCCGAAGGTGGACCTGAAGCTGTGGAACGGCTTCACCGGCGGCGACGGCGACATCTTCAAGGCGCTGGTCCAGCAGTTCAACAGCGAGCACCAGAACATCGCGGTCAGTGTGATCACGTACCAGTGGGAGGACTACTACAGCAAGCTCCCCGGCGCGGTCTCCAGCGGCAACGGCCCGGACATCGCGGTCATGCACATGGACCAGCTCGCCACGTTCGCCGCCCGCGGCACGATCACCGAACTGGACGACGTGGCGAAGACCCTGGAGCTGAGCGAGGGCGACTTCGCCCCGACCGTCTGGAAGGGCGGCCTCTACAACGACAAGCGGTACGGCATCCCGCTGGACATGCACCCGCTGGGCTTCTACTACAACAAGGCGGTCATGCAGAAGGCCGGGCTGGACCCGGAGAAGCCGCCGACCACCCGGGACGAGTACACCGCGGCGCTCACCGAGCTGAAGAAGTCGGGCGTGCAGGGGTTCTGGGTCAGCCCGTTCCAGTTCACCGGCGGCATGACCTTCTACAGCCTGCTGCACCAGTGGGGCGGCACGCTGTTCGACGCCGAGGTGGCGAAGGCGACGTTCAACTCCGACCCGGCGGTCGAGGCGTGCACCTGGCTGGTCGACCTGATCAAGCAGGGCCACTCCCCGGCGAACGTCGGCCAGGACGCCGACTACCTGGCGTTCAAGAGCGGCAAGAACGCGTTCAACTGGAACGGCATCTGGCAGATCAGCGATCTGAAGAAGAGCTCGAACGTGCAGTGGGGCGTCGCGCCGCTGCCGCAGATCGGCAGCCAGCAGGCCGCCTGGGCGAACTCGCACAACTTCACCATCGTCAAGCAGCGCTCCGCGAACGCGAACAAGACCGCCGGGGCGAAGGTGTTCATCAACTGGCTGAGCCAGCACTCGCTGGACTGGGCCAAGGGCGGCCAGGTGCCGGCCCGCAAGGCCGTCCGCGAGAGCAGCGAGTTCAAGGGCCTCACCGAGGTCAACGCGCTCGCCCCGGAGCTGGAGTACGCCGCGTTCCCGCCGGCCGCGCCCGGTCTCGGCGAGACCATGCTGACCTTCTACAGCGCCTTCAACGAGGCGGCGCTGGGCAAGAAGTCGCCGAAGCAGGCGCTCGACGACGGCGTGGCCAAGGCGAACAAGCAGCTCGAGGACAACCGCAAGAAGTACGGGAACTGATCCGCCGTGGCGGACGTGATCGAGGCCGGGGCGGCGCGTGAGAACGCGCCGCCCCCGGCGGCGCCCACCCGCCGCCGGGGCGCGACGGAACGCGGCAACCGCACGACGCCGTACCTCTTCCTCGCGCCGTACCTGATCCTGTTCGGCGTCTTCGGCCTCGCGCCGATCCTGTTCGGGGTCTGGATCAGCCTGCACCAGTGGGACCTGCAACTGCCCAACCGGCCGTTCGTCGGGCTCGGCAACTACCGGGACCTGTTCTCCAGCGACTCGGCCATCTACGGGGACTGGTGGTCGAGCGTCCGGGCCACCGGGACCTTCACGCTGTTCTCCGTGCCGCTGCTCGTGGTGATCCCGCTCGGGCTGGCGCTGCTGCTCAACCGCTCGTTCCCCGGCCGGACGTTCTTCCGGGCCGCGTTCTTCGCCCCGTACGTGCTCGGCGTGGCGGTGATCGGCCTGCTCTGGCGGTTCCTGCTCGACGCCAACCTGGGCCTGGTCAACCGGCTGCTCGGCGTGGTCGGCCTCCCCTCGGACACACCCTGGGTGACCGACGTGCCGTGGGCCTGGATCTCGCTCGTCGGCGTGACCGTCTGGTGGACCTGCGGCTTCAACGCGGTGATCTACCTGGCCGGTCTCCAGGACATCCCGGCCGAGCTGTACGAGGCGGCGAAGGTCGACGGCGCGGGCGCCTGGGACCGGTTCCGCCACGTCACGATCCCCGGCCTGCGCCCGGTCATGCTGTTCGTCTTCACCACCACGATCCTCGCGTCGGCGAACGTCTTCGGGCAGGCGTTCCTGATCACCCAGGGCGCGCCCGGCGAGCAGACCCGGACCGTGGTCTGGCGGATCGTCGACGAAGGACTTCGGGACTACGACGCCGGGCGGGCCGCCGCGATGAGCGTGTTCTTCGCGCTGATGCTGGCGGTGGTGAGCGTCGTCAACTTCCGGCTGTTCCGCTACCGGGAAGACTGAGGGGGACGACATGAGGAACGTACGCGCGGTGGCGCGCTACGGCGTACTGCTCCTGATCACCGCGATCTTCGTGACCCCCCTGGTCTGGATGCTGCTGACCTCGGTGAAGACGTACGAGGACGCGCAGCAGGTGCCGCCGGGCTGGCTGCCGAACCCGTTCTCCACCTACGGCTACGAGCAGATCATCGACAACACGGCGAATCCGGTGCTGCGCTGGTTCGTCAACAGCATGCTCGCGGCGACCCTGCACACGCTGCTGGTGCTGGTGACCGCGTCGATGGCCGCGTACGCGCTGGCCCGGATGCGGTTCCGCGGGCGCAAACTGCTGTTCGCGCTGATCGTGGGCACGCTGTTCCTGCCGCCCACCTCGTTGATCATCCCGAACTTCATCATCGCCGAGCGGCTGAGCTGGATCGACACGCTCACAGTGGTGATCGTGCCGGGCGCGGCCAGCGCGTTCGGGGTGTTCTTCCTGCGCCAGTTCTTCCTCTCCATCCCGGCCGAACTGGAGGAGGCGGCGGTGCTGGACGGGGCGAACCACTGGCAGATCTTCCGCCAGGTGCTGCTGCCGCTGTCGAAACCGGCACTGGCCACGCTCGCGGTGCTGTCGTTCCTGACCAACTGGAACGACTTCCTCTGGCCGGTGTACGTGCTGTTCAGCCCGGAACGGCTGACCCTGCCGGCGGGCCTGGGCCTGCTCCAGGGCGCGTACGTGACCGACTACCCCGTCATCATGGCGGGCGCGGTACTGGCCAGCGTGCCGGTGCTGATCCTGTTCGTGCTCGCCCAGCGGCACGTCATTCAGGGTGTCTCCCGCAGCGGCCTGAAGGGATGAACGCCGGGCGAACGAGGCGACGCGGCGCGGCGGCGGTCCTGGCCGCCGCGCTGCTCGTCGCCGGTTGCGGCAGCACACCCACCCCGTCGAGTACGCCGGAGGACGCGCGCGTGTTCACCAACCCGGTCGTCCGCAGTGACGCCCCCGACCCGCAGGCGATCCGGGTCGGCGACACCTGGTACCTGTTCCACACAAACGCCGTCGGCCGGAACGTACCGGTGCTCACCTCACCCGACCTGGTCGACTGGACGCCGGCCGGCGACGCGCTGCCGGCGCTGCCCGACTGGGCGGACGCGGGGAAGACGTGGGCGCCCGAGGTGATCCAGTTGGCCCCGGACCGGTTCGTCCTCTACTACACGGTGGCCGACCGGGCCTCCGGCCGGCAGTGCCTGAGCCGGGCGGTGGCGAGCACCCCGCTCGGCCCGTACGCGGACGACTCGGACCGGCCGCTTGTCTGCCAGGCGGACCTGGGCGGCTCGATCGACGCCAGCCCGTTCCGGGACACCGACGGCAGCCTGTGGCTGCTGTGGAAGAACGACGGCAACGCGATCGGTGTGGACACCTGGCTCTGGTCGCAGCGCCTCTCCCCGGACGGGCTGCGGCTGACCGGTCCGGCGGCGAAGCTGCTGCGGCAGACCGAGCCCTGGGAGGGCACGCTGATCGAGGGGCCGTTCCTGCACCGGCACGACGGGAAGCTGTTCCTGTTCTTCGCCGCGAACGCGTACGACAAGGGCGCCTACGCCGAGGGGTACGCGGTCTGCGAGAGCCCGGCCGGGCCGTGCGTGAAGGCGCCGGAGAACCCGATCCTGCGCGGCAACGAGGTGGCCTCCGGGCCGGGGCACGCCTCGATCGTCGAGCACGACGGCCGTACCTGGCTGCTCTACCACGCCTGGCCGCCGGGCCTGGAGGGCGCGACCGATCCGGGCCGGCAGGTGTGGCTGGACGAGATCGTCTGGGAGAACGGCAGGCCGGTGGTGAAGGGTCCCACCGGGTCCGCCCAGCCCCGCCCGTAAGGAAGGGCCCCTTCTTAACGCCTCCGGTAGTAGAAGGGCCCCTTCTTAACGCGCGGCGTTAAGAAGGGGCCCTTCCTTCGGGGGCCCGCCTCAGGGGGTGGGGGCGGGCTCGGGGGTGTCCGAGTGCTCGCGCCGGGCGAGCCGGTTCTTGCGGTGGCCGTACCCGAAGTAGATGACCGCGCCGAGCAGCATCCACGCGAGGAACCGCAGCCAGGTCTCCACCGACAGGTTCAGGCTCAGGTAGAGGCACGCCACGGCGGTGACGATCGGCAGCACCGGCGAGAACGGCACCTTGAACGGCCGCTCCAGGTCGGGGCGGCGCCTGCGCAGGATCGGCACCGCGATCGCGACCAGCGTGAACGCGCAGAGCGCGCCGATGCTGACCAGGTCGGCGAGCGCGGACAGCGGCAGGAAACCGGCGAGCAGCGCCACCGCGACGGTCATGATCCCGGCGATCCGGTACGGGGTGCCCCAGCGCGGATGCACCTTGGCGATGGCGGGCGGGATGAGCCCGTCCCGGGCGATGGCGAAGCCGATCCGGCCCATGGCGACCAGGTCGACCAGGATCACGCTGGTGAGCCCGGCGACGGCGGCGATGGAGACGAGCACCGCGGCCCAGCCGGCGCCGACCGCCCGGAACGCGGACGCGATCGGCGCGCCCTCGTCGATCTCGGTGTACTTGACCATGCCGACCACGACGAGCGAGACGCCGATGTAGAGCACGGTGGAGATGACGAGCGTGCCGAGCAGGCCCAGCGGCAGGTCCCGCTTGGGCTTGCGGGTCTCCTCACCCAGGTTCGCCACGGCCTCGAACCCGGTGTACGCGAAGAACACCACGGCGGCGGCGGTGAGCACCCCGACGAAGCCGAAGACGGAGGGCTCCAGCCCGAAGATGGCCTGGGTGACCGGTTGCTTGATGCCGTCGTCCCCGGCCCCGGCCGGCTCGGCGGACGGGATGAACGGGCTGAGGTTGGCCGCCTTGACGAAGAACAGCCCGGCGATGATGACGAAGGCGCAGATCGCCACCTTGACCAGCACCAGCACGTTGGTGACCCGGGCGGACTCGCGGATGCCGACGACGGCGACCACGCCGAGCACCAGCACGATGCCGATCGCGCCGAGGTTGACGACGCTGCCCTCCTCGGCGAACCAGGCGCTGGGCAGACCGAACAGGTCGGCGAGGTAGCCGGACCAGCCGCGGGCCACCACCGCCGCGCCGAGCGCGAACTCCAGCAGCAGGTCCCAGCCGATGATCCAGGCGACGATCTCGCCCATCGTCGCGTACGCGTAGGTGTAGGCGCTGCCGGCGGTCGGCACGCTGCTGGCCAGTTCGGCGTAGCAGAGCGCGGCGAGCAGCGCGACCAGGCCGGCGATGCCGAACGAGATCACCACGCCTGGCCCGGCGCTGTTGCGCGCCTCAACACCGGTGAGCGTGAAGATGCCGGTGCCGATCACGATGCCGATGCCGAAGCCCATCAGGTCGACCGCGCCGAGCCGGCGCCGCAGTCCCGGTTTGCCGTCCTCGCCGTCGGCGTCGCCCTGGGCGAGCACGTCCGCGATCGGCTTGGTACGCAGGACCGACATCTGATCACCTCCCCCACCGCGTGGCCGCCACGGTGGCGGTCTGACGCCGGCTAGCTACCCAGCCGTTTTCCGCTCCAATCCCGCACCGCAGGTATCGGAATCGTCACGATCCGGCCGAGTCGGACTGCCCGGGACATCGATCACCGGTCAAGGTCTTGCGCCGGGCACGGATAGATGAAAGTTTCCTACCGGAGGCATGGACAGTGCGGCGAATCTTGCCGCACACCCGCCGCCGATCGTCCCCCCGGACCCGACGAAGGGACCGCACCGCATGAAGGCAACTCGGCTCGGAGCAGCCGCGCTGGCCGCGGCGCTGCTCAGCGCGCTGGTCGCCGGCACGCCGGCGCAGGCCGCACCCGACGACACCAGCACCGCCACTTCCCCCTCCACCGACTGCGTCACCGACCCGGCCACCCCCAAGCGCCAGTTCCGGGCCATGTGGATCGCTTCGGTGACGAACATCGACTGGCCCACCAAGGACTCCTGGACCGCACCGGACCAGGTGGCCAAGCAGAAGGCCGAATACCTGGCCTGGCTCGACCTGGCCCAGAAGCTCAACCACAACGCCGTCGTGGTCCAGGTCCGCCCGACCGCCGACGCGTTCTGGCCCTCGCCGCACGAGCCGTGGTCGGAGTACCTGACCGGCGTACGCGGCAAGAACCCCGGCTGGGACCCGCTGGCCTTCCTGGTCGGCGAGTCACACAAGCGCAACCTGGAGTTCCACGCCTGGTTCAACCCGTACCGCGTCTCCATGCCCGCGCCCGGCGGCGCCGGCGCCGACCTGTCGCAACTGGCCCCGGACAGCCCGGCCCGCCAGCACCCCGACTGGGTCTTCGCCTACCCGCCCGCCGGGGTCGCCGGCAGCCGGCTCTACTACAACCCCGGCGTCCCCGAGGTCCGCGAGTTCGTCCAGACCGCGATGATGGACGCGGTCAAGCGGTACGACATCGACGGCGTGCACTTCGACGACTACTTCTACCCGTACCCGAGCGGCACCCACCAGGTGCCCGACGACGCCACGTTCGCGGCGTACAACAGGGGCTTCACCGACAAGGCCGACTGGCGGCGGGACAACATCAACCTGCTGATCCAGGAGATGAACGCCAAGATCAAGGCAGTGAAGCCGTATGTGAAGTTCGGCGTCAGCCCGTTCGGCATCTGGCGCAACGCGTCTGCCGACCCGAACGGCTCGGACACCACCGGCTCGCAGTCGTACGACATCATCTCCGCCGACTCCCGCAAGTGGGTCAAGGAGGAGTGGATCGACTACATCGTGCCGCAGCTCTACTGGTACATCGGCCAGTACCCGGCTGCCGACTACGCCCGGCTGGTGCCGTGGTGGGCCGAGCAGGTACGCGGCACGCGGGTCCAGCTCTACATCGGCCAGGCCGACTACAAGAGCGGTGACCCGGCGTACGGGTCGTTCTGGATGAACCCGCAGGAGCTGTCGAACCACCTGACGCTCAACCGGTCGTACCCGGAGGTGCTCGGCAACGTGCACTTCTCCGCGGTGCAGGTCCGGGCTGACCGGCTCGGCGCCACCGACATCTACGCGGCCGAGCACTACTCCCGCCCGGCGCTGGTGCCCACCATGACGCACCTGCCGCGCAAGCCGCTGCTGTTCCCGGTGGTCACCAAGGCCCAGCGGGAGGCGGACGGGGTACGCCTGAGCTGGCGGCAGCCGGCCGACGGCAAGGGCCCGCTCGGCACCGCCGCGTCGTACGCGATCTACCGGTTCGACGGGCACGGCCTGGCCGGGCGCTGCGACTTCGCGGACGCCTCCAACCTGGTCGGCACCGTGCGGGCCACCGACGGCCCGGTGCAGTCCTGGGTGGACACCACGGCGGCCGACGGCGCCCGGTACACCTACTACGTGACAGCGCTGGACCGGCTGGCGAACGAGAGCCCGGCGAGCCCGCCGCGCTTCGTACGCTGATTCACCCCGAATGCCCCCGGGCCGCCTCGCCGACCCGGGGGCATTCGTCTGTTTGAGCGGATGTCAGCGAGCGGTCACCCGCAGCGTCGCCCCAGCTCACCCGCTTGATCGACACTTGTCGACATCCGGAGATCCCGGCCACCACCCCGCGGAGGTTCCCGTGTCCCGTCGCCTCGCCACCACTCTCGCCGCCGGAGCACTCGCCCTGCTCACACTGCTCGGCCTGGCCACACCGGCCGCCGCCGCGGTGAGCACCCAGCAGAAGCTGTCCGTCCTGACCAGTTGGACGCAGACCAGCGCGTCCAGCTACAACGCCTGGAACAGCGCCCGGCAGAACCGGTCGCCCTGGACCGAGTACGGCTTCGACTGGTCCACCGACTACTGCTCGTCCAGCCCGGACAACCCGATCGGCTTCAACTTCAAGCTCTCCTGCTACCGGCACGACTTCGGCTACCGCAACCACAAGGCGATGGGCGTCTTCTCCGCCAGCAAGTCCCGGCTGGACAACGCCTTCTACGCCGACCTGAAGCGGGTCTGCGCCACGTACAACGCGGTGGTCCGGCCCGCCTGCTACAGCCTCGCCTGGACGTACTACCAGGCAGTGAGCGTCTTCGGTTCGGTCGCCGCCGTGTCCCAGGCCGACCTCGACCGCGCCGCCCGGATGAAGGCCGACGCCGAACGCCGCGCCGCCGCGCGCGCCTGACGCACCACGCGGGGAGTCCGCCGCACGGCGGGCTCCCCGCCATGTGGCGGGCTCGCCCCCTCAGCCCGCCGTGCTGCGTGGCTGGAACGCCGGCCAGGAGCCCTGCGCGGTGAAGCCGAACCGGGGTGAGTCGGCTGCCAGGTCCGGGTGCTCGACGTGCAGCGCCAGCGCCGCCACCTCGTCCAGCCGCAGTCCCGCCCCGGCGCCGTACGCGGCGTCGAACGCCTCGTCGCCGAGAACCCGGCGCAACTCCGCCTGCCGGGCCGCCCAGTACGGGCCGTATATCCCCGGCGTGGCCCGCAGGTTCGACCGGGTGGCCTGCGCCGCGCCGAACAGCCGGGCCGCGGCGAGCGCGTCCCCGGCCAGCGCGCAGCGCACCGCTATCGCGTTTATCGTGTCGCAGGCCCGGCCCAGGTAGCCGTGGCTCATCCGCGACCGCAACGCCACCAGCAGGTGCTCGTGCGCCGCGACCAGGTCACCCCGGGCCAGCGCCACCATCCCGAGCAGCATGTCCACCGAACGGCCGCCCCGCTCCGCCGGCCGGGACGCCTCGACCGGGCGGGCCCCGGCGAGCACGTCGGCCGCCTCGTCCAGCGCGCCCCGGCGCCAGAGCAGCTCGGCCAGGTTGTAGACGGCGAGCAGCGCGTCCCCCACCACGTCCTGCGCGTACGCCCAGTCGATCACCTCACGGCAGATCCGCTCCGCCTCGGCGAACTGGCCCATGTCGACAAGCGGCGCCGCGCGCCCGGCCAGCACCCGGGCCAGCAGACCCCGGTCGCCGGACTGCCGGGCGGCCGCCTCGGCCCGCTGCGAGTACCGCAGCTCCTCGCCGAACTCGCCGTCCGCCCCCGCGTGCAGCGAATGCATGTGGTACGCGGCGGCCAGCTCGGCCTCCGGCATCACCTCGCCGGTCTCGGCGAGCCGGCCGTAGAGCCGGAACAGCCATAGCCGCCCCTCCCGGGCCAGCCCGCGCTCCCGCCACCACTGGTCCAGGTCGCCGGCCAGGCGCAATCCCGCCCGGGCGCTGCCGCCGGTGGCGCACCAGCGCAGCGCGGCCCGCAACTCGCCGGCCAGCGGGTCCAGCGCGTACAGGGAGAGCGTCACCGGACGGCCGTCCGGCCCGAGGCATGCCCGGTCCAGCGCATGCCGGCACCAGTCCACGTGCCGGTCCCGGGCGCTCTGCTCCTCGCCCGCCTCGACCAGCCGCCGGGCCGCGTACGCCCGGATCGGGTCGAGCATCCGGTACGTGCTGCCCGAGGCGTGCGGCTCGGCCAGCACCATCGACTTGTCCACGAGCACCGAGAGCGGATCGAGCGGGTCCTCGCCGAGCAGCCACTGCACGGTGGGCAGGTCCACCGGTCCGGCGAACACCGCCATCCAGCGCAGCAGCCGGGCCGAACGCGCGCCGAGCGTCCGGTACGACCAGGTGACGGTGGCCTGGATGGTCAGGTGCCGCTCGCTGGCCGAGCGCTGCACCGCGCGGGTCGCCGGCGTGGGCGGGGCGGCGCCGGTCGCCGCAGCCACCAGGTCCACCGTGTCCTGCTGGTTGCCGCTCCAGCCCGCCTCCACCGGCGGCGGCTCCGCCGTCTCCCGTCCCGCGTCGAGCGTGCCCAGCATGTCGTCCAGCCGCTCCGCCAGCTGCCCGGCGGAGAGCACCCGCAGCCGGGCGGCGGCCAGCTCTATGGCCAGCGGCAGCCCGTCCAGACGGCGCACCACCCGGTGCAGGTCGGCCTGCTCGGCCGCCTCCGGCGCCCGCCCGCCCCGGGCCACGGCCGTGCGGTCCAGCAGCAGCGCAACGGCGTCGCTGCCGCCGTCGGGACCCTCGTCCACCGACAGCGGCGGGATCCGCCACACCACCTCACCGGGTACGCCGAACGACTCCCGGCTGGTCGCCAGCACCCGTACCCCCCGGCCCCCGGCCAGCAGCCGGCTGATCACCTCGGCCGACGCGGCGGTCTGGGCGTCGCAGGTGTCCAGCAGCACGAGCATCCGGCGCGGCGCCGCGTACTCGACGAGGGTGTCGAGCATCGGCCGGCCGGGCTCCGGGCGGAGGCCGAGCACGGCGGCGATCTCGAACGCCACGAGCCCCGGGTCGGTCACCGCGGCGATGTCGACGAACCAGACCCCGTCCGGGTAGTCCTCGACGATCCCGGAGGCCAGCTCCACGGCCAGCCGGGTCTTGCCGGCGCCGCCCGCGCCGAGCACCGTCACCAGGCGGTACGCCTCGACCAGCCGGCCCAGCTCGGCGCGCTCGGCCTGCCGGCCGACGAACGAGGTGACCTGGGTGGGCAGGTTGTGGGCCGTCGCGTCGGCGGTACGCGGACGCGGGAAGCGCCGCTCCAGCCCGGGCGCGACGAGCTGGAACAGCCGCTCCCGGTCGTCGAAGCCGCGCAGCCGGTGCAGGCCGAGGTCCAGCAGGGACACACCGTCCGGCAGCGGCTCGGCGTGCCGGGCGGTGGCGGCCGAGCAGAGCACCTGCCCGCCGTGCGCGGCGGCGGCCACCCGGGCGGCCCGGTGCACCTCGGGGCTGGCGTACTCGCCGTCGCGGGGTTCGGCGTAGCCGGTGTGCAGACCCATCCGGACCCGGGGCGTGGCGTCCGGGTTGGGCCACTCGTGGCCGGCGAGCGCGCGTTGCGCGGTCAGGCAGGCGTGGACCGCGGCGGCGGCGTCCGGGAACACCAGGAAGAACGAGTCGCCCTCGGTCAGCAGCTCCGCCCCGTCGGTGCCGGCGAGGGTGTCGCGCAGCAGCCGGCGATGCTCGTGCAGCACCGGCCGGTAGACCGGACCGAGCATCCGGGCCAGCCGGGTCGAACCTTCGATGTCGGTGAACACGAAGGTCACCCACCCGCTGGGGAGGTGGTGTCCTGGCGACATACGTCGAACCTCCGCCCGCTGACGTCGGGTCCATGCTGCCCTATGATCGCGCCGTCACGCATCGTGAGAACGGTTGGGCGGATTCCGACCCAAGGTGCCAAAAGATCACACGGGCGGCAAGGGGCCGTTCGACCCGCGGGACGAGCGGCGGAAACTCAGCAGCCGCAAGACCCGCCGCAGCAACCTCCACCGCTGGGAATCCCACCAGTCGGGCCGGAGCCACCACGCCCCGTGACGGCGACAGCGGAGAGCAGCTTCACCGTGTCGGCGTGGCCCTGCGGGCAGGTGGCCGGCTCGGCGGCCTCGGCCATCGGGCGGTTGACCTCGAAGGTGTCGCCGCAGGCGCGGCAACGGAACTCGTACCGGGGCATGACATCAGCCTACGGCGGGCCTGACGCCGTCACACGGATGGGTGATACTCGACGGGTGGTGGACGGCGAACGGCGAGCGACGGCCCGGCCCCTGCGACCCGCAGCGCCGCCCGACGGCGACGCCCGGCCCGTCCCGCGACCCCGCCGCGATCCCCTCCCCCCGGAGCGCCCCGCCGACCCGCCCCGCGACCCGGACGCCAAGGCCGGCGCGCCGAGCACGGACGCGAGCGCGAAGCCGGACGCGAGCACAAAGCCCGACGCGAGCGCGAAGCCCGCAGTCGGCACGGACGCGAAGCCGGACGCAGACGCGAAGCCCGGAGCCGACGCGGGTGCGAAGCCGGACGCAGGCTCAGGCGCAGACGCCGAGCCCGACGCGGGCGCCAAGCCGCAGCCCGGGCAGGACGCGAAGCCGGAGCGCGCGCCGGATGCCGGAGCCGACACGGACATCAAGCCTGACGCGGATGCCCCGTCCGGCGAGAAAGCGGAGCCGAAGGCGAAGGACGAGGCGGCGGACGCAGACGCGCAGCCGGCCGGCGGGCGGCGTCGGCGCGTACCGTTCGCGCACGCCGTCCGCACGCGGCCGCGGCAGCTCGCCGTCGGCGCGGCCCACGCCACCCGCGCCTGGTCCCGCCGCCCCGCAGGGCGCACCGCGCTGCCGGCGCTGTTCCTGCTCGCCCTGGTCGGCGTCGCCACCACGGCCGGCGCGGTGATCGTGCCGGCCGCTGTCGGCAGGCAGGCGTCGGTCGACGAGGCTCTGCCGGAACCGAGCGTGGCGCGGACCGCCGCGCCCGCCGCGACGCCCCTGTTTCCGGACCCGTCCGGGCTGCCCGGCACCGCCGCGCCGACGGGAACGCCGCTGCCCGGCGGCGCGACCGTCGCACCGCCCACCGGCCGCCCCGCCGACGCGCTGGCCGACTGGGCGAGGCGGGTCAGCGCGGTCACCGCCATCCCGGTGGTGGCGCTCCAGGCGTACGCGTATGCCGAGCTGGTGCTCGCCCAGACCAACCGTGCCTGCCAGCTGAGCTGGACCACGCTCGCCGCCATCGGGCACGTCGAGTCCGGGCACGGCTCGGCCAACGGCGCCACGCTCGGGCCCGACGGGCGGGCGCTGCCGGAGATCAAGGGGCAGCCGCTCGACGGGCAGGGCGGCCGGTCCCGGATCCTCGACACCGACCAGGGGCAGCTCGACGGCGACCGCGTCTACGACCGGGCGCTCGGCCCGATGCAGTTCATCCCGACCACCTGGCAGGAGATCGGCGCGGACGCGGACAACGACGGCGTGAAGAACCCGCACGACATCGACGACGCGGCGCTGGCCGCCGGCCAGTACCTGTGCAAGGGCGGCCGGAACATGACCATCCCGGGCGACTGGTGGGGGGCCATCCTCTCCTACAACGATGTGCGCCGCTATGCCCAGGCCGTCTTCGACAAGGCCGACGAGTACGGCAGGCTCAGCCGCAACGTGAGGTGACCGCTCGCGTACATTCGCGGACTGAACCCTTCCCCCCAGCAGCGGTTGACGGCAAGCTAGACGGGTGATGGTGCGCGAGTGGAACCCTCGGACCGCCTCGTCCGCCGAGATCGCGTCCCTGCTGGACACGCTGAACGCGGTCCTGGCGGCCGACCTGCCGCAGGACCCGCCCTGGCGGGACAGCTCCATGCGGGAGTACCTGTCCGAGGTGATGCCCGGCGAGCGGCGGATCTCCTGGGTGGCGCAGGAGGACGACGCTCCGGACGGCACGCCCGGAGCGATCGTCGGACACGTGCACGTGCTGCTGCTGGGCGGCATCGGCGTACTGGAGGTTCTGGTGCACCCGGCCGTCCGGCGCACCGGGCTCGGCCGTGACCTGGTCCGGGTTGCCGCCCGCCGGGTGTGGGACGAGGGCTTCCAGTCGATCGGCGTGGAGGTGGTCGGCGACACCCCGGCCGTGGCGTTCTACGAGTCGCTGGGCTTCACCCGCGACTATGTGGAGACCCGCAGCGTGCTCGACCTGCGCACGGTGGACTGGCCGGCGCTGACCGAGATGGCCGCCGAGGTGGGCGCGGGCTACCGGGTCGAGTTCTGGCCGGGCGGGCCGCCGGACGAGTTGATCGAGGCGTACGCGCGGGCCAAGGCCGAGGTGCGCGACTCCGACGACGTGGAGCTGCGGCCCAGCTCGTACGACCCGGACCGGCTGCGCGACAGTCTCGCCACGTTGCACCGGCGCGGCATGAAGCCGTACATCGTGCTGGCGCTGCACGAGCAGACCGGGGACGTGGCCGGGTTGACCGAGGTGGTGGTGCCGGCGCAGCACCCGACCCGGGCCGACCAGTACGACACGATCGTCGTTCTCGACCACCGTGGTTACGGCATCGACCGGGCCATCAAGGCGCGGATGCTGCTGGAGCTGCGCTCCGCCGAGCCCCAGCTGGTCGAGGTGCAGACCTGGAACGCGCAGGACAACGAGTCGATGCTGAAGGTCAACGCCGAGCTGGGCTACCGCCCCGACCGTGACTGGTGCGAGTACGGAGTGGACGTCGCCGAGCTGGTGCACCGGCTGGACAGTCACCGCTGACCGTTCACCGGACGGCCATCGAAGGGCTGGACGGTGGACCCACGAGAGCCTTAACGTTCGTTAGTTCCTGTCCACCCACCGTGGAGGCCCCATGCGCCCGCGCCGCACCCTCGCCGCGCTCGCGACCACCGCCGCCGTCACCCTCACGGCGATCGCTGTCGCACCCCCCGCGGCCAGTGCCGCGCCCACCGACCTGCTCATCTCCGAGTACGTCGAGGGGTCGTCCAACAACAAGGCCGTCGAGCTGTACAACGGCACCGACGCCCCGATCGACCTGGCCGCCGGCGGCTACCAGCTCCGGCTCTACTTCAACGGCTCCAGCACGTCGACGAACGTCGCGCTGACCGGCACCGTCGCCACCGGGGACGTGTTCGTCTTCGCCGCCGCGTCGGCCGCGCCCGCGATCCTCGCCCAGGCCGACCAGACGTTCGGTGGGTCCCTGTTCAACGGCGACGACGCGATCGTGCTGCACAAGGGTGACACGGTGGTCGACTCCATCGGCCAGGTCGGCGTCGACCCGGGCACCGAGTGGGGCAGCGGGCTCACCAGCACCGCCGACAACACGTTGCGCCGGCTGCCCTCGGTGACCGCCGGCGACACCGACCCGGCGGACCCGTTCGACCCGGCCGCGCAGTGGGCCGGCTTCGCCACCGACACGTTCGACGGGCTGGGCAGCCACACCGTCGGCGGAGGCGGCCCGATCGACCAGCCGCCGACGCTCGCCTGCGGCGGCGCGCTGACGCTGTCGGCGGGCGCCACCGCGACCCGCGAGGTGACCGCCACCGACGCCGACGACACGATCACCGACCTCGCGGTCACCGCCGTCGTGCCGGCGCCGACGAGCGGCTCGATCAGCCGTACCGCGTTCGCGCCGGCGGCCGGGGACGGTGGCACGGCCACCGCCACGCTGACCGCCACCGGCCTGCCGGCCGGCAGCTACGCGGTGACTGTGACCTCCACCGACGACGACGGCGACACCGCCACCTGCACGCTCAGCGTGCAGGCCACGAGCGTGCTGTCGATCGGTGAGGTGCAGGGCCGCACCGGCGACGACGAGGACGGCCGCGCCGACCGGTCGCCGCTCGCCCCGGCCAGCGGCAACGGCACCAGCTCCACGTTGTACGACGTGCGCGGCGTCATCACCGGCATGTCGCTGACCCGCAGTTCGGCCGGGGCCGACCAGTGGGGCTTCTACCTGCAGAGCCGGCTCGGCACCGAGGACGGCGACCCGCTCACCTCCGACGGTCTCTTCGTCTTCATGGGCTCGTTCACCACGCTGATCGGCGGGTACGCCCCCACCGTCGGCGACGAGGTCGTGCTGCGCGGCCGGGTCTCCGAGTACTTCAACCAGACCCAGCTCTCCAGCGCCTCGCTGGTCCGCAAGCTCGACTCCGGCCTCGACGTGGACACGGTGGTCCGCGTCGACGACGCGATCCCGCCCGCCGAGGCGGCCGCAGCTGACCTGTTCTGGGAGCGGCACGAGGGCGAGCGGATGCGCGTCCGCGCCGGCAGCGGCGTCTCCGCGCCCCGGCACATCTACTCCTCCACCGCCGACTCCGAGATCTACGTGCTGGACCGGGAGGACCCGGTCATGAAGCGGTCCGACCCGTACGCCCGGCGGGTGTTCCGGGACGCGCACCCGCTCGACGACATCCCTGGCACGCTCTTCGACAACGGCAACAACCAGCGCATCCTGCTGGGGGCCGGCGGTGTGAAGGCGACCGCCGGTGACTCCGGCGCGCTGCTGCCCGAGGCGCGTACGTTCGACACGCTGACCGAGGACGCCTACGGCTCCGTGTCGTACGCGTTCAGCAAGTACAGCGTGCAGCCCGAGCAGCTCACCCTGACCGGTGGCGCGGACCCGGCCGCGAACCACCCGCCGCAGCCGGCCGACCGCGGCAGCGAGGTCGCGATCGCCACCTACAACGTGGAGAACCTCTACGACTACCGGGACGACCCGTTCGACGGCTGCGACTTCGCCGGCAACACCGGATGTACGGGGGTCAGCCCGCCGTTCGACTACGTGCCGGCGAGCCAGGAGGCGTACGCCGCCAAGCTGGCCGCGCAGGCCCGGCAGATCGTCAACTCGCTGCACAGCCCGGACCTGATCCTGGTGCAGGAGGCCGAGGACCAGGACATCTGCTCGGTGGTCGACGGCGCTCTGGCGTGCGGTGACACGAACAACGCCGACGGCGCCCCGGACACCGTGCAGGAGCTGGCGCTGGCCATCGCGGCCAACGGCGGCCCCGCCTACACCGCCGCGTACGACCGCACCGGCGCGGACGCCCGGGGCATCGCCTCGGCGTTCCTCTACCGCACCGACCGGCTCACGCTGGCCGAGGCGACCGCCGCGGACCCGCTGCTGGGCTCGGCGCCGACTGTCCAGTACCGCTCGGCGGCGCTCGGGTCCAACACGGACGTGCAGAACCCGAAGGCGTTCAACGCGGTGCTGCCGGCCGACGTGGACCGGTCGACCGGTGTGGACGGCAGCAACGTCTACACCCGCGCGGCCCAGCTGGCCCGGTTCACCGTCAAGGCCGCGCCCGGCTCGACCGAGCGGTTCACGCTCTGGGCGGTCGCCAACCACTTCTCGTCCGGGCCGGACAGCCGGGTCGGGCAGCGCCGCGAGCAGGCCGCGTACGGCGCCGCGATCGTCGCGGCGGTCGAGGCGAGCGACCCGAACACCCGGGTGGTCTACGGCGGGGACCTGAACGTCTTCCCTCGCCCGGACGACCCGATCGCCACCGCCCAGAACCCGACCCCGTCGGACCAGCTCGCCCCGCTGTACGAGGCCGGACTGCACAACCTCTGGGACGACCTGGTGGCGGACGCGCCGGCATCGGCGTACTCGTACACCTTCAGCGGCCAGGCGCAGACGCTGGACAACCTCTTCGTGAACGACCCGATGCACGACGACCTGGTGCAGGTACGGACGGCGCACATCAACGCCGACTACCCGACCGACGCGCCGGAGCTGGGCGACCGGGGAGCCAGCGACCACGATCCGCAGGTGGCCCGGTTCCGTTCGCGCGCCTCGCTGCGCGTTGCCGACACCTCGGTGGCCGAGGGCGACAAGGGCACCCGCGCGATGACCTTCACGGTCACCGTGTCCCGCCCGCTCTCCGAGCCGGCGCTGATCTGCGCGACCACCTACGGCACGACCGCCCAGGCCGGGTCGGACTACGACCCGTACGTGGGCTGCAAGCTGCTTCCCGCGGGCCAGACGTCGCTGGCGTTCCCGGTCACCGTGCGCGGCGACCGCAAGCGCGAGGCGGACGAGAAGCTGACGCTGTACGTGGCGGGTGTGCCGGGCCTGCGGCTGGCCGACCCGTCCGGCGTCGGGACGATCCTGAACGACGACTGACAGGTGTTTCGCGGGGCGGCCCGTCGATTCGCTCACGGGCGGATCGGCGGGCCGCCGCGGTATCCGCACCGCTGCGGGTCCGGCGGGGACGGCACGTTCCGGTACTTGGCCACCCGCACCTCCCACTGGCTGCGACGGCGCAGCGCGTCCCGGACCGCCCGGTCGCGGTAGAACGTCTCCGGCGGGCGGGCCAGCCCGTAGCGGTCGGCCCACCACTCCCCCGGCTCCGGGTCGGTGACGACGTCGAGGTGGGACGGGTACCGCCGCTCCGCGCCGTCACGCAGATCAGCCCGGTCACGCATCGGTTTGAGGACCATGCCGGCCTCGTCGACGACCACGAGCCGGAAGCCGGCCGTGCCGATGACGCGCGACAGTATGGCCAGGCTCGGGGTCAGGCTGCCCGCCTCGATGCGCCCGATCGTGCTCGGATGCACCCTGGCGAACCGGGCCAGCTCACGCTGGCTGGCGTCGGCCCGACGACGCACCGCCCGGATGATCCCCGGCGCCGGGAACGGGACGTCGAACGGCTCGGTGAGCAGCGCCGGCCCGCCGTCCGCCGCGGGCCCGCCGTCGGTCGCTGTCACGGGGGCCGCCACAGTCGCTCCCGGCGCTTCGCAGGCACCTGCTCCGGTGGCCGCCTCCGGCCCGGTGTCGGCGATGTCTGTCACGCCGCCCACGGTCCCGCCTGGGGCATCGGCCCGGCAACCCCGCTCCCCGCCCCTGTGGAAAACCCGGGATCCGGCGTCCGACCACGCCTCGCCGCCGCGTCGGCCACCCCACTCAAGGCACACGGAGCGTGACATCACTGTGCGTTAAGCATTGCTGCCAAAACGAGCAACGCGCCGCCGGAATGAAGAGCAATCAAGCGGACATAATCCCCGGCGAGGCCGGGCATGGGAAGACTGCCTCGGCCGACTTTGCTCTGCAGCCATCGAGGCAGCGCTCACGCTTCGTGACAGATGCGTCCATGGCTGCAGAGCAAAGTCGCCCGGGGGTAATGCCGTCTTCCGCCCAGAAAACTACTGCGAGTTATCGCGTCCGGCTGTGGAAAACGCGAGGCGACGCACCTCCCGCTGATCTCGCCGACGGCACGGCGCCGGCACCGGCGCGAGCCCGCTCCGGGCCCGACGCCGGCCAGGCGAGGGTCAGTAGCGTTGGCGCAGCAGCTGGGCCGCCTCGACCGCCCAGTAGGTGAGGATGATCTGCGCGCCGGCCCGGCGGATCGAGGTGAGCGTCTCCAGCATGACGCGCTCCCGGTCGATCCAGCCGTTCGCGGCGGCCGCCTCGACCATCGCGTACTCGCCGGAGACCTGGTAGGCGGCGACCGGGACGTCCACCGCGGCCCGGACCGCCGACACCACGTCGAGATAGGGCAGCGCGGGCTTGACCATCACCATGTCGGCGCCCTCGGCCACGTCCAGCTCGACCTCGCGCAGCGACTCCCGCAGGTTCGCCGGGTCCTGCTGGTAGGTACGCCGGTCGCCCTCCAGCGCCGACTCCACAGCGTCGCGGAACGGGCCGTAGAAGGCGGAGGCGTACTTGACCGCGTACGCGAGCACCGAGACGTCCTGGTGCCCGGCGGCGTCCAGCGCCTTGCGGACCACGCCGACCTGGCCGTCCATCATCCCGGACGGCCCGACCACGTGGACCCCGGCGGCGGCCTGGGCCACCGCCATGTCCGCGTACGCGGCGAGCGTGACGTCGTTGTCCACCCCGCCGTCCGGCGTGAGCAGGCCGCAGTGCCCGTGCGAGGTGAACTCGTCCAGGCACAGGTCGCTCATCACCACCGTCGAGTCGCCGACCTCGGCGATCACGTCCCGGATCGCCACGTTGAGCACGCCGGCCGGGTCGACACCGCCGGAGCCGGTCTCGTCGCGCGTCGCCGGCACCCCGAAAAGCATGATCCCGCCGACCCCGGCCTGGACCGCCTCCGCGGCGGCCTTGCGCAGCGAGTCCCGGGAGTGCTGGAGCACTCCCGGGAGCGACGCGATCGCCCTCGGCTCGGTCAGCCCCTCCTTGACGAACATCGGCACGACCAGCTCGGCCGGGTCGACGCGGGTCTCGGAGACCAGCCGCCGCACGGCCGCGTTGCGGCGCAGCCGGCGGGGCCGGATCTCGGGGTACGGCATGCGGAGCCTCCTGTCAGCGGAACCTCAGGGCGGTCGGGCCCTGCACCTTGGAGCCCCGGCGCTGCTTCGCCGGCATGGCGGCGAGCTTCTCCCGCAGCTCGACGGCGTAGGCGGCGAGCGCCTCCACCAGGTCGGGCACCGAGGCGTGTGGCGGCTGCACGTCGACCCGCAGGCCGAACTCGGTGGCGGTCTCCGCCGTCTTGGGCCCGATGACTGCAACAACCGTGCGCGCGTGCGGCTTCCCGGCGATACCGACGAGGTTCCGCACCGTGGACGACGACGTGAACAGCACCGCGTCGAACCCGCCCGACTTGATCGCGTCGCGGATCTCGGCCGGCGGCGGCGCCGCCCGCACCGTCCGGTACGCGGTCACGTCGTCGACCTCCCAGCCCCGCTCGGTGAGCCCGGCGGCCAGGGTCTCGGTCGCGATGTCGGCACGCGGCAGCAGCACCCGGCCGACCGGGTCGAGGACCTCGTCGTGCGGCGAGAACTCGGCCAGCAGGCCCTCGGAGGACTGCTCCCCGGAGGGGATCAGCTCCGGCTGGATGCCGAAGGCGCGGACCGCCTCGGCGGTGGCGTCCCCGATACAGGCGATCTTGACGCCGCCGAAGTGGCGGGCGTCGAGGCCGTGCTCGGCGAACTTCTCCCACACCGCCCGGACCGCGTTGACCGAGGTGAAGATGACCCAGGCGTACCGGCCGTCGACCAGGCCCTTCACCGCCCGCTCCATCTGTGCCGGGGTACGCGGCGGCTCGACCGCGATGGTCGGCACCTCGCACGGGATCGCCCCGTACGCGCGCAGCCGGGCGCTCATCACGCCGGCCTGCTCCTTGGTGCGGGGCACCAGCACCTTCCAGCCGTACAGCGGGCGGTTCTCCCACCAGCTCAGCTTGTCGCGGTCGGTGACGGCCGCGCCGACGGTGAGCACCACCCGGCCGGTGAAGCCGAGCGCAGCCGCGACGAAGGAGTCGACTGTCGACGTGGTGGTGTACTGCGTCTCGCCGGTGCCGTCGCCGGTCACCCCGACCGGGGTGGTGCCGTCGACCCCGGCGGCCAGCAGACCGTCCCGGACGGCGGCCAGGTCACCGGCGTCCACGGCGAGCGCCAGCGAACCCCGGCCGACTGCGGTGGCGAGCGCGTCGAAGTCGAGCGCGGTGACGTCCTCGACGTCGGCGGCGGTGCGTACGCCCGGCAGCGGAACGCCCGCGTAGGTGGCGACGCCCTCGGCCTGGCCGACGCCCGGCACCACCTCGAAGTGGGCGGCGGTACGCGCGACCGCCTGCACCTCCTTGACCACCGAGTCGTGGCCGAACGGGTCACCGGAGACCAGGTGCACGGCGTTCTGCCCGGCCCGGGCCGCGGAGATCAGCACCTTCGCCACGTCCCCCGGTACGCCCTCGGCGGGGCTGAACTCGGCGTCGGGCCGGGCCTGGGCGCGTACGTGCGCCAGGAGCGACTCGGGTACGCCCCGGTCGTAGACCACCTGGTCGGCCTCGACCAGGGCGTCCAGCGCCCGGCGGGTCAGCAGGCCGGGGTCGCCGGGGCCCGCCCCGACGAAAGCGATCTGGCCTACGGGCTTACGGGTGCGGGTCATTCTGTGCTCCCAAGTTGCTGGGTCCCCGGGCCGGCCTGTGCGTCCTGGCCGAGGATCGAGTCGGCGCCGAGTTCGAGGAGTTCGGCGGCGAGTGCCTTGCCGATCTCCGCCGCGTCGGCGGGCGTTCCGGTGCGGGACAGCCGGAGGTCACGGGTACCGTCCGGGCTGATCACCGCACCGCGCAGGTAGATCTCCTGGATCACGTCGCCCTCTTCGGTGATCTCGCCTTCGGCGAGGACGGCGTACGCGGCCACGGGTGCGCTGCACCCTGCCTCCAGGGTGGCCAGCAGCGCCCGTTCCGCGGTGATCGCGGCGCGGGACGGCTCGTGGTCGAGCAGCGCGAGCATCTCGATCACGTCCTGGTCGTCGGCCCGGCACTCGACGGCCAGCGCGCCCTGAGCGGGCGCGGGCAGCATGAGCATCGGGTCGAGCGTCTCGGTGATGACGTCGGCGCGGCCGATCCGGTTGAGCCCGGCGCGGGCCAGCACGACGGCGTCGAGGTCGGCGTCCGGGCCGAGTACCCGGGCCACCCGGGTGTCGATGTTGCCCCGGATCGGGGCGACCTCCAACTGCATGCCCAGCGCGTGCAACTGGGCGATCCGGCGCAGCGCGCCGGTGCCGACGCGGGCGCCGGGCGGCAGCTCGGCGAGCGTACGGCCGTTCGTGGCCACCAGCGCGTCGCGCGGGTCCTGCCGGGGCGGCACGGCCGCGACGTGCAGGCCGGGCGCCGCCGCGGTGGGCAGGTCCTTGTACGAGTGCACAGCGAAGTCGATCTCACCGGCGGTCAGCGCGTCGCGCAGCGCGGACACGAACACGCCGACGCCGAGTCGCTGCACCGGGGCGGTGGACTTGTCGCCTGCGGTCACCACCTCGACCAGCTCGACCGGGCGGCCGGTGGCCGCGGTGAGGGCTTCGGCCACATGGCCGGACTGGGCCATCGCCAGGGCGCTGCCCCGGGTGCCGAGGCGCAGTGGGGCGGTCATCGCGCACCTCCGGTGGGCGGGATGTCGGCGGCGTCGAACGACGGCCGCCCGTCGAGATCGGTGGCGACCACGTCGGGAACGGTGTCGACCGGGGACGTCTGCGGAACGTCCAGGTCGAACAGCTCGCGCAGCAGCGCCGCGTACTGGTCGCCGCCGGGCTCGGCGGCGAGCTGGCGGACCCGTACGGTCGGCTGGTGCAGCAGCCGCTGCACGACCCGGTGCACGGTGCGGGCCACCTCGGCCCGCTGGTCGTCGCTGAGGTCGGGACGGCGCTGGCCGAGCCGGCGCAGCTCGGTGGCGACCACGTCGTCGGCCCGGCCGCGCAGGGCGGCCACTGTCGGCGCCACGTCGGCGCCGCGCAGCCAGCTCAGGAACGACTCGACCTCACCGGCCACGATCCGGGCCACCTCGGCGGCGTCGGCGGCGGCCGGCCCGTCGGCGAGCACGGCGGCCATCCGGTCGATGTCGATCACCTCGACGCCGGGCAGCTCGGCGACGCCCACCTCGACGTCGCGCGGGACGGCCAGGTCGAGCAGGACCAGGGGGCCCCGGTCGGCGTCCCGGCGGGCCAGCGCCCGGGTCACCGCGTCGCGGGTGAGCACCGGCTCGGTGGCGGCGGTGGCGGCGACCACGACGTCGACGTCGGCGAGCGCGGTGATCAGCTCGGCCATCGGCACGGCGGACGCGCCGTACGACTCGGCGAGCCGGACGGCGCGGGCGGCGCCCCGGTTGGTCACGGTGAGCGGGCCGGCGCCCAGCCGGGACAGCGTGGCCACGCCCAGCGAGCCCATCGCGCCGGCGCCGACGATCATCGCGGACCGCCCGGCCAGCTCGCCGTCGAGCAGCTCGGCGGCGAGGTCGAGGGCGGCGGTGACCACGCTCTGCCCGGCCCGGTCGATGTTGGTCTCGGCGTGCGCGCGCTTGCCGACCCGCAGCGCCTGCTGCATCAGCTCGTGCAGCAGGCGGCCGGCCGAGTCGGCGCCACCGGCGGAGTGGTACGCGTCGCGGAGCTGGCCGAGGATCTGCGCCTCGCCCACCACCATCGAGTCGAGCCCGGCGGCGACCCGGAAGACGTGGTCCACGGCGGCGGCGTCGTAGTGCACGTAGAGGTGCGGGGCGAGCGCCGCCGGCTGGCAGCCGGCCTGATCGGCCAGGACCGCGCAGATGTCGCCGAGTCCGCCGTGGAACCCGGAGACGGCCGCGTAGACCTCCACCCGGTTGCAGGTGGAGACCAGGACGGCCTCGGCGACGTACGGCTGGGCGATCAGGCGGTCCAGCGTCCGGGTCAGGTCTGCGGGCGGGACGGCGAGCTCTTCCAGGGTGGCGACCGGTGCGGTGCGGTAGGACGCGCCGACGACGAGCAGTTTCACGTGCCGATCGCCTCCTGGGTGTCGGTGGCCGCGAGACCGCCGGGCAGGGCGGTGAGGGCGGACCCGCCGGTGGCGGGAAGCGCGGTCAGCGATGCCTTGCGGTGCTCGTGGAAGGACAGGATCTGCAGCTCGATGGCGAGGTCGACCTTGCGCACGTCGACCCCCTCCGGGACCGAGAGTACGCAGGGCGCGAAGTTGAGGATGCTCGTCACGCCGACGGCGACCAGCTGATCGGCGACCGCCTGGGCGGCCGGCGCGGGGGTGGCGATGACGCCGATCGAGATCGACTCCTCGGCGACCACCTGGGGCAGCTCGTCGATGTGCTGGACGACGAGCCCGTTGATCAGCTCGCCGACCCGGGACCGGTCGGCGTCGAGGAGAGCGGCGATGCGGAAGCCGCGGTTGGCGAAGCCGTCGTAGCCGGCCAGCGCGTGACCGAGGTTACCGACGCCGACGAGCGCGACGGCCCGGCACTGGGTGAGGCCGAGCACCGAGGAGATCTGGTCGACCAGGAGCGCCACGTCGTAACCGACGCCGCGGGTGCCGTACGAGCCGAGGTGGGACAGGTCCTTGCGGAGCTTCGCGGAGTTGACGCCGACGGCGTTCGCGAGCCCTTCGCTGGACACCGTCTCGTGCCCGGAGTCGGCCAGCGCGTGCAACGCACGCAGGTATTCCGGGAGCCGGGACACGGTCGCCTCGGGCAGGTCCGGAAGCGCCGGTACGGCACCGGTGCGACCGGGCGCGCCTGGTTGACGGTGCTGACTCATGAGACTCCGTGCGGTGCGATCCTCGACCAGCGACGGAGGCCGGTCGTTTCGGGACTCCCGCTGGCGACCGTTGTTGCCGGCTGTGCTAGCAGGGCGCGTCGAAACTACAGAGTAGGCGCTTGTGAAGAGGTGCACAAATCGCGATCTTGAAAGCTCGCGACGCGCCTTCACCTGCCCCTCCATTCCTGCAAGATCGATCGACCGCGCTCTTCGGCGGCGCGTGGCGATTATTGCTCAATCCCGACTTCCCTGACCAATCGCGCGCGGCCCGTAGCGCTCCGTCACCGGCGTGGCGAGGCGAGTCTCACGTTTTGCAGTAGGGAGAACCCCACCCTGAAGAGGCCAGCGTGCGGGATGGGTCGGCAGGTCGTACGCCCATAGCCTCGAACCATGACCGCAGCACCACTGGCCACCGCGCCCACCCCGACGTCGCCCGTCCTCGGCCTCCTGCGCCGCCTCGGCCGGGACTCCGCCTACGTACTCCTCGGCCTCCCGCTGGCCATCGTGGGCTTCGTCCTCGCCGTGGTCGGGATCTCACTGAGCGCCGGGCTGCTGGTGACCACGCTCGGCCTGCCGATCCTCGCCGGCTTCCTGTACGCCACCCGCGGGCTGGCCGACATCGAGCGGCTCCGGCTCGCCGGGGTGCTGGACCGGCCCCGGGTACGCCCCGTCTACCGCCGGCCGGAGCCGGGTGCCGGGTTCTGGCGGCGGGTGTTCACCCCGATCCGGGACGCGCAGTCGTGGCTCGACCTGCTGCACGCGTTCGTCCGGCTGCTGGTGGCCCTGCCCACGTTCGTGGTGCTCGTGGTCTGGTGGGTGCTGGCCCTGGGCGGCACGCTCTACGTCGTCTACGACTGGGCCATTCCGCGCGGCGTCGACGACCAGGACCTGAGTCAGCTCCTCGGGATGGGCGACGGGGCGGGCGCGCGGATCGCCCTGAACACCGCGATCGGGCTGTTCGCCCTGTTCACCCTCCCGCTGGTGGCGCGCGGCGGCGCCCGGCTCCAGGCCGGGCTGGCGTACTCGCTGCTCACCGGGGTGGCCGAGATGCGACAGCGGATCATCACGCTGGAGGAGCAGAAGCGCGCCGCCGCCTCGGCCGAGGCGGTCGCCCTGCGCCGGCTGGAGCGCGACATCCACGACGGCCCGCAGCAGCGACTGGTCCGGCTCGCCATGGACCTCGGACGGGCCCGCCACCAGCTCGCCGCCGACCCGGAGGCGGCGCGGCAGACGCTGGACGAGGCCGTCGCCCAGACCCGGGAGACGCTGGACGAGCTGCGTGCCCTCTCGCGGGGCATCGCGCCGCCGATCCTGGTCGACCGGGGCCTGCCCAGCGCGCTCGCCGCGCTCGCCGCCCGCGCGCTGGTGCCGACCGAACTGGTGGTGGACGACGAGCTGGGCACCGCCGCCGGCCGGCTCGACCCCGGGGTGGAGAGCACCGCGTACTTCGTGGTGGCCGAGGCGCTGACGAACGTGTCGAAGCACAGCCGGGCGAGCGCCTGCCGGGTGGAGGTGACCCGGAAGGTGGGCCGGCTGGAGATCACCGTCACCGACGACGGCGTCGGCGGCGCCCACCTGGCGAAGGGACACGGGCTCAACGGCATCGCCGACCGGGTCCGGGCGGCCGGCGGCACGCTGGACGTGACCAGCCCGGAGGGCGGACCGACCCGGGTCCACGCGGAACTGCCCAGGTGAAACGACACGCCCCGGACCCGGCCCGCCCGATGGGCGCCGGGTCCGGGCGTGATAGACACCGGACCCATGCGGGTGGTGATCGCGGACGACGCCGTACTGCTCCGGGAGGGGCTGATCCGGCTGCTGACGGAGTACGGGCACGAGGTGGTGGCCGCCGTCGGTGACGGCGTCGCCCTGGTCGAGGCGGTGGTGACGCACCGCCCGGACGTCTCGGTGGTGGACGTGCGGATGCCGCCGTCACACACCGACGAGGGACTGCGCGCCGCGGTGGAGGCCCGCCGCCGGGTGCCTGGTACGCCGATCCTGGTGCTGTCCCAGTACGTCGAGGTGTCGTACGCCGACGACCTGCTGGACACCGCGGGCGGGGCCGGCGGCGGCATCGGCTACCTGCTCAAGGACCGGGTCGCCGCGATCGACGAGTTCCTGGACGGCCTGGCCCGGGTGGCCGCCGGCGGCACGGTGCTCGACCCGGAGGTGATCAGCCAGTTGCTGGTCCGGCGGCGGCGCGACGACCCGCTGGCGTCGCTGACCCCGCGCGAGCGCGAGGTGCTGGCGCTGATGGCCGAGGGCCGCTCGAACACCGCCATCGCCCGCGCGCTGGTGGTCAGCGACGGCGCGGTCGAGAAGCACGTCCGCAACATCTTCACCAAGCTCGACCTGCCGCCGGACGCCACCACCCACCACCGCCGCGTCCTGGCCGTCCTGGCCCACCTGCGCGCCTGACCCCGGGTGATCCACTCCAGGTCGGGGAGGTGGTGGGGTCCGGCGCACCCCGAGGCCACCACCTCGCCGAAGTGGTGACGATCAAGGGGTCATGAGGGTCAGGACAGGGTGCGGGCCACTGTCACCGCGTCGGTGAGCGTGTCGGCGGCCGGGTGGCCGCTGGCGCGCAGCCGGTCCGGGTCGGACAGGCCGCCGGTGTAGAGCACGCAGCGGGCGCCGGCCGAGGCGGCCGCGTCGGCGTCGTCGAGCGAGTCGCCGATCAGCACCACCTCGTGCCCACCCAGCCCCAGCTCCGCCAGGTGCTTCTCCAGCCACTCGGCCTTGCGCCCGCCGCCGACAGTGGCGCGCAGCCCGTCCACCCGGCGGAAGTGCGGGGTCAGCCCGTACGTGTGCACCGTCGGCACCAGCTCGTCGTGGAACCACATGGACAGCAGCGACTGGCTGCCCTCCCAGGACTCGATCGCGGTGGTGGCGTCGGCGGCCAGCGCGCAGGTGGTCAGCCCGGCCCGGTACGCGTCGTGGAAGACCCGGTCGAGCGTGCCGAACGCGTCGGCGTCCACGGCCCGGCCGAGCATCTCGGCGTAGTAGTCGGCGATCGGCCGCCGGAACCGCACCCGGTGCTCGGCGGCGGTGACCGCCGGCCCGCCGGCGCTGGCGAAGGCGACGTTCGTGGCCTGGACCACCAGGTCGAGGTCGTCGAGGAGCGTTCCGTTCCAGTCCCACACGAGGTGGCGTCCCATACCCGTCACCCGAGCACTCTAAGGCTAGAGCTGCGGGGTGGTCAGGTCGCGCAGCAGCCGGTCCTCCTCGACCCGCCAGTAGCCGTGCTCCTTGCCGTCGAGCAGCACCACCGGCAGCCGGTCGCCGTAGTCGCGCTCCATCTCCAGGTTGCCGGTGACGTCCCGCTCCACCCAGCGGTCACCGGTGACCGCCACCACCCGGTCGAGCGCGGCCTTCGCGTCGTCGCACAGGTGGCAGCCGGGCCGGGTGATCAGGATGAGCCTCGGGTCACTGGACATCGGATACCTCCGTGCGGATCTCGGTCGGCGGCGACGGCGACGGCACCGCGGGCGCCGGGCGCAGCTCGGTCTTGCGCACCTTCCCGATCGCCGAGTACGGCAGGCTGTCGACGAACTCGACGGCGGTCGGGCACTTGAACCGGGCCAGGTTACGCGCGCAGTGGGCGAGCAGATCGTCCGCCGTCACCGCCGGATCGGCCGCCCGCACCACGTACGCCCGCACAGTCTCGCCGGTCCGCGGATGCGGCACGCCGAGGACCGCCGACTCGGCCACCCCGGGGTGCGCCTGGAGCACCAGCTCCACCTCGTGCGGGTAGACGTTGAAGCCGTTGACCAGGATCAGCTCACCGAGCCGGTCGACCAGGAAGAGGTCGCCGTCGCCGTCGGCGTACGCGACGTCGCCGGTTGCCCACCAGCCGTCCGGGTCCGGCCCGCCCCGCCCGTCCGGCCAGTAACCGGCGAACAGGTTCGGACCGCGTACCACGATCTGCCCGGGGTCGGTGCCGGCCAGTTCGTCGGAGAGGTCCATCTCGTCGTCGTCGGGCTCGTCGGCGGGCACCCCGTCGCGCCACAGCTCGGCGCCGTCCGCACCGGTCAGGCGCAGCTCGACGCCGGGCAGCGGGCGACCGATCGAGCCGGGCTTCGGCTCGCCGCCGACGAGCGTCGAGGTGAGCACCGGCGCGGTCTCGGTGAGCCCGTAGCCGACGTGCACCGGGTGCCCGGTCAGCTCGGTGAAGCGCGCGCCGACGGCCGGCGGCAGCGGCGCCGCGCCGCACACCGCGACGCGCACCGAGGTCAGCGCCGCGGCCGGGTCACGCTCCGCCTCGGCCCAGGTCAGGAACATCGACGGTACGCCGACGAGCACCGTTACGCGGTGCCGGGCGATCTCGTCCAGCGTCCCCGCCGCGGGCTCGTCGACGAGTACGCCGGTCGCGCCGTGCCGCACCACGGCGCCGAGCGCGGTGTTCAGCCCGTACGCGTGGAACAGCGGGAGCGCGAGCAGCACGACGTCGTCGGGGCCGAGGACCGGCGGCTCGATCCGGTCGGTCTGGTCGTGGTTGGCGGCGAGCGCGCGGTGCGACAGCATCGCGCCCTTGGGCTGCCCCTCGGTGCCGGAGGTGTAGAGCAGGACGGCCAGGTCGTCGCCGGAGCGGGCCGGGAACCGGGTCGGCCCGGCGTCGCCGCCCACCGGCGGCGCGGTGTGCACGGCGCGCAGCCCGGGCAGTTCGGCGCGGTCCACCCGGCCAATCACCTCGGGCGCGCCGACCAGCATCGCGGCGCCGGAGTCGGTGAGCACGTGCCGCAGTTCGCGGGCGGTGAGCGCGGGGTTGACCGGTACGGCGACCAGGCCGGCCCGCAGCGCGGCGAGGTAGGTGACCACGAAGTCCGGGGTGTTGCCGAACGCGACAGCCACCCGGGGCGGATGCCCCGTTCCGGCGGCCGGCGGCGCGTCGGCGACCAGCGCGCGGGCGGTGGCGGTGACCGCGTCGTCCAGCTCGGACCAGGTGAGCGTCCGCTCGCGCCAGTGCAGCGCGGCCCGGTCGCCCCGTTCGGCGGCGGCCCGGCGGACCCGGTCGGCGAGGTTCGGCGCGGAGCTTTCGGCGGCGTCCTGCACGGTGGCTGAGTCTGGCACAGCCGCGTCCGCCGGACCATGCCCGGACACGGTGCCGGGTCCGCCAAACGGGACTGGGAATGCAGTACGGTGGGATTCCCCAGCACGGGATAACGATCTCCAACGGCACGCGCCGAGCAGCCCGGGGCGACCCGCGTGAACCGCCTTCGCGACACGCCGAGCGGAAAGAAAATCTGCTCCGACCAGGACTTTCCACTGCGGACCACGATCCGGTGCGAAAGTCAACCACACGCGACGGACAACGGGTCCGCCATCCGTGCGATCCGGCGGGAAATACTTCCGCTCTGTGTAACGGACTTGCCACGCGTGGGTGACGTTGGCCCTATCATCACTCGGGTCGGCTCACCCCATTTGCCGTGAGTCGACACCCCTCAGCCCGAGGAGGCCCCCGTGCCCGTCAGCGCATTGGACCAGCACCTCAAGGGGATCTGCCGCCCGTCGGCACGTCCCGACCCGGCCGCGCCCGGCCGGGTTCCACCCGGTCCCCCGGCGCCACAGTGGCGCCCGGCGCGGTCGCTTCCGATTCGGACCGGGGAGGCGCGGTGACCACCTTCGGTTACGCCGAACGGCCGGCCGGCGTCACCGGCCCGACCCAGCGCAACCCGCTCAACGAGCGCGCCGATCCACCTCCCCGGGGCACCGACGGCCAGATCGCGGTACGCGGCGAGGGGCGGCGCGTACGCAGCCGCGCGCACCACACGAACGAGGCGCCGGCACGCCCCGCGACGCCCGGCGGCAACGCGAAGCCCGCGGCCGGGCGACTCGGCAGCCCGGCCCGCCCCACCATGCCGGCCCAGGCCCGGCGCGGTGACGCGGCAACCGGCGCCGAGCCCTCCGCCGCGGAGACCGCGATCCTGCCGGCGGTGACCACCGGCGACACCGCCGTCCTGCCCGCCGTGCCGGCCGCCACGCCCGCCACCGGCTTCCCCAGCCGCCCCGACCCGTCCGACCCGGCCACCGAGGTGTGGACGCTCGTCGAACGCGCGCAGGCAGGCGAGTCCGAGGCGTTCGGGCTGATCTACGACAGGTACGTCGACACGGTGTTCCGGTTCGTCTACTTCCGGGTCGGCAACCGCCAGCTCGCCGAGGACCTCACCTCCGACACGTTCCTGCGCGCGCTCAAGCGGATCGGCAGCTTCACCTGGCAGGGCCGCGACCTCGGCGCCTGGCTGGTCACCATCGCCCGCAACCTGGTCGCCGACCACTTCAAGTCGGGGCGCTACCGGCTGGAGGTGACCACCGGCGACGTCCTCGACGCCGACCGGGAGGACCGCGGGCCGGAGGGCAGCCCGGAGGCCGCGGTGGTGGAACACATCACCAACGTCGCCCTGCTCACCGCCGTCAAGCAGCTCAACCCGGAGCAGCAGGAGTGCATAGTGCTGCGGTTCCTGCAGGGTTTCTCGGTGGCCGAGACGGCCCGGGCCATGGGCAAGAACGAGGGCGCCATCAAGGCTCTCCAGTACCGGGCGGTACGGGCCCTGGCCCGGCTGCTGCCCGACGGCTTCCACTCCTGAGCGGCAGCCCCACATCAGTCCTCCCACCGGCGCTGTCGCCGGGCGCTGTCGCGTGCCCGACGCGCCACGCGGGCCGATCACTCTTGGTGATTTCGCCGCCGCCCCGGCCGTAACCGGCGACCGGCGCGGTCCGTTTCTCCGGGTGCGACCAGTGGTTGTCCCGGCGTCCCCCGGGCCACCCGGTCCGGCGGGTCAGGTCGGCCGTCCCGGTCGACTCTGCGCCTCACGCTGCCACCGGTCGCTGGTGACGACGACGGCCGCCCGGCCGTGACCAGCGAGAGGGGGTGCCGCGGTGGACAGCGACCTCTTCTCCCGTCGGCGGGCCGAGCGCTTCGCGCAACTCCTCGACGAGGCCAACGGCGGACGCCGGCACCACGTCCGGTCCAAGGCGGACGGTGAACTCACCGCGCTCGTCGAGGTGAGCCGCCGGCTCACCGCAGAGGGGCCCGACGTCGAGCCGCGCGCCGAGTTCCGCACCGGACTGCGGGCGATGCTCGTGGCCACCGCCGAACGCGAGGGCATCGGCACTCCGGCCAAGCCCGCCACCACAGGAGTACGCGGCGCGCTGCTGCCGGCGATCACCGGACGCCGGGCGCGGGCCCGGGGCGCGATCCTGGTCGGCGTGGCCGCCGGCGCGATCGCCCTCTCCGGGATCTCCGCCGCCAGCGAGAACGCGCTGCCCGGCGACGCCCTGTACGGAATGAAGCGCTCCACCGAGCGCGCCCAGCTCGCGCTCGCCAGCTCGGACATCAGCCGCGGGCAGCTCTTCCTCGACTTCGCCCGCACCCGGCTCGACGAGGCCGCCTCGGTGCACGGCGACCAGCTCGGCTTCAGCGCCGTCCTGGACGACATGGACGCGGACACCCGTCAGGGCGTACGCCTGCTGACCACTGTCGCCGCGCAGCGCTCCGACCCGGCGGCGCTGGACGCGGTGGACACGTTCCTCGCCGGCCAGCGCCGGGTGGTCAGCGGCCTGCTGGACCGGCCCGACCACGCCGACCGGGAACGCACCCGCCGCTCACTGGCGCTGCTCGACGCGGCCGGCAAACGCGCCGACGCGCTGCGCGAGGCGATCGCCTGCGGGCTGCCCGCGCCGCAGGCCAGCGACGCGCTCGGGCCCGCCCCGGCCGCCTGCCCGGCCGACCGCTGAGCGCGGACGCCGACCGCGCCACACTTCTCCCGGCGGACACCCGCCCGTCACACCCTGCCGGATACGCTCGGCGCGGAGGGCGTACGCGGTCGTCGAGGCAGGGAGGTCGCCGTGGCCGGCACCCGGAAGGTGACCGTCAGCACCGACGCGCACGGGCACACCGCGGGCTGGTCCGAGGCCCCGTCGGCGCCCGCGACCACGGTTCCGCCCGACCCCACGGCTGCCGCCTTCTTCGACGTCGACAACACGATGATGCAGGGCGCCTCGATCTACTGGTTCGCCCGTGGGCTGGCCGCCCGGAAGTACTTCACCACCGGCGACCTGGCCCGCTTCGCCTGGCAGCAGGCCCGGTTCCGGCTGCTCGCCACCGAGCACGCGGGCGACATGTCCCAGGCCAAGGAGGCCGCGCTCGCCTTCGTCCAGGGCTGGCGGGTGGACGACATCGAGCGCCTCGCCGACGAGATCTTCGACGAGCTGATGGCCCCGCGCATCTGGGCCGGCACCCGCCGCCTCGCCCAGCGTCACCTCGACGCGGGCGAGCGGGTCTGGCTGGTCAGCGCCGCCCCGGTCGAGATCGGCCGGGTGATCGCCGCCCGGCTCGGCCTGACCGGCGCGATCGGCACGGTGGCCGAGGTGGTCGACGGCGCGTACACCGGACGGCTGGTCGGTGACCTGATGCACGGTCCGGCGAAGGCCGAGGCGGTGACCCAGCTCGCCGCCGTGGAAGGGCTGGACCTGGACCGGTGCGCCGCCTACAGCGACTCGGCCAACGACCTGCCGATGCTCTCCGCCGTCGGCCGCGCGGTGGCGGTGAACCCCGATCCGGCGCTGCTGCGGCAGGCCCGTGAGCAGGGCTGGGACGTGCGCGACTTCCGCACCGGGCGACGGGCCGTACGCATCGCCGTGCCCTCCACCGCCGCCGCCGGGCTGCTCGCCGGCGCGGTCACGGCCGGACTGGCGCTGCACCGGCGCCGGCACCGCGAGGCCTGAGCCCGCCCTGACCGCTCAGGGGCCGAACGGGTCGGGGCGGCGTTCGAGCAGCTTGTGCAACGTCTGCTGGATCGTCTCCCGCACCTGGTCGGCGAGGTTGAACACCACCAGCGGGTCGTCCGCGGAGTCACGCAGGTGCGCCGTCGGGATCGGCGGGCAGAACTCGATCAGCCACTTGCTCGGCAGCGGCACCATGCCCAGCGGCCCGAGCCAGGGGAACGTGGGCGTGACCGGGAAGTACGGCAGTTTGAGCAGCCGGGCCAGCGGCTTGATGTCGGCGAGCATCGGGTAGATCTCCTCGCCGCCGACGATGGCCACCGGCACGATCGGCGTACCGGTGCGCAGCGCGGCGGAGACGAACCCGCCCCGGCCGAAGCGCTGGAGCTTGTAACGGTCGGTGTAGAGCTTGCCGACCCCCTTGAAGCCCTCCGGGAACACGCCCACCAGTTCCCCGTTGCCGAGCAGCCGCTCCGCGTCCGGGCTGCACGCGACGGTGCCGCCGGTCTTGCGGGCTATCTCGGACACGACGGGCATCCGGAAGACCAGGTCGGCGCCGAGCAGCCGCAGGTAGCGGCGCGCCGGGTGCCGGTCGTGCAGCGCGGCGGAGAGGATCAGCGCGTCGATCGCCACGGTGCCGGAGTGGTTGCCCACGACCAGGCCCGCGCCCTCGGCCGGTACGTGCTCGATGCCGCTGACCTCGGTGCGGAACCAGTCCCGGTAGAGCAGCCGCACCAGCGGGTGGACCACCGCGTCGGTCAGGTCGGGGTCGAAGCCGAACTCGTCGACCTCGTACTCACCGGCGAGCCGCCGTCGCAGGAACGCCAGGCCCTGGGCCACCTTGCGGTCCCAGTGGTCGCCCGGCCGGTCGGCCACCGCCGGTCCGGGCGGCGTGTCACCGGCCGGTTCGCTCCCGGCCGCCGGATCAGCTACTGCCTTCTTCGCGACGGCCTTCTTCGCCACGGTCTTCTTCGCCACCGTCTTCTTCGCGACCGTCTTCTTGGCCACGGTCTTCTCGGCCGTCGGGCGGTGCGCCGCCGGGCTCGGGGCGACCGTCCCGGCCGGAGCGCCGGGCCGGTCGGCAGCGGTGCCGGGCTCGTCGGCGGAGGTGTCCGGCTCGTCGGCCGGGTCCACCGGCGCGGCCGGGCGGGCGGACGGCGCGGTCACCCGGCGGTGTCCGTTGCGCCGCGCCGGCTCCGCGCCCGGTCCGGGCACGTCCAGCGGTACGTCGTAGCGCGCGTCGCGCCGCTCCTCCGGGCTGCTCACGAACGCTCCCGTACGGTCGAGCGGACCTGCCGGATGCTCTCCAGCACCAACTGCTCGGCCGCGGCCAACTGGTCCCGGGTCACCACCACGCCGCCGTGGTGGGCTCGGATGAAGTCGTCGAACGCGGCGGCGGTCGAGCGGGGCGTGAAGCCGAACTCCCGCTCCAGCCGGCTGGTGTCCACCACCCGGCCGTGCACGAACAGGTCCACCTGGTCCAGGCCGTACCGGCCGAAGCCCAGGCTGCGGGCGATCGCGGCGACCCCGGCCAGGCCCGGCTCCAGCACCGGCACCGCCACCCGGCCCGCCCGGCGGATCGCCTGCGACAGCGACAGCACGCCCGGCCCGGCGACGTTGTACGTGCCCGGGTGGTCCTCGGCGACGGACCGGTGCAGCACCTCCAGCGCGTCGTCGAAGTGCACGAACTGCAGGCGCGGGTCACGGCCGAAGACGGTGGGCACCACCGGCTGGGAGAAGTAGCGGGTGAGCGTGGTGTCGGCGGCGTACCCGATGAACGGCGCGAAGCGCAGCACTGTCGCGGTGACGTCGGGCCGGCGGCGGCGGAACCCGCGGACGTACCCCTCGATGTCGAGTATGTCGCGGCCGAAACCGCCGCGTGGCACCTCGCGAGGCTCGGTCTCCTCGGTGAAGACGGCCGGATCGCGGAACGACACCCCGTACGCGGCGGTGGACGAGCGGACCACGAGCTTGCGCAGCCGGGGCGCGCGCTGCGCGGCGGCGAGCATCTGCATCGTGCCGATGACGTTCTGTTCCTTCATCCCCGACCGGCCGCCGTGCTGCGGATCGGGGGAGGTGACGAGCGCCAGGTGCACCACGGCGTCGACGTCGAGGTCGACCAGGAGGCCGCCGAGCGAGTCCAGGTCGAGACGGACCGGTTCCACGTCGGTGAGCAGATCGGCCAGCTCGGGGTTGGGCGGGGCCGGATCGACCCCGATGACGCGCTCGATCCGCGGGTCGGCGGCGAGCCGCGCGGCGACGTGCGCGCCGAGCCAGCGACCGACTCCGGTGACGACGACGACCCCCGGGGCACCGGAGGTGTCACCGGGGGTCATGTCGTGCGCCTTGCGCGGCAGGCAGGATCGAGCCGGGACGTCCACGGCCTGATCACCTGAGCCTCCGAGGGTCGACAGTTGGCAAGTGGTGCCGGGAGCCGGGCCAGTGCCCGGCCCCGGTCACTTGCCGAGACGGCGACGCTGGACGCGGGTCTTGCGCAGCAGCTTGCGGTGCTTCTTCTTAGCCATGCGCTTGCGGCGCTTCTTGACCACCGAGCCCATACGACAGCCTTTCGATGCAACGTTCGGGGCGGACCGGAAGACACCACCGCCGGTGGTGCCTTGACCGCTTGCGGACAACGGACCGGACCAGCGTGGTGGGCAGGGCACACCAGAGGGCGATCACGGTCGTGGTCCAGCCTAACCGGAGTGCGTCAGCAGGACCAACGCGCCCCCGTCGATGCCCCTTTTCGCCACACTCGGCGGACCGGCCCGCCGAGTGGTCAGGCGGACTCCTGGAAGGCGCCCCGGAGGTATTCGTGCACGGCGTGCTCGGGCACCCGGAACGAGCGGCCGACCCGTACCGCGGTCAGCTCACCGCTGTGCACGAGACGGTAGACCGTCATCTTGGAGACCCGCATGACCGTCGCCACCTCGGCGACGGTCAGGAACCTGACATCCGACAGCCGTGCGTCGGACTGCGACCCGGCCATGGCTCACCGACCCATTCCCGTGCCCGGCGCGTGTCACCGGGCAGGTGCTCCCGCCTCGACGAGCGACGCGCGTGTAACCAGTACGGTAGCGGGACGGCTGTGACCTGCGCGATCCCTTCCACCCTTTGATCATGGCGGGGCAGCCGTTCACCCGATGTCCAGCAGGGGTTTTTCGCCCGGACGGGTGCCTCGTCCGATCCGCCTACTCGGCGCGCAGCGCCACCACCGGGTCGAGCCGGCCCGCCCGCTGCGCCGGCACCACGCCGAAGACGATGCCGACCGCCGCGGAGACGCCGAACGCCAGCGCCAGTGACCACCAGGTGATCGCCGCCGGGATCGGGGAGAACGCGTCCACGAGCAGGGCGGTGCCCACGCCCAGCGCCATCCCGGTCAGGCCGCCGACCGAGGTGAGCAGCACCGCCTCCAGCAGGAACTGCACGCCGATGTCCCGGGGGCGGGCGCCGACCGCCTTGCGCAGGCCGATCTCGCGGGTCCGCTCGCGTACCGAGACCAGCATGATGTTGGAGACGCCGACGCCGCCCACCAGCAGCGAGATGCCCGCGATGGCGGCCAGCACGCCGGTGAGCACGCCCAGGATGTCGCCGAGCACGCCGAGGATCTGCCGTTGGGTGACGGCGCTGAACTCGGTGTCCGGGTGCCGGCGGGACAGCTCCGCGACGATCCGCTCGCCGAGTTCGTCGATCCGCTCCCGGTCCGGCGCCTTGACCGCGATGCCGTCGATGCGCTGGGTGCCCCACAGCCGTTGCGCCGCCGTCACCGGTACGTGCACCTCGTCGTCCCGGTCCACGCCGAGGCTCTGCCCGAGCGGCGCGAAGACGCCGATCACCCGGAACCGCACCCCGGCCAGCGTGACCTGCTGGCCGAGCGGGTCACGGTCGGGAAAGAGCGCCCGGGCCACCGAGTCGCCGAGCACCGCCACGCGGCGGCTGGTGTCCACGTCCGCCCCGGTCAGGTAGCGGCCCCGCGACAGCGACCTGGTGAACACCGACGGGGTGGTCTCCAGCACGCCCTGCACCGTGGTGAAGTCGGACCGGTTGCCGGCCCGCGCGGTCGCCCCGGAGGCCACAGTCACCGCCACCCGTCCGGGGTCGCCGACCACCCGGGAGACGGCGTCGGCGTCGCTGAGGTCCAGCGGCGAGACCACCGGCGCGTTGCCCACCTCGATCCGGCCCGGCACCACCAGCAGCAGGTTGGAGCCGAGCCCTTCGACCTGCTGCTCGACCTGCTGTTTGGTGCCGGTGCCGATGGCCACCAGGATCACCACCGAGGCCACCCCGATGATCACCCCGAGCATGGTCAGCACGCTGCGCAGCCGGTTGGCCCGCAGCGCGTCCCACGCCACCCGCCACGCCTCGGCCAGCCTCATCCGGCGTCCCCGCCGGCCCGCGGAAGGCGCCCGGTGGCACCGGCGGCGCCACCGGAGCCACCGGGCGGGTGCCCCGGGCCGCTTCCGGACGCGGACCGGGGCTCCGCGCTGGGAGCGGGGTCCAGTGTCGCAGGTGCGCCGGAACCCTCCGACGGCGGTCGATCATGAGCGCTGTCGGAGCGGATCAGGCCGTCCCGCACCGCGATCCGCCGACGCGCCCGGGCGGCCACCTCCTGGTCGTGGGTCACCATCACCAGCGCCACCCCGGACTCGGCGTTCAGCTGTTCCAGCAGCTCCAGCACCGCCTCGCCGGTGGCGCTGTCCAGGTTGCCGGTCGGCTCGTCGGCGAGCAGCACCGCCGGTTCGGTCACAAGCGCCCGGGCGATCGCCACCCGCTGCTGTTCACCACCGGAGAGCTGATTGGGCCGATGGTGCAGCCGGTGACCGAGGCCCACCCGGCCCAGCATCGCCGCCGCCCGCTCCCGCCGCTGCCGCGCCCCGACGCCCCGGTAGACCAGCGGCAACGCGACGTTGTCCACAGCCGACGTACGGGCCAGCAGGTGGAACGCCTGGAACACGAAACCGATCGTCTCGTTGCGCAGTGTCGCCAGTTCCGGAGCGGTGAGCGTGGTGACGTCCCGGCCGCCGATCACCAGCCGGCCGCCGCTGGGCCGGTCCAGCCCGCCGAGCAGGTGCATGAGCGTCGACTTGCCCGAGCCGGACGGCCCGATCACCGCCACGTACTCGCCCTGGTCGATGGTGAGTGACACCCCGCGCAACGCGGACACCGAGACGCCGTCCAGCTCGTACGTGCGCCAGACGTCGACGGCCTCGACCGCCGGGGCCGTCACCGCAGTTCCTGGCCGTCGCGCACCTGGTCGGCGCCGCGTACCACCACCCGGTCGCCGGCCCGTACGCCGTCGACGATCTGCACCAGGTCCTGCCCCTGCACGCCCACCGTCACCGGCACCCGGTCGGCCCGGCCGTCCCGCAGCACCCAGACCGCGTCCCGCCCGTCGGCGGAGAAGACCGCTGACGCCGGCACCGCCACCGCGTCGGCGGCCTCCCGCACCCGCAGCCGTACCACCGCGTTCATGCCGGGCGGGGCGCCGGGGCGGCCTCGGCCTCACCCAGGCGACCGGCGCCCAGGTCGAGCCGGACCCGGTAGGTGACGCCACCCCGCGCCGAACTGCTCGGCAGCACGTCGACAGACCGCACAGTGGCGTCGTACGTCGCGCCGGTCACCGCGTCCAGCTCGACCGTCGCGGGCACCCCCGCCCGGACCAGCAGCACGTCGGTCTCGTCCACCTCGGCGAGCAGGCCGAGCCGGCCGGTGTCCACCACTGTGAGCACCGGTGTGCCGGCGGTGACCCGGCCACCGGCCGGGATCGCGTCGTCCACCCCGGGCGGCGGTCCGCCCTGCCCACCCGCACCGAGCGCCGACGGGTCGAGACCGGGCACCGCCGCGCCACCGGCCGCCCCGAGCAGCCCGGCCAGGTCGGCCGGCGCCGCCGATCGGGTGCCGCCCGGCTGCACCACACCGGCGATCGGGGCGCGCAACGTCAACGCGTCCACAGTCGCCTTCGCCAGGTCGTACGCCTGCTGGGCCTGGAGTCGCTGCGCGGCCGAGAGCGCGCCGACGGCGCTGTTCAGGCCGGCGACCCCGCGCTGCACCTGGGCGACCGCCCGGTCGGCGGCGCGGGCGGCCGACTCGTACTGCCGCTGCGCCGACTGGACCTGGAGCAGCAGCGCGGCGCGTACCTGCGGGTCGCCGACCTTGCCGGCGGCGGCGCGGGCGGCGGCGAACGCCTCGTCGGCGGCCCGGTCGGTGCCCCGCCGGCTGCCGCCCAGGTCGCCCGTGCCGGCGCCCCGGCCGGCCCGCTTCGCCGCGCGCAGCGCCTCCCGTGCCTGCGCCAGGCGCTCCCGGGCGGACGGCGAGTCGATCACCGCGAGCACCTGTCCCCGGGCGACCCGCGCGCCGGGCTGGACACGCAGGCTGGCGAGCGTGCCGTCGGCGGGGGCGGTGAGGGTGGCCGCGGCCCGCGCGGTCACAGTGGCCGGCGCGTCGATCACCTCGCTCACCGGCGCGCGGCCGACCTCGGCGACCGTCACCGCCGGTGCGTCGTCACCGCAGGAGGCGGCGGTGGCGCCGGTCAGCGCGACGACGGCGAGAAGCGCGGTGACGAGACGGGGGCGGCGGGCCGCGGGCAGCCGCGGCGAGGGAGTGCGGGCCACCCGGCCCATGCTACGACCCCGTCGACAGCCGTCGACGTATCAGCCGACGACGGCCCGCACGTAGGCGACGCACTCGTCGTGCAGCATCGACCACGGGTCGCCGAGCACCTCGTCGGCGGCCTGCGCCGGTGGCTTCCGCTCGTGCACCACGGCCCGGTAGAAGTCGAGCATCCGCTGCTCGCCGTAGCGGTCGACCAGGTGCCGCACGGCCAGGTAACCGACGCCGTAGGCGCCGCCCACCCGGCTGTCGCTCGCGTCCGCCTCCGGCGCCACCGCCTCCAGCCGCCCGGACCAGCCGCCGCGCAGCAGCTCCCGCATCTCGGCCAGGCCCTCGTAGCGGTGGACCGGCTGGCCGTCGGCCCCGGCGTACTCGGCCAGCCCTTCCACCAGCCACCAGTCCGCGCGGTCGGCGTACCCCCGGTCGGGCAGCGAGGCGGCGTGGGTGAGTTCGTGCCGCAGCAGGTCGTCGACGCCGTCCGGGGTGACGGTCTGGGCGTTGAGGACGACGTCGTGGCGTCCACCGCCGACGCCGACCGCGTACCCGGCGGTCCACTTCGGCCGGCCGCCGCCGTACCAGCGCCGCCACTCGGCCTTCCCGGCGTAGTAGACGAGATACCGGTCCGGCCGCGCGTCGCCGACCGCGTACCGGTCCGCGACCCGGGCGGCCGTCTCGGCCTGGGCGAGCAGGCCGGGCAGCTTGCTCCGCTGGGCGGGCGTGGTGGCCACCACCACCCGCTTCCCGACCGTCACGGCCAGGTCGTTCGCCTGCCACGGCCGCACGCCGGCCGGATCCGCGCCGGACGGTTCCAGCGCGGTCAGCCGGGGCTCCTCCCCCACCAGCCGCCAGCGTGCGTCCAGCTCCACTGTGCTCGGCGCGCAGTCCGGCACCACGAAGCAGTAGCCCACGGTGATCGTCTGCCGCCACTCCCCGGGCCGCCCGTCGGCCGCCGCCGGAACCTCGTCGGCCGCCGGCCGCCACACCGTGACCCGCAGCGCCCGCAGCGCCGCGTACCGCCCGCTCAGGGCGGGCCGCGCCGCCGGATCGGCGATCGCGAGGAAGCCGGCCCGGTCCGCGCCGACGAGCGCGGCGGCCTGCCGGTCCAGCAGCGCGAGCATCCGCTCGCCGAGCCGCCGCTGCGCCGCAGTGCCCGGGTCGTCCCGGCCCGCGGCCGACCGCCCGGCCGCGTCCGGTGACAGCTCCCGCAGGAGTACGCCGGGTACCGCGCCCGCCACCAGACCGAGCACCAGGCCGAGCGCGGTCCAGAGGGGCCAGCGCCGCCGTTTCCGCACCGTCCGCGTCTGCTCGCCGACGTGCGCCAGGGGTACGGGGTACGGCGCGGATGCCGTGACGGGGTGCGGCGGCGGGTTCGTGTCCGCGACCGAGGCCGCGACGGGGTGCGGCGGTGGACTCGTGTCCGCGACCGGGGCGGGGACGTCGGGCGCGTTGTCGGCCCCGTCGATCGACTCCGCCGGCGTCGGGCTCGCGTCGGCGACGGGGGCGCCGCCCGGGGTGGTGCTGTCGGTACGAGACTCGTCGCCGTCCGTCGTCCGGCCGGGAGGCTGCTCGTCGCCGTCGGTCACCGGCGAAGGGTACGACCAATCGGGCGTTCCGGGAAAGAGTCCCGCCGTTGTTCCGCCGCGTCGGAGGCCGTGGGACGGACGTCGTCCAGGATCTCTCAGATCGGGGTGCCGGTCAGCGTCAGCGCGGCCTTGTCGGCTGTCCAGAGGGCCACCAGTGCCACAGCTGGGACGGCGTGGCCGGCCACTGCGAGCAGCACGCCGCCGGTGAGGAAGCAGGCGGCCTGGACGGCGAGCTTGGCCGGGTCGGGCAGCGTCACGGTGGCGCGGGGTGAGCAGAACAGCCCCCACACCACAGCGATCAGCAGTGGCGCGGTCATCGGTCCCCCCAGGAACGGTAGGCGCGGTCCAGGCCCGCGATGAGCTGGTCGAAGGAGCGGTCGGTGTCGCGGGGCAACCCGAATCCGCCGGCCGCCTCCAGAGCGACGAAGCCGTGCACGGCGGCCCGGAACATCCGGATGGCGTCGATCGCGTCGTCGCCGTCCAGGCCGTACCCGAGCAGGATCGCCCGGACGGCGCCGACCGCGCGCTCACCGGCGGCGAGGTGGTCGGCGTCGGCGGGGTCGGGTGCCCGCTGGGCGGCCGGGTAGCGGCCGGGGTGCTGCCGCGCGTACGCCCGGTAGGCGGTGGCGACGGCGCGCAACGCGTCGCTGCCGGCCCGGCCCGCGGCGGCGGCGGTCAGCACCTCGGCGATCTCGGCGGTGGCGAGCACGGCGAGCTGCTGGTGCAGCGCGTCCACGCCCCGTACGTGCTTGTAGAGGCTGGGCAACGCGACGCCGAGTCGCGCGGCGAGCGCCGCCAGGGTCAGCTTCTCGTAGCCGGCCTCGTCGGCGAGCACGGCGGCCTCCCGCACGACTGTGGCCGGGGTCAGGCCGGCCCTAGGCATGCGCGGTCACCGCCAGGAACTCGACCAGGTCGGCGGCGGTGGCGTCGGGCTGGTCGGCGTGCGGGTAGTGACCGGAGTCGGCGACCATGCGCGCCTCGGCGACGGCGAACAGTCGCCGCGCGGCCCGTGCCTCGGCGCCCGGGTCGGGGAAGTCCGGGTCCTTGGTGCCCATCAGCACGAGCACCGGCCGGCGCACCTCGGGTGCCCGTGCGGTCCAGTGCGGGTCGGCCGGCGCGACCACGCCGCGCACCGCGTCCATCCGGCCGCGCAGCTTGGCGACCAGTTCCTTGCGGTACGCGGCGTCGTCCACCGGGCGCCCGCAGGGGAACAGCGTGCGGTGGAACAGCCCAAACAGCCGAGGGCTGCGCAGCACGGCGGCTTGCGCGGCCCGCATCAGCGGGTTCGGCTTCGGCGTGCCGACGAACGGGCTTACCTGCACGATGCCGCTGACCAGTTCCGGCGCCTCGGCCGCGGCGAAGACCACTGCCGCGCCGCTGGACGAGCTGCCGACCAGGGTGGCGGGGCCACCGCCGAGTGCCCGCACCACGGCGAGCAGATCGCCGCCGACCTGCTCCGGGGCGTACGTGGGCCAGTGCGGGCTGGAGTCGCCGTGCCCGCGTACGTCGACCGTGGCGACCCGGTAGCCGGCCGCCACGAGCCGGGGCGTCAGGTGACGGAAGGCCGCCCGGTTCTCCCCCATGCCGTGCGCGAGCACCACGAGCGGACCCGACCCGTGCACCTCGTACGCGATAGTGCCGCCGTCCCGCGCCACCTGGCTAACCGTCATAGCCAACAAGCTAATGCCATTAGCTTTCTGGGTCAAGGCTTGACCTCAACACGACGTGAAGTCGCACGATCGCCGACATGCCGATCACCGCCGACACCCACGTACGCCTCGCCCGCCCGAGCCGCGACCTGACCGCCGCCGAACGGTTCTGGGCCCACGGCGTCGGCCTGGACGTGCTGTTCCGCGCCGAGGCCGGGCGTCCGGGCGAGCACGACCTGGTGATGCTCGGCCTGCCCGGCGCGGCCTGGCACCTGGAGCTGGTCGGCGGCGCGGCACTGACCGTCGCGCCGCGCCCCACCGAGGAGGACCTGTTGGTGCTCTACCTCGACGGCCCCGCCGACGACGAGCTGGTGACGAGACTGGAACGGGCCGGCGGGACACGGGTCTCCGCCGGCCCGTACTGGGACAGGTGGGGCATCACGTTCGCCGACCCGGACGGCTACCGCCTCGTGCTGTGCACCCGGGCCTGGTCGAACGAGTGACTCACTTCTTCGACAGCACCGCCCGGCCGAAGAACGCCAGGTTGGCCGGGCGCTCCGCGAGCCGGCGCATCAGGTAGCCGTACCACTGGTCGCCGTAGGGCACGTAGGTGCGCACGGTGTAGCCCTCGTCCACCAGGCGCTTCTGCTCGTCCGGGCGGATGCCGTAGAGCATCTGGAACTCGAACCGGCCCGGTTCGCGGTCGAACCAGCGGGCCCGGTCCTCCCCGATCGCGATCAGCCGCGGGTCGTGGGTGGCGAGCATCGGGTAGCCGTCGCCGGACATCAGCACGTTCATACAGCGCACGTACGACTTGTCGACCTCGCGGGCCGACTGGTACGCCACCGACTCCGGCTCCTTGTACGCGCCCTTGCACAGCCGCACCCGCGACCCGGCGGAAGCCAGCTCCCGGCAGTCCGACTCGGTGCGCCGCAGGTACGCCTGGAGCACCGCCCCGGTCGACGGGTGGTCCTTACGCAGCTTCGCCAGGATGTCCAGCGTCGAGTCGGTGGTGGTGTGGTCCTCCATGTCCAGCGTGACTGTGGTGCCCGCCGCGTCGGCCGCCGCGCAGATCGCCCGCGCGTTGTCGTACGCGAGCTGCTCGTCGAACATCTGGCCCAGCGCGGACAGTTTCACGCTGACCTCGGCGCCCGGGGTGAGCCCGGCGGCGCCGAGCCGGCTCAGCAGCCTGAGGTACTCGTCCCGGGTGGCGTTCGCCTGCTCCGGGGTGGTGGTGTCCTCGCCCAGGTAGTCGAGGGTGACCGCTTGGCCGTCGGCGACCAGCTCGCGGGTGGCGCGCAGCGCGTCGTCGGTGGCGGCGCCGGCGACGAACCGGCGGACGACGTCCCGGGTGAACGGGGCCGTCGCGACGAGCCGCTCCACCTGGGAAGACCGGGAGGCGGCGAGGATGACGGAACGGAGCATGAGCCGAGCGTAACGCTCACCACCGGGCCCCCGCCGGGTGCGTCCGAGGCCCGTCCCCTCCCGCGCTGCGGCCTGGGCCGGGCTCCCCAGGCTGGCGGAGATCGGCTACAACGTTCACGTGGATCGACGACACCCCCGGCGCCGGCTCCGCTCGGCCTCCGTGCAGCTCGGCGCGCTGACCGCGCTGGCCCTCGCGCTCTCCGGCTGCAACAACGGTTACGACGACGACGATGACGACTGCGCGCTCGGACCGGCCGGTGGAGGCGCCGACACCGTCGCGGTCGCCCTGCGCGTGCCCGCGCCGGCCACCGCCGCGCGCGGCGAAGCGGCCCCGACCGCCGCGCTGCCCGAGCGCGGCGGCTTCGGCACCCACCTCGCCTCCTGCGGCGGCTGACGTGCGCCGCGAGGCGAGCACGCCGCGCCCCGGCTGGGACGAGACCATCCGGGCCCAGGGCCTGGTGTACGTCGACACCGAGCTGCCCGACGGCGAGATCATGTCGTACTGGGACGAGACGGCGGCGTACTCGTTCACGCTGGACGAGGTGCTCCGGCTGGAGGAGGCGACCGAGGAGCTGCACCGGATGTCGGTGGCCGCCGCCGAGCACGTGGTGGCCCGCCGCCGGTACGCCGAGTTCGGCATCCCCGAGTGGGCCGCCGAGGCGGTCGCCCGCTCGCTGCGGGAGAACCCGCCGACGCTCTACGGCCGGTTCGACCTCTGGTACGACGGCAGCGGCCCGCCGAAGATGCTGGAGTACAACGCCGACACCCCGACCGCGCTGGTCGAGGCGAGCATCGTGCAGTGGTACTGGCTGGAGCACACCCGGCCCGACGCGGACCAGTGGAACAGCCTGCACGAGCGGCTGGTCGGCGCGTGGGCCAAGATCGGCGCCGGGCTGCACGAACGCCGGACGCACGTGCTCTGGTCCGACGAGGAGGAGTCGGGCGAGGACCAGATCACCGCCGGCTACCTGGCCGAGACGGCCCGCCAGGCCGGGCTGGACGTGACGCTCGTGCCGATCCAGCAGGTCGGTTGGGACGGGCGGCGCTTCGTCGACGCCAACGACCGGCCGATCACCACCTGCTTCAAGCTCTACCCCTGGGAGTGGATGCTCGCCGAGCCGTACGGGCGGCCCGCGCTCGCCCCGGGCACGCCCACCACCTGGATCGAGCCGGCCTGGAAGCTGCTGCTGTCGAACAAGGCGCTGCTCGCCGTGCTCTGGGAGCTGTACCCGGGGCACGACTACCTGCTGCCCGCGTACCTGGACTCGCCGCGCGGCATGACCGAGTACGTGGCCAAGCCGCTGCTCGGCCGCGAAGGCGGTTCGGTACGCATCGTGACCGGCGAAACAGAGATCACCAATCCGGGGATCTACGGCGACGAGGGCTTCTGCTATCAGGAGTTCCGCGCGTTGCCCGAGTTCGAGGGCAACCGGACGGTGCTGGGCAGCTGGATCGTGGACGGCGAGTCGGCCGGCGCGGGCGTGCGCGAGAGCGAGAGCCTCATCACTGACGGTTACGCGCGGTTCCTGCCCCACTACATCGACGCACCGCGTCTGCCCTGAGTCGTCTACCGTTGGTGTCGTGAACTTCGACGCGTACGCCCGGACCGGGGTCGAGCTCGTCAACGCCCGGCTGGACGACCTGGACGGCCTGCGGGCTGTGTTCTCGGACGAGCAGGGCTGGATGCGCGACGAAGTCGCGGAACGGGACCTGGCGATCTTCCGGAGAGCGCAGAAGCGCCTCCGGGACGTCTTCGAGTACGGCACCTCGGGCCGGGACAACGAGGCGGTGGCGGAGTTGAACACGCTGCTGGAGGCGTTCCCGGTGCAGCCACGCATCTCCGGCCACGACTCCTCGGACTGGCACATGCACGTGACCAGCCGGGGCGCCTCCGTCTCCTCGGAATACCTCGCCGGCGCGGTCTGGGGCCTGTCGGTGTGGCTCTGCGAGTACGGCAGCGCCCGCTTCGGCGTCTGCGCCGACGACCGCTGCGGCAACGTCTACCTGGACACCTCGTCCAACTGCTGCCGCCGGTTCTGCTCCGAGCGCTGCGCCACCCGCTCCCACGTGGCGGCGCATCGGGCCCGCAAGCGGGCCGCGGTCGGCGAACAGGCCGTCCCGGCGCAGCCGCTCTCCCCGGTGAGCTGACCTCCGAAGGCGGCGCCGTTGGTCAGGCGTCGACCGGGGACGGCGCGGTCAGGTGGGCCCGGGCGAACTCCAGCGACTCGCGCAGGTCCGCCTCGCGGACCGCGCGGCTCTTCGCGCCCCGCGTGGTCACCTCCACCGCTACCGTGCCGCTGAAGCCGCGCCCGGCGAGCGAACGGAGCATCTCCGCGCAGGGCTGCCCGCCGCGACCGGGCACCAGGTGCTCGTCGCGCCCCTCGCCGGTGCCGTCGCCCAGGTGCACGTGCGCCAGGCCGGAGCCCATCCGGTCGGCCATCGCCATCGCGTCGGTGTGCGAGGCCGCGCAGTGCGACAGGTCGAGCGTGTAGGAGGCGTACCCGATCTCCGTCGGGTCCCAGCCCGGCGCGTACGGCACGAACTGCCGCCCCGCCATCCGTACCGGGTACATGTTCTCCACCCCGAAGTGCAGGCCGCCGAACTGCCCGGCGATGGTGTCCAGCCCGTCGGCGAAGTTGCGCGCGTAGTCACGCTGCCAGGTGAACGGCGGGTGCACCACGACAGTCGGCGCCTCCAGCGTCTCGGCCAGCTCGGCGGCCTTGCGCAGCCGCTCCCACGGGTCGGGGCTCCACACCCGCTGGGTGACAAGCAGGCAGGGGGCGTGCACCGACAGCACCGGCACGCCGTAGTGCTCGGCGAGGCCGCGCAGCGCGCCCGCGTCCTGGCTGACCGGGTCGGTCCAGACCATCACCTCGATGCCGTCGTAGCCGAGTTCGGCGGCGAGCTGGAACGCCGCCGCGGTCCGTTCGGGGAAGACCGAGGACGTGGACAGGAGTACCGGAACGCGGTAGGTCACGTCTCCGAGGGTAGCTCCAAGCGCCAGCGAGCATCGGGACGAGCAACCGCAAAGCAACCCAGAGCGCTCGGCCGGTCACATCGGCGCGAGCTGATCCAGCCGACGCAGGATGACTCCCTCGCGCAGCGCCCACGGGCAGATGTCCACGCGGTCCACGCCGAGCCGGCGCATCACCGCCTCGGCCACCACCGCGCCCGCGAGGAGCTGGTGCGCGCGCTGCGCGCTGACCCCCTCCAGCTCGGGCAACTGGGCCGGCGGGATGTGCCTGATGAACCCGAGCACCTGCCGGAGGCCGGTGCGGGTCAGGCTGCGCCGCGCCCACAGGCCCGCGCCGGAGGGAGCGGCGCCGGCCAGCCGGGCCAGCGTGCGGAACGTCTTCGACGTGGCGACCGGGCGTTCCCAGCCCACCGCCGTCAACTGCTCCACCACCGGGTCGAGCTGTGCGTCCACGTACGCCCGCAGTTCCTCCACGGCCTCGGCCGACGGCGGCGCCGTGCCGGCCGGGTCGACAGCCAGCCGCTCCCGGCTCAGCCGGCCCGCGCCGAGCGGCAGCGAGACCGCCACGTCCGGGTGCTCGTCGATGCCGGCGGCCAGCTCCAGGGACCCGCCGCCGATGTCCATCGCCAGCAGCCGCCCGGCGGACCAGCCGAACCACCGCCGCACCGCGAGGAACGTCATCCGCGCCTCGTCCGCGCCGGAGAGCACCTCCAGGCGTACGCCCGTCTCGTCGCGGACGCGGGCCAGCACGTCGGCGGCGTTCGTGGCGTCGCGAACAGCGCTCGTGGCGAACGCGAGCAGATCCTCGGCGCCCAGCCCGTCCGCCGCCGCCCGGGCCATGCCGACCGCCTTGACCAGGCCGTCCGCGCCCCCGACCGTGAGCGCGCCGTCCGGGCCGATCTGCTCGGCCAGCCGCAGCACCACCTTCTCCGAGTGTGCCGGCCAGGGGTGCGCGCCATGATGGGCGTCGACCACCAGCAGATGCACCGTGTTGGAACCGACGTCGAGGACACCCAGCCGCATGGGAAAGACCCTAGGGCCAACACGTTTCGTCGGCTCGTCGGCCGGGCGGGGTCACCGCGCGTAGGCTGGTCCGAGTGACAGGGCAGATCGAGCTTCACGTGCTGGTGGACGACCCCGAGGACCCGCGCAGCCGCGAGGTCGGGCTGGACTTTCCCCGGGAGTGGATCGAGTTCGTCGACCCGGCCGACCCGAAGCACGTCGTCCGCGCCGACCTGACCTGGCTGCTGTCCCGCTGGACGTGCATCTTCGGGCAGGGCTGCCACGGCATCGTCGCCGGGCGGGCCGCCGACGGGTGCTGCTCACACGGCGCGTTCTTCACCGACTCCGACGACGAGAAGCGGGTCCGGGCAGCCGTCAAGCGGCTGACGCCGGAGACCTGGCAGCACTTCCGGCGCGGCTTCAAGAACTGGACCGAGAACGACACGGTCGACGGCAAGACGCCGGCCCGGCGTACCGCCACCCGCGCCGTGGACGCCCCGTGCGTGTTCCTCAACGACGCCGGCTTCGCCGGCGGTGGCGGCTGCGCGCTGCACGCCCAGGCGCTGCGCGACGGGGTGCACCCGCTGGAGTACAAGCCGGACGTCTGCTGGCAGCTGCCGGTACGCCGCGACCAGGAGTGGCACACGCGGCCGGACAACACGAAGGTGCTGATCTCCACGCTCGCCGAGTTCGACAGGCGCGGCTGGGGCGCGGGCGGGCACGACCTCGACTGGTGGTGCACCAGCTCGACCGACGCGCACGTCGGCGCGGACCCGATGTACGTCTCGTACGGGCCGGAGCTGACCGCGCTCATCGGTGCGCCCGCGTACGCGAAACTGGCCGAACTCTGCGCCGCCCGGCTGCGCCAGGGACAGGTCGCCCCGCACCCGGCAAGCGAGTGAAGGCCGGCACCCCGTCTTGGGGGTGCCGGTCTTTCACGTGTGTCTGTTACTTGTTCCAGTGTTCGGCGACGAGGTCGGCGGCCTGCTGCTCCCACTGGGCGTAGTGGTCGGGGTAGGCGGAGACCTGGACGGTCTGGGCGGCCTTGGTCAGCGGCATGTCCTGCCAGCCGTCGACCTGCTTCAGGCCCTTGAGGAACGCGGTGGTGGAGTATTCGGGGTCGGTGATCTGCTCGACCGTGCCCCACCCGCTGGAGGGGCGCTGCTGGAACAGGCCCTGCGAGTCGTGGTCGTTGCGGTCACCGAGGTGGCCGAGGTTCTCCAGCTTCGACTCCTGCAGGGCGGTGGCGATGGAGACGACGGCGGCGCGTTCGTCCATGCCGGCCTTCTTCGTGGCCGCGATGATCGCCTTCACATTCTTGGTCTGCTCATCGTTCAGCTCGATGCGCGACTGGTTGCCCTGCACACCGTGCGGGATCAGCTTGTCCGACTGGACGGTGGCCGTGACCGGCTTGGCGTTGGCCGTGGTGTCGGCCGCGTGGGCGGCGACCGGGCCGGCGAACACGCCACCGGTGAAGGCCAGACCAGCAATACCCAGGACGCTCTTACGCAGAATCGTGTTCATGATGGGGCTCCATTCGGGGGTCGACGCACCCGGGGGACGGGGTGCGTGGGCACCGTCAGGCGCTCAACAGAAAGTCTTCGCGGGGGATCTCGGCTGCTCGCGGGGCCGGGGGGCTCGGCGCGGCGCCGGAAGGATGTCCAACGACCGGTGGCCCGGCGTCATTCCCGGGCCGCCTCGCGCCACCGGCAAGGCGGCGCGGGTTCACGTCGTCGGAACCATGCTCAACGACCGGCCGGGCGAGATGATTCCCGCGGCTCACGGCGTCGGAACCGAACTCAACGACCGGCAGCTGCGGACTGTTCCCATACCCGGCGCCGCCTTGAGGGGGCGTGGCCTTGCTCGGTCGGTCACCTGATTACAACGCCACCGGCCCGCCCACGATTCCACCACCAGAGTGCCGCCGACCACCCCCGAACCGGACACCCACCCCACACGCACCCGGATCCCCACCGAGCCCGGCCCGGGGCACCTGCTCTGCGCCCCGTGATCAAGGAGTTTGCGGACTTTCCGGGCGTCCGCGAGACCACAAACTCCTTGATCACCCCCGAAGAAGCCCTCCCCGGGCCCCCACACAGGGGTTGATCATGAGGTTGGCGGCGGCAAAACGGACACCGAGTGCCGCCAAGTTCATGATCGACGCGACCGGGCGGGGTGTGGCTGGACGGGAGCGCAGCGGCCGCCGACAGGCTGCGCGATCTTGCAGTTCGAGCCCTCCGGGCGTCCCATTCGCGCGGTTTGCGGGGCACCAAAGTGCAAGATCGCGCGCGGCCCCAGGGAGCCCTGGGCGGGATGGGGGGCCGAGAACTCCCCCGAAGGCGGCTCGGGTCGGCGATCTTGGAGTTGTGGCACCTCGCGAAGGGTGTCAACCGGGCATCCTGGGCGCCACGCCACGACTCCAAGATCGACGGCGCGAGGTGGGACGGGGCGGACGGGGCGTGGGCGGGGCGGACGGGCGGGCCGGGGATCAGGGCTCGAACTTGTAGCCCAGGCCGCGGACCGTGACGATGTAGCGCGGCGCGGACGGCTCCGGCTCGATCTTGGAGCGCAGCCGCTTCACGTGCACGTCCAGCGTCTTCGTGTCACCCACGTAGTCGGCGCCCCAGACACGGTCGATCAACTGCCCGCGGGTGAGCACCCGGCCGGCGTTGCGCAGCAGCAGCTCCAGCAGCTCGAACTCCTTGAGCGGGAGCTGCACACCGGCGCCGCCGACGGTCACCACGTGCCGTTCGATGTCCATCCGGACCGGGCCGGCGGCGAGCGTCGGCGCCCCCGTCTCGTTCGACTCGGCGCTCCGCCGGCGCAGCACCGCCCGAATGCGGGCGACCAGTTCACGCGGCGAGTACGGCTTCGTCACGTAGTCGTCGGCGCCGATCTCCAGGCCGACCACCTTGTCGATCTCGCTGTCCCGCGCGGTGACCATGATGATCGGCACGTGCGAGCGCTGGCGCAGCTGCCGGCACACCTCGGTGCCCGACATCTCCGGCAGCATCAGGTCGAGCAGCACGATGTCGGCGCCGGTCCGGTCGAACTCGGTGAGGGCGTCGGTGCCCGTCGCGGCGACGGAGACCTCGAAACCCTCCTTGCGGAGCATGTAGGACAGGGCGTCGGAGAACGACTCCTCGTCCTCGACCACCAGTACGCGGCTCAACGGGTGTTTCCTTTCCTGTGGTCAGACCTGCCGGAGCTCGGCCGGGCCGGCCTCGATTCCAGCGGAGGCGAGTGTCGTCTCCAGGTCGTCCGGGGGGCGGGCGGGCAGCCGGAGGGTGAACGTCGACCCCCCACCAAGGGTGCTCGACACCTCCACCCGGCCGCCATGGTTGCTGGCGATGTGCTTGACGATGGCCAGTCCCAGACCGGTGCCGCCGGTCGCGCGGGAGCGGGCCTGGTCGGCGCGGTAGAAGCGCTCGAAGACCCGGTCCACCTCGTTCGGAGCGATGCCGATGCCCTGGTCGGCCACGGCGATCTCGACGTGCTCGTCGGTGCCGGTCACCGTGACCCGGACCGTGGTGTCCTCGGCGGAGTAGGTGATCGCGTTCTCCACCAGGTTCGCCACCGCGGTGGCGAGTTGGCTGTCGCTGCCGTACACGGTCAGGCCCCGCTGCCCGCCGACGGCGATCTCCACCCGGCGGGCGGAGGCCGCGGTGCGGGTCCGGTCGACGACCTCGGCGAGCACCCAGTCCACCGAGACCGGCTCGGGGGCGGGTTGCGGCTCGGCGCCCTGGAGCCGGGTGAGTTCCAGCAGCTCCTGCACGAGCCGGCCGAGCCTTGTCGACTCGTGCTGGATCCGCTCGGCGAACCGCCGTGCGGCGACCATGTCCTCGGACAGGTCGGGCGCGCCGCCGGCGGCCGGCTCGGTCGCGTCGACGAGCGCCTCGGCGAGCAGTTGCAGCGCGCCGATGGGTGTCTTCAACTCGTGGCTGACGTTCGCCACGAAGTCCCGCCGTACCCGCGCGAGACGGTGCGACTCGGTGACGTCGACCGCCTCGATCGAGACGTAGCCGGAGCCCAGTCCCATCGCCCGCAGGTGCACGCCGAGCGGGTTGTCGCCACCGCCGTCGCGGCCCCGGGGCAGGTCCAGCTCGATCTCGCGCCGCACGCCCGTGCGGCGGACCTGCCCGGCGAGGGTACGGATCAACGGGTGCGCCGCGATCGATCCGGGTGTCGCCCCGGTACGGAGCAGACCCATCGCCCGGGCGGCCGGGTTGACGAGCACCGGCACGTCGTCCGGGCCGAGCACCACCACGCCGGCGCGCAGCGAGTCGATCGTCTTGCGGCCGAGCCCGGATAGGCCCCCCTGCTGTTCGTCCGGAATCGTCGGCCTCCCTGCGTCACGGCGGGTGGTCCCGCCGCCCTGCGACGCCCGCCGGCGCCGCCATTGTTCAACCGGTCCGGACAGCGTCGCTCCGGCGACCAGCCCGGTCACCAGCGCCACGGCCACCGCGATGGCCACTGCCCATTCCACCCGGCGATCGTAGGGTCATTGTTAACCCGGGGATCGGGCACAAAGGGACGAACCACTCTCGCTTTCGGCAAAGTTCACCTGCGGGCCCCGCGTCGTTCACTCACGTTCATCCTGGTGCCGACCGTTCGGCCTAGCGTGGGGCGCGCACCTGCTCCCGCCGTACCCCTCGGGGCCGCGGCCACCGACCTCAGGAAGTGACGATGCGCGACGAGTTCCGGGCCGACCTGCAGATTGTCAGCCAGTTGCTGGTGGACATGGCCGAGGCGGTACGCGCGGCCATGCGGCAGGCCACGAAGGGCCTGCTGACCGCCGACCGGACGGCCGCCGAGACGGTGATCGCGGGGGACGCCGAGATCGACGAGCTGTACCGGCACGTGGAGGAGCGGGTCTGCGACCTGCTGGCCCGGCAGGCGCCCGTCGCCTCCGACCTGCGTGCCATGATCACCGCCCTGCACGTGGCCGCCGACCTGGAGCGGATGGGCGACCTCGCCGACCACGTGGCCAAGACGGCGCTGCGGCGGCACCCCTCACCGGCCGTCCCGGCGGAGCTGCGGCCGGTCTTCACCGACATGGCCGGGATCGCCGACCGGATGGCGGAGAAGATCGGGTCCGTGCTGGCCAAGCCGGACGCCGATGTGGCCGCCGAACTGGACGGCGACGACGACGCGATGGACGACCTGCACAAGAGCCTGTTCGGCGTGCTGCTCGGCGACGACTGGCCGTACGGGGTGGAGACGGCTATCGACGCGACGCTGCTGGGGCGCTTCTACGAGCGCTTCGCCGACCACGCGGTGAACGCGGGCGAGCACGTGGTCTACCTGATCACCGGTTCCACGTCCGCCTGACCCCGCCCCTCGTGCAAGGAAGGGCCCCTTGTTAACACCGAGCGTTAACAGGGGGCCCTTCCTCTACCGCAGGCGTTAAAAGGGGGCCCTTCCTTACACCTCAGCGGCCCTGGTTGGCGACCGCAGCGGCGGCGTCCTTGGCCGCCGCCGGGTCCAGGTACGTGCCGCCGAGCACCTGCGGGCGCAGGTCGGCGTCCAGGTCGTAGCGCAGCGGGATGCCGGTGGGGATGTTCAGCTTGGCGATCGCCTCGTCGGAGATCTGGTCGAGGTGCTTGACCAGGGCACGCAGCGAGTTGCCGTGCGCCGCCACCAGCACCGTCCGGCCGGCCAGGATGTCCGGCACGATCGAGTCGTACCAGTAGGGCAGCATCCGGTCGACGACGTCCTTCAGGCACTCGGTGCGCGGCATCAGCTCGGTCGGCAGCAGCGCGTACCGGGGGTCGCCGACCTGGGACCACTCGTCCGCGTCGTCGATCGGCGGCGGCGGCGTGTCGTACGACCGGCGCCAGAGCATGAACTGCTCCTCGCCGTACTCGTCAAGGGTCTGCTTCTTGTCCTTGCCCTGCAGGGCGCCGTAGTGGCGCTCGTTGAGCCGCCACGACCGGCGCACCGCGATCCAGTGCCGGTCGGCGGCGTTCAGCGCCAGCTCGGCGGTGCGGATCGCCCGGCGCATCAGGCTCGTGTGCACCACGTCCGGCAGCAGGTCGTGCTCGCGCAGCAGCTCGCCGCCGCGCCGCGCCTCGGTCTCCCCCTTGGTGGTCAGGTCGACGTCGACCCAGCCGGTGAAGAGGTTCTTGGCGTTCCAGTCGCTCTCGCCGTGCCGCAGCAGGACCAGCGTCCCGACGGTGGGCCCCTCGCTCGCAGTCATGCCGATCATCCTGCCGTACCGGCGCGACGGGCACGCGCCGACCGGTCGTGACGACCACCACGTGGAAAACCTGATGACCACGCCTCCGGCCCGGCACTAGGTTGTAAGGCGTTCTAAACAGGTCGGTCATTACCACACGGGGGCGTCGGGATGCGGACGGTACGGGGCTGGTTACAGGACACGGCCGGTGGCCTGCCACGGACGTTCTGGTACCTCTGGGCCGGCACGCTGATCAACCGGCTCGGCTCGTTCGTCCTGATCTTCCTGGCCATCTACCTGACCCAGGAGCGGGGCTTCTCCGCCTCCCAGGCCGGTCTGGTGATCGGCCTCTGGGGCGCCGGCGGCGCGGTCGGCACCACCATCGGCGGCACCCTGACCGACCGCTGGGGGCGGCGGCCCACGCTGCTCACCGCGCACGTCGGCGCGGCCGGCATGATGATCGCGCTCGGCTTCGCCCGCCCTCTCTGGGCGGTCGCGGTGGGCGCGCTGCTGCTCGGCGCGTTCGCCGAGGCGGCCCGCCCCGCCTTCGGCGCGATGATGGTCGACGTGGTGCCGGACAAGGACCGGCTGCGCGCCTTCTCGCTGAACTACTGGGCCATCAACCTCGGCTTCGCCTGCGCCGCCGTGCTCGCCGGCTTCGCCGCCCAGGGCAGCTACCTGCTGCTGTTCCTGGTGAACGCGACCACCACGCTGGTGACCGCGCTGATCATCTTCGCCAAGGTCGGCGAAACCCGCGGCCCGGTCACCGCGCTCCCGGCCAAGGGCATGCCGGCGCCGGCCGGCGCGCTGCGCACCATCCTCGCCGACCGGGTGTTCCTCGGCTTCGTCGCGCTCAACCTGCTCGCCGCGCTGGTGTTCCTCCAGCACATCTCGATGCTGCCGATCGCCATGGGCGACTCCGGGCTCAGCCCGGCCACCTACGGCTCGGTGATCGCACTGAACGGCGTGCTCATCGTGTTCGGCCAGCTCTTCGTACCCCGGCTCATCAAGGGCCGCAGCCGCTCACACGTGCTGGCGCTCGCGTCGCTGGTGATGGGCGCCGGGTTCGGGCTCACCGCGCTCGCCGACACGGTCTGGCTCTACGGCCTGACCGTGCTGATCTGGACCCTCGGCGAGATGCTCAACTCCCCGTCCAACGCCACCCTGATCGCGGAGCTGTCGCCGGCCGCGCTGCGCGGCCGCCACCAGGGCGTCTTCTCGCTGTCCTGGCAGCTTGCCGGCGCTGCCGCGCCGATCCTCGGCGGCCTGGTCCGCGAGCACGCCGGCAACAGCACGCTCTGGCTGGGCTGCGCGGGCATCGGCGTGGTGGCGGCGGTCGCCCACCTGATCTCCGGCCCGGCCCGGGAGCGCCGCGCCGTCGCGCTGCGCGCCGTGGGCACGCCCGTCACGCCGGTCAACGTCACCGCCACCCCGGCGCCCGAGGCGGCCGAGGCCGCGGCCACCTCACCCGCCGACCCGGTCCGCGCCGGTTCCTGAGTACGCCCCGACGCGACCGCCCCGAGGCGGGTGGATACCGTACGGGACGGAATCGGTAAGGAAACCTTCCTGGAGGACGGGTGCGCGGCCTGCGGCGCTGGTGGGACGACACAGCCGGCGGACTGCCGGCCACGTTCTGGTACCTCTGGTCCGGCCTGCTGATCAACCGGGCCGGCGCGTTCGCGCTGCTGTTCCTGTCGCTGTACCTGACCGCCGCGCGGGGTGCCCCGCCGTCGCTGGCCGGGCTCGTGGTCGGCGCGTACGGGATCGGTGGCGCGGCCGGCACGCTGCTCGGCGGCGTACTGGCCGACAGGTGGGGCCGGCGGGCCACGCTGCTCGCCGCCCACCTGGTCGCCGCGGGCCTGATGGCGACGCTGGCGTTCAGCACGCACCTGGCGGTGATCGCCGCGCTGGCCACGCTGGTCGGGGTGGCGCACTCGATGCCCAGCCCGGCGTTCGTGGCGGCCATCGTGGACGTGGTGCCCGAGGCCCGCCGCTCCCGCGCGTTCAACCTCCAGTTCTGGGCGTTCAACCTCGGCATGGCGGTGGCCTCGCTGCTGGCCGGCGTACTCGCCGAGGCCAGTTTCACGGCGCTGTTCCTGGTCGACGCCGGAGCCACGCTGGCGGCGGCAGTGGTGATCGCGCTGAAGGTGCCGGAGACGCTAGGCCGGCGTCCGGCGCTCACGCCCCGGGCCGCAGTGGGACGCCGTCCCGGTCTGCACACCGCGCTCACCGATCGCACGTTCCTGGCGTTCGTCGGGCTGACGTTCCTGCTCGCCGTGCTGACCATGCAGACCTCGACGATCATGCCGCTGGCGATGCGCGCGGACGGCCTGCGCCCGTCGGCGTACGGGCTGGTGGTGGCGCTCGGCGGGGCGCTCATCGTGGCCGGGCAGCTGTTCGTGCCCCGGCTCATCGAGCCGTACCGCAAGTCGACGGTGCTGGCCGTCTCCACAGGTCTGATGGCGCTCGGATTCGGCACGCTCACAGTCGCCGACGGGCTGCCGCTCTACCTCGGCGCGGCGGTGGTCTGGACGGCCGGGCAGATGCTCGCCGCGCCGCCGAACGCGCAGATCAACGCCGACCTCGCCCCGCCCGAACTGCGGGCCCGCTACCAGTCGGTGTTCTACCTGACGTTCCCGGCCGCGTCGTTCGTGGCGCCCGCGCTCGGCGGGCTCAGCCTGGAGCACCTGGGTGAGCGGCACTGGCTGGTGGTCGGCGCGCTCGGGCTGTTGGCCGCGGCCGGGCACCTGCTCGCCGGGCCGCCCCGGGAGAGCCGGGTCGCGGCGCTGCGGGCGGCGGCCGCGGAACCCGTCAGGTCCGCCCGCTGACAACGGCAGAGCGCCCACCCCGACCCCCGTCGAGATGGGCGCTCGTACCGTACGCCCGGCGGCGGCGGGCGACACTCACCCCCGTAAGCGTCGCCCGCTCGCGCCGCCGGTTCCACGGGCGGCACCGTCCCCCAACGGCGTGATCCACCCGATCTTCGCGTCTCACTTGCGCGGATCTGATCGATCCACCGCTCCCCCGAACGGAAACAAGCGTGACGCGGTGCAATAAAGTTAGTTCGCCCGGATTCCGGATTCAACCCAGATCGCTGTCTTGCCCGTCACAGCGTCCGTGTCGGGAATCCGGCTGCCCGTGCTGTGGTCCCTGGGATGGCAAACATCGGGTTCCCGGGGTCCATTCCCGTAAACCTCAGCCGTCCTCGCGATTCGGGTTCTCGGTCCGGAAGAAGTTGCTCTGCCGCCCGTCCCGCATCTGCTCCTGGTAGATCAGGTTCAGACGCCGCAGGTCGAACGTCCGGAACCAGTCGTCCCAGGTGATCTCCCGGATCCGGCTGCTCTCCCGGTACCCCGGCATGTTGAACGTGAGCACCCCGGGCCGGTCGCCGCGCTCGGTGCCGGCGATGGTGGCCGGCTTCGCGCCCCGCGCCCGCGCCCACCGCTGGATCACCTCGTGGTTGCGGGTGACCAGGCTGCGGCCCGGACGCTCCGGCCGGTCCGCGAGCGACGTGATGAGCTGCGAGGACCCGACCGACCGGCTGGACGCCGGACCGCGGGTCGGCGCGCTCTGCGCCCGAGCCGACGTCGCCTTGCGGGTCGTGGCCGCCTTGGCCGGGGCCGCCTTCGCCCGAGCAGGCGCCGCCTTGGCGCGAGCCGGAGCCGCCTTCGCGCGCGTCGTCGTCGCCCGCGACGAGGTCGCCTTCGCCCGTGCCGGAGCCGCCTTGGCGCGTGCTGCCGGCCGCGACGAGGTCGCCTTCGCGCGGGACGGAGCCGCCTTGGCGCGCGTCGTCGTCGCCCGTGACGAGGTGGCCTTGGCGCGGGCGGGTGCCGCCTTGCGCGTACCCGTCGCCTTGGCCCTGGCCCCGGTGGCCCGCGCGGCCGGCGCGGACTTGGCCGGCGACGTCGCGCGGCGGGCGGTGGTCTTCTTCGCGGCGGTGCTCTTGCGGGTGGCCGACGGCCGGCCGGCCGGGCCGGCGCTGCGCCGCGCGGCGCCACCGCCCCCCTCGGAGCGCATGCTGCGCGCCAGGGTCTTCACCAGTTCCGGCTTCCGCAGCGCGGAGATCCCGGAGACTCCGCGCCGTCGGAGCTGGCTGCGGATGTCGTCGACCTTCATCCGGGAGATCTCGGACTCCGACACCCTCGGGGTGTTCGGCGTCTGGTTGCCGGTTTGCCGCTTGGTACGGGTCGCAGTCGTGCCGCGACCTGAGCTGTTGCGCTGAGCCATGGGACACGCTCCTCGACAGTCCGTCCTCGGCCCGCGGTGGGTCCCAAATGCTCCGCACCGCGCGGGGCGGCATACCCGTCAGGAGGGCTCCGAACCTCCGGGGGGCGATCCGGCCGTGGCGGAAGGCTCGAAGAGGTGCGCGAACGCGGCCAGGTTGGCTGTCGACTCGCCGCGCTTCACCCGCCACTCCCACTCCCGGCGGATGGCGGCGCCGAAGCCGATCTCCAGCATGCTGTCGAACGACTCGTCGGCGTACGTCAGCACGGAGCCGAGCAGGCGGTCCAGCTCGTCGGCGTCGACCCCGGCCAGGTTGACCCGGCCGGTCAGGTAGACGTCGCCGACCGAGTCGATGGAGAACGAGACGCCGTACATCCGGGCGTTGCGCTGCAGCAGCCAGGCCCACAGCTCCTCGCGGCGCTCGTCGGGCTGGCGCATCACGAACGCCTCGACCCGAAGCGCGTGCTCGCCCACGATCAGGTTGCAGATCGTCTTGAGCTTGTGCGTGCCGGGCAGGGTCACCGCGTACGACGCCTCGCCTGTCGACTCCCACTCCAGCTCGCGCTCGGCGCAGACGGACTCGATCAGCGCGGCGACCTCACTCCTGCGGCTCATCGCACCCACTCTACGACCGGCGTAGCGGGGCCGCCCGATGGCCGGTGGCGGTCACCAGGAGCACAGCAGGGCCGGGTCGCCGAGCCGCCGCGCCAGCCGGGCCCGGTGCTCGGTGATCGCCTCCCCGTAGACGGCGAGCAGGCCGGAGGCGGTGCGGTGCCAGGAGAACTCCCTGGCGTGCCGCTCGGCCCCTCGGCCCAGCGCGGCACGGCGTACCCGGTCGGGCAGCAGGCGCGCCAGCTCCCGGGCCCAGTCCGCCGGGTCGTGGCCGTCGATGAGCACCCCGCTGACGCCGTCGCGTACCGCGGTGACCAGGCCGCCCACGGCGGCGGCCAGCACCGGCGTGCCGCACGCCTGGGCCTCCAGCGCGACCAGGCCGAACGACTCGTTGTGCGACGGCACCGCGACCAGGTCGGCGGCGCGGTAGAGGGCGGGCAGGTCCGCGCCGGTCTGCGGCGGCAGGAAACGCACCCGGTCGGCCACGTCGAGCGCGTGCGCCAGCTCGATCAGCGCGGTCGGCCGGTCCAGGCCGCTGCCGCTGGGCCCGCCGCAGATCACCACGGTCAGCTCGTCGGCCAGCGCCGGATCCCGCTCGCGCAGCGCGGCGACGGCGCGGACCAGCACGTCCGGCGCCTTGAGCGGCTGGATCCGGCCGACGAACGCGACCACGTACCCGTCGGTCGGCAGGCCGAGGCGGCGACGGGCGGCCCGGGTCGCGGCGGCCCGGTCGCCGGATGCGGGACGGAACCGGTCCAGGTCGACGCCGGGCTCCACCACCGCCACCCGGTCCGGCTCGGCCGCGTACCGGTCGAGCAGGTCACGCGCCTCCACCCGGGTGTTCGCGACCAGCCGGTCGGCCTCGGTGACCACCTGCTCCTCACCGATCACCCGGGCCTTCGGCTCCGGGCGGTCCCCGGCGGCGAGCCGGGCGTTCTTCACCTTCGCCAGCGTGTGCGCGGTGTGCACCAGCGGTACGCCCCAGCGCTCCTTGGCCAGCCAGCCGACCTGCCCGGAGAGCCAGTAGTGCGAGTGGATCAGGTCGTAGTGGCCCGGCGGGCGGGCCGCCTCGGCGCGCAGCACGCCGGCGGTGAAGGCACAGAGCTGACCCGGCAGCTCCTCCTTGGTCAGCCCCTCCAGCGGCCCGGCGGTGACGTGCCGGACGGACACACCGGGCGCCACCTCGACCAACGGGGGCAGGTCACCGGCGGTGGCCCGGGTGAAGATCTCCACCTCGACGTCGGCCTCGGCCAGCCGCCGGGCCACCTCCAGGATGTAGACGTTCATGCCGCCCGCGTCACCGGTGCCGGGCTGGTGCAGCGGCGACGTGTGCACCGAGAGAGTGGCGATCCGGCGGGGCCGCGGCCACGGCAGCGCACCTCGCTGACGACCGACACCGGTGTGCATATCCGCCACGTCCGCTCCCTCTGTCACGGTTGATGCCGTCCCGCACGACCGGCGCTTCTCGGTCAACCCGTGTGCCGGATGTCATCTTCCCCATCGGGGTACGGAAATGCCCTTCGCCGGGTCCCCGGCGTGACGGACCTCATCACCGCGCGGGGCCGGGCGGCGGGAGACAATGGCCGGATGACTTCCGTCGCCATCGTCACCGGGGCGTCCAGCGGGATCGGCGCGGCCACCGCCCGCCGGCTGGCCGCCGAGGGCTTCCACGTGCTGGCCGCCGCCCGGCGCACCGACCGGCTGGCCGCGCTGGTCGCCGAAATCGAGGCGGCCGGTGGCGCGGCGACAGCGGTGGCGTGCGACGTGACCTCGGACGAATCGGTCGCCGGCCTGGCCGCTGCCGCCGACGCCGCGCCCGGGCCGGTCACGCTGCTGGTGAACAACGCCGGCGGCGCCCGCGGCCTGGACCCGGTCGAGACGGCCGACGTGGGCGACTGGCAATGGATGTACGACGTCAACGTGCTCGGCACGCTGCGCGTCACCAAGGCGCTGCTCCCGGCGCTGGAACGCTCCGGGGCCGGCACCGTCGTGATCGTCAGCTCCACCGCCGGGCACGTCGTCTACGAGGGCGGCGGCGGTTACACGGCCGCCAAGCACGCGCAGACCGCGATCGCCGGGACGCTCCGGCTGGAGCTGTGCGGACGCCCGGTCCGGGTGATCGAGATCGACCCCGGCATGGTGAAGACCGAGGAGTTCGGCCTGGTCCGTTTCGGCGGTGACGCCGACCGGGCGGAGGCGGTCTACGCCGGGGTCGCCGAGCCGCTCGTCGCCGACGACGTGGCCGACTGCGTCGCCTGGTGCGCGACCCGCCCGCACCACGTCAACATCGACCAGCTCGTGGTCCGCCCGCTGGCCCAGGCCGCGCAGCACAAGGTGCACCGGACGTCGTGAAGCGCGAGGAGTGAGCCGGTGTTGCGAGCCCCGCAGTCGCTGACCCGGAGGCACTGATGGAGCGTCCGCTCGGCGTGGCCACCCGGGGCACCACCAACCCCAACCGGCTCCGGCGGGTGGACAACTGGATCGTCGAGACCTGCGGCGACGCGCTGCGCGCCGCCGCCGACCCGCTCGTGGTCGACCTGGGCTACGGCGCCACCCCGGTCACCCCGGTCGAGCTGCGGGCCCGGCTGGCCGCCGGGGTCCGCGCCGACGTGCGGGTGGTCGGCCTGGAGATCGATCCGGTACGCGTGGCCGCCGCCCGCCCCGCCGCCGACCCGCCCGGCCTGACGTTCGCCCGGGGCGGCTTCGAGCTGGCCGGACTGCGTCCCGCGCTCGTGCGGGCGTTCAACGTGTTACGCCAGTACGACGAGAGCGAGGTGGCCGACGCCTGGCACACCGTCACCGGCCGGCTCGCGCCGGGCGGGCTGCTGGTCGAGGGCACCTGCGACGAGCTGGGGCGGCTCGGCTCCTGGGTGCTGCTGGACGCCACCGGCCCGCGCACGCTCACGCTGTCGGCGAAGCTGACCACGCTGGAGAGCCCGGCGACGCTCGCCGAACGGCTGCCGAAGGCGCTGATCCACCGCAACGTCCCAGGTGAACGCATCCACGACCTGATCGAGGCGCTGGAGCAGGCGTGGCGCTCGGCCGCCGGCTACGCCCCGTTCGGGCCGCGGCAGCGCTGGCTGCGAACGGTCGAGGCGGTGAAGGAGTCAGGCTGGCCGATCCAGGACAGCTCTCGCACGTGGCGCCACGGCTACCTCACGCTCCCCTGGCCCGCCGTATCCCCCCGCTGACCCGCCACACCCGCACCCACCCTCGCACCCCGCCCCGTCGCCCCGTCGCCCCGTCGCCCCGTCGATCTTGGAGTTGCGGCGCCTCGGATGTTCGGTTAGCGCAGTTCGTGACGTGCCACAACTCCAAGATCAAGGAATTGCCCACCCTTCCCCCGGGAGCCCTCGGTGGCCCTGCCGAGCCCAGCGCCGATCTTGCACTTGTCGTCCGGGCAAAGCGGGCAAACCACCCGCGCCGAGGGTCGGAAGCGCAAGATCGGCGAGGTGGGGCGAGGGCGGGGGCGAGGGCGGGGTTAGATGGTGCAGTTGATCAGGACTGGTTCGGGGTGCAGGGTTACGCCGAAGCGGGACTGCACGCCGTCGCGGATCTCGCGGGCCAGCGCCACGAGCGCGGCCGTGCTGGCGGCGCCAGAGCGGTTCGTCAGCGCGAGCGTGTGCTTGCTGGAGATGGTGACGCCCTCCGGGCCGGCGTACCCCTTGCCGAAGCCCGCCTTGTCGATCAGCCACGCCGCGCTGACCTTCACCATGCCGTCGACGCCCGGCCAGTGCGGCGGCTCGCCCAGGTCGGTGGCGCGTTCCCGGAGCTGTTCGTACGCCTCGCCGTCCAGCACCGGGTTGGTGAAGAACGAGCCGACCGACCAGGTGTCCGGGTCGGCCGGGTCGAGCACCATGCCCTTGCCGGCGCGCAGCCGCCGCACGGTCGACCGGGCTTCGACCAGCGGCACCCGGTCGCCGACCTCGACACCGAGCGCCCGGGCCAGTTCGGCGTAGCGGACCGGCCCGGACAGCGGGGACCGGGCGAGCCGGAAATCGACCGAGAGCACCACCCAGCGGTCGCTGTACTTGAAGATGCTGCCCCGGTAGACGAAGCCGCAGTCGGCCGCCGCGATCCGCACCACCCGGCGCTCCGTCCGGTCGTACGCCTCGACGGCGACGATCGTCTCGGCCACCTCCTGGCCGTACGCGCCGACGTTCTGGATGGGGGTCGCGCCGGCCGAGCCGGGGATGCCGGAGAGGCACTCCAGCCCGGACCAGCCGCGCTCGACGGTGGCGGCGACGAAGTCGTCCCAGGGCTCGCCTGCCTGCACACGTACCGTGACGGTGTCGCCCTCCTCGGCGACGACCTGGAACCCGCGTGAGCGGACGAGCACGACGGTGCCCGGGAAGCCCTGGTCGCCGATGACCACGTTGCTGCCGCCGGCCAGGACCAGCACGGCCTGCTCGCGGGCCTCCGCTTCCTGCACTTTTCGTACGATCTGGGCGGTGTCACCGGCGATCTCCAGCCGCCCGGCGGGCCCGCCGAGCCGCAGCGTTGTGTAGCGCGCCAGGGTGACCGGGTCGGTCGGGTCGGCGGCGGTCGTCGGATCGGCGTAGACGTCTGACACGCCTTTCACCCTAGGCTGAGGGGTAGCCGGCGCACCCACTGGTGGCCCGGTCACCCCCGGGAGGATGGCGATGAGCAGACTGCACCACACGAAGGACTTCTGGATCGGCGCGCTGCGTACGGAGGGCCCCGCCTTCGCCACGGCGGTGTCGGAGGCGCCGCCCGAGACACCCGTGCTGTCCTGTCCCGGCTGGACGGTGACCGATCTCGCCCATCACCTGACCCGCGTGTACGTCTGGGCGGGCACCGTGCTGACCACCGGCGGCACCACCCGTCCGGAGAGGCACGACCCGGAGCCGCCGGCGGGCCTGACCCCGGCCCAGTGGTACACGCGGGAGTACGAGCGGATCAGCGCGCTTCTGGAGGCGACCGATCCGGAGGCGCCGGCCTGGAACTTCGCACCCCAGCCGAAGAAGGCGGCGTTCTGGCCGCGCCGGCTGGCGCACGAGACCGCTGTGCACCGCTGGGACGCCCAGCTCGCGATCGGGGCAGGTGATCCGATCGAGGCCAAGCTCGCGGCCGACGGGGTGAGCGAGGTGCTGGACACCTGGCTCCCGGCGGGCCGGCGGGTGCGGCCGGGGCAGTGGCACGGCGTGGTGCAGCTGAGCGCGACGGACGCCGCGCAGGAGTGGTACCTGCGGCTGCGCGGCGAGGGGGTCGCGCTGCTGGACACCGCGACGATTCTGGACCACGACGACCACCGGGCCCGGGCGCAAATGGCCGGCACGGCGAGCGATCTGCTGCTGGCCCTGATGGGCCGGATCAGCTTCGACGCGCTGGACGTGGCGGGCGACCGCGGCCTGCTGGACGGTCTGCGGGTCGGCTGAGGCCAGCGCCGAGCCGGGCGGCGATTACGGGCGGAGAGGGGCGGTAACCGTCCCTCTCCGCCTTTTTCGGTTGCTCTGAGAGCGCTCTCTTGACAAGGTCCGGGACCCTCCACCACGCTGTCGTGAGAGCGCTCTCTTAGTTCCGGAACCGTCTTCCACCACCCGATTCGACGACCCCGAGAGGTCAGGACAGCATGCTCACCTTCACGCGCCGTCGCCTGGCGGCGGTGGCCCTGGTCGCCGCCACCGCGCTGCTCGGCACCACCGCCTGCGCAGGCGGCGACGACGAGGCCGCCGCCGACGGGCCGATCACGCTCACCGTCGACGTCTTCGGCCAGTTCGGCTACGCGGATCTCTACCAGGAGTACATGGCCAGCCACCCCGGCGTGAAGATCGTCGAGCGCGGCACCGGCGGCAACCTCGACGAGTACTCCCCGAAGCTCACCCAGTGGCTAGCCGCGGGCAAGGGCGCCGGCGACGTGGTCGCCATCGAGGAGGGACTGCTCGTCGAGTACAAGGCCAACCCGCAGAACTTCGTCAACCTGCTCGACCACGGTGCGGCCGACCTGAAGGGCAACTTCCTCGACTGGAAGTGGAACCAGGGCCTCACCGCCGACGGCAAGCAGCTCATCGGCCTCGGCACTGATATCGGCGGCATGGCCATGTGCTACCGCACGGACCTCTTCGCCAAGGCCGGCCTGCCCACCGACCGGGAGGCGGTGTCCAAGCTCTGGCCCACCTGGCAGGACTACATCAAGGTCGGCGAGCAGTTCACCGCGAAGAAGACGGGCGCCTCGTTCCTGGACGCCGCGACGAACACGTTCAACACGATCCTGCTCCAGACCGCCGGCAACGCCAACGGCTACAGCTACTACGACACCGACAACAAGCTGGTCGTGGGCAGCAACCCGGCGGTGAAGCAGGCGTACGACACCACGATGGACATCATCGACTCGGGGCTGTCCGGCAAGTACGGCTCGTGGTCCGAGGAGTGGGTCTCGGCGTTCAAGCAGTCGAAGTTCGCCACCATCGCCTGCCCGGCCTGGATGACCGGTGTGATCGAGGGCAATGCCGGCGCGGGCGCCAAGGGCAAGTGGGACATCGCCCAGATCCCCGGCAACGGCGGCAACTGGGGCGGCTCGTTCCTGGCGGTGCCGAAGCAGAGCAAGCACCAGGCCGAGGCGATCGAGCTGGCCAAGTTCCTGACCAGCGCCAAGGGCCAGATCGGCGCGTTCAAGGCGAAGGGTCCCCTGCCCTCTTCGCCGCAGGCGCTGGAGGACCCGGCGATCGTCGACTCGAAGAACGCCTACTTCTCCGAGGCCCCGGTCGGGAAGATCTTCGCCGAGGGTGCCAAGAGCCTGAAGCCGGTCTACATGGGCCCGAAGAACCAGGCCGTGCGGACCGAGGTCGAGAACGCCGTCCGCAGCGTGGAGCTGGGTAAGCGCTCGCCGGAACAGGGCTGGACCGACGCGGTCGCCAACGCCGAGAAGGCCGCCGCCAAGTAACCCGAGCAGCGCGTGCGGGCGGTCCCGGCAACGGGTGCCGCCCGCACGGCGGAAAGGAGTCCCGGGTCATGGCCGTCCAGCTCGACGCCCGCCCGCCGGTCGCACCGGCACCCCGCCCCACCCGTCCCGGCCTGGGCAACCGGCTCAGCCGGTTCGACACCAAGTACTCGCCGTACCTCTTCGTCGCCCCGTTCTTCCTGCTCTTCGGCGTCTTCGGGGCGTACCCGCTGGCGTACACCTTCTGGGTCTCGCTGCACGACTGGGACCTGCTCGGCGCCGAGCACCCGTTCATCGGCTTCGACAACTACACCCAGTTGCTCGCCGACCCGGACTTCTGGCACTCGGTGGTCAACACGCTGGGCATCTTCGTGATCTCCACGGTCCCCCAGCTGCTCGCCGCGCTCTGGCTGGCCAACCTGCTCAACCGCCAGCTCCGCGCCCGTACCACCTGGCGGATGGCGGTGCTGATCCCGAACGTCACCTCGACCGCCGCCGTGGCGATCGTGTTCGCGGTCCTGTTCGGCCGCGAGTTCGGCATGATCAACTGGCTGCTCGACCACGTCGGCGTCAGCGCGATCGACTGGAAGGCGAACCGGTTCGCCGCCTGGGTCGCCATCTCCACCATGGTCGACTGGCGCTGGACCGGCTACAACGCACTGATCTTCCTGGCCGCCATGCAGGCCATCCCCCGCGACCTGTACGAGTCGGCGGCGATCGACGGCGCCGGCCGGGCCCGGCAGTTCTGGTCCATCACGGTTCCGCTGCTCAAGCCGACGATCATCTTCGCGGTCATCATCTCCACCATCGGCGGTCTCCAGCTCTTCACCGAGCCCCGGATGTTCAACTCCGGCACCAACGCGATCCGCGGCGGCCCGCTACGGGAGTCACAGACCGTGACCATGTACATGTTCGAGAACGCGTTCGCGCCGCACTACAACTTCGGCTACGGCTCGGCGGTGGCCTGGCTGCTGTTCGCGCTCATCGCGGTGGTGGCGGCGATAAACGTCCTGCTCCTGCGCCGGCTCGGCGGCGGCTCCCGCAAGGAGGTCTCCCGATGACCCGCCTCTGGTCGGCCAGCCGGCTCACCTACCTGGCGCTGACCCTCTCGGCCGTCCTGTCGATCTTCCCGATCTACTGGATGTTCGTGGTGGCCAGCCGGACCAGCGACACGATGGGCCAGGTGCCGCCGCCGCTCACCCCCGGCGGCAACCTCGGCGCCAACATCGCCCGGCTGTTCGACAACACCGACGCGTACTTCCTGACCGGCCTGATCAACTCCGCCATCGTGGCCACCACCGTCACGATCTCGGTGGTGTTCTTCTCCACGCTGGCCGGGTTCGCGTTCGCCAAGCTGCGCTTCCGCGGGCGCAACGCACTGCTGCTGGTCATCGTCGCCACCATGATGGTCCCCACCCAGCTCGGCGTGATCCCGCTCTACCTGCTGATGACGAAGCTGAACTGGAACGACCGGCTGCCCGCCGTGATCGTGCCGGCACTGGTCACCGGCTTCGGCGTGTTCATGATGCGCCAGTACGCGGGCCAGGCGGTCAGCACCGAGCTGATCGAGGCGGCCCGGATGGACGGCTGCAACACCGCCCGGATCTACTGGAACGTGGTGCTGCCCGCGCTGCGCCCGGCCGCCGCCGTGCTCGGCCTGCTCACGTTCATGACCACCTGGAACGACTTCCTGTGGCCGTACGCGGTGCTGAACGACCCGGAGAACCCGACGGTGCAGCTGTCGCTGCGGGCCCTCTCCGACGGCTACTACCAGGACATGTCGCAGGTGTTCACCGGCACGGCCATCGCCACGCTGCCGCTCCTGCTGGTGTTCATCGTCTTCGGCCGCCAGATCATCGGCGGCATCATGGAAGGTGCGGTCAAAGCATGAGCAACGTCCGATTCCCGGAGGGCTTCGTCTGGGGCGGGGCCACCGCCGCGTACCAGATCGAGGGCGCCGCCCGCGAGGACGGTCGCGGCCCGTCGATCTGGGACACCTTCAGCCGTACGCCGGGCGCGGTGTTCCAGGGCCACACCGGCGACGTGGCCTGCGACCACTACCACCGGTACGCCGAGGACGTCGCGCTGATGGCCGAGCTGGGGCTGCGGGCGTACCGGTTCTCGGTGTCCTGGCCCCGCGTCCGGCCCGACGGCACCGGTCCGGTCGAGCCGCGCGGTCTGGACTTCTACGACCGGCTGACCGACGCGCTGCTGGCCGCCGGCACAGATCCGATCGTCACGCTCTACCACTGGGACCTGCCGCAGGCGCTGGAGGACCGGGGCGGCTGGACCGTCCGGGATACCGCCGAGCACTTCGCCGAGTACGCGCTCGCCGTGCACGGCAGCCTCGGCGACCGGGTCCGCACCTGGACCACGCTCAACGAGCCGTGGTGCTCGGCCTACCTCGGGTACGGCTCCGGCGTGCACGCGCCGGGGCGGCGGGACGCCGGTGACGCGTTCCGGGCCGTACACCATCTGCTGCTCGGCCACGGCCTGGCGGCGCGGGCGCTGCGCTCGGCCGGCGTGGAGACGCTGGGGATAACGCTCAACCTGGCCGACGTGCAGCCGGCGGACGTCGCGAGCGCCGCAGACGCCGAGGCGGTCAAGCTCGTCGACGGCCTGCACAACCGGATCTTCCTGGACCCGCTCACCGGCGCCGGCTACCCGGCGGACGTGCTGGCCCACGTCAGCCAGATCGTCGCGCCGGACTTCGTGCGGGACGGTGACGAGAAGCTGATCGCCGCGCCGCTGGACCTGCTCGGCCTGAACTACTACGCGCCCACGTACGTGGCCGGACGGGCCGGCGGCGCCGGAGGCGACGCCTACCCGGGCACCGCCGGGACTGTCGAGTTCCTGCCGCCGGCCGGGCCGCTGACCGACATGGGCTGGTCGATCGAGCCGGCCGGGCTCACCCGGCTGCTGGAGCGGGTGGCCGCCGACTACCCCGGGCTGCCGTTGGTGATCACCGAGAACGGCGGGGCGTTTCCGGACACCGACGTCGACGAGCAGGGCGGGGTGGCCGACGCCGACCGGGTCGCCTACCTCGACGGGCACCTGCGCGCGGCGCACGAAGCCATCGCCCGCGGCGTGGACCTGCGCGGTTATCTCGTATGGTCGGTGCTGGACAACTTCGAATGGGCCGAGGGTTACCGGAAGCGGTTCGGGATCGTCCACGTCGACTACCTGACCCAGCGGCGCACACCCAAGCGCAGTGCCCGCTGGTACCAGGAGGTGATCGCCCGGAACGGGCTGTGACGAGGTGGTGGTAACGGGGATGACGACGGCACAGCGACCGACCCTGGAGGCGGTGGCCCGGCTGGCCGGCGTGTCCCGGGCCACCGTCTCCCGGGTGGTGAACGGCTCGACCACTGTGGCCGAGCCGATCCGGCAGGCAGTACGACGGGCGGTCGAGGAACTCGGGTACGTCCCGAACCTCGCCGCCCGCAGCCTGGTCACCCAGCGGACCGACTCGGTCGCGCTGGTGCTGCCCGAGGCGGCCACCCGGGTCTTCTCCGACGACCAGGTGTTCCCGGGCATCATCCGGGGCGCGGCGCAGGAGCTGGAGGCGGCGGACAAGCAGCTCGTGCTGATGCTCGCCGGCTCACCGGCCGGGCACGAACGGGTCGAGCGGTACACCACCGGCCGGCACGTCGACGGGGTGCTGTTCGCCTCGCTGCACGGCGAGGACCCGCTGCCCGGCCGGCTGGCCCGCCTCGGCATTCCGGTGGTGTGCAGCGGACGCCCGCTCGACGGCGCCGACGTCCCGTACGTGGACGTCGACCACGAAGGCGGCGTGAGCACGGCGGTCCAGCACCTGATCACGAGCGGACGACGGCGGATCGCCACCATCGCCGGGCCGCAGGACATGGTCGCCGGGATCGAGCGGCTGATCGGTTACCGCAGCGCGATCAGCGAGGCCGGGCTGCCGGAGCTGGTCGCGTACGGCGACTTCACCCGGGAGTCCGGCACCGCCGCGATGCGCGAGCTGCTCGCCGCCGACCCGGAGCTGGACGCCGTGTTCGCCGCCTCCGACCTGATGGCGCACGCCGCCCTGCGGACGCTGCGGGAGGCCGGGCGGCGGGTGCCCGAGGACGTGGCGGTGATCGGTTTCGACGACATCGAGACGGCCGCGTACACCGAGCCGCCGCTGACCACCGTGCGGCAGCCGATAGTGGAGCTGGGCCGGTCGATGACCCGGCAGCTGCTGCGGATCGCGGCGGGCGAGACGGTCGAGCAGACGCTGGTGCTCCCCACGGAGCTGGTGCTGCGCGAGTCCGCGTAAGGAAGGGCCCCCTCTTAACGCCTCAGGTAGAGGAGGGGGCCCCTCTTAACGGCCCGCCCGGTACAACCCGCCGCGCGTTAACCGGTCGCGGCGCGGAGGGCGGCAGGTCTAGGGTCCGCCGGGTGAGTGGAGCCCTGATCCGTCCCGCCCGTGCCGACGACGCGCCCGCCGTGGTGGCGTTACGCGCGCTCGTCTATCCCTACCTGGTGCGCGGCGTCGAGTCGACCCGACGCATGATCACCGAACCGCCGCCCGGTGAGGGCTGGGCCGGCTGGGTCGCCGAGGCGGACGGGCAGATCGTCGGCTGGGTGTCGGCGTACCGCAACACGCAGACCTCGACACCGGGCGTGGGCGAGATCGCCCTGCTGCACGTGCATCCGGAGCACCGCCGCCAAGGCGCCGGCACCGCGCTGTTCGACACCGCGCTCGGTCACCTGCGGACGCTCGGGGCCACCCGGGTGCTCACCCACGCGCGGACCGAGTCGCTGCCGTTCGCGCAGCGGCACGGCTTCACAGCCAGCCGGGAGTTGCGCTACTCGGCGCTCGACCTGACCACCGCCCTGCCGATGCCGCAGGCGCCGCCGGGCGTACGGCTGGTGTCCGCCGCCGGGCTCGACCCGCGCCTGGTGCACCGGGTCGACGCCGAGTCGTCCCGGGACGAGCCGGGGGACGTGCCGACGGACTCGCTCGGCTTCGACCTGTGGCGGCACGAGTGCTGGGACAACCCGGGGCTGGACCGGGAGGCCAGCACGCTCGCCGAGGTGGACGGCGAACTGGTCGCGCTGAGCCTGGTCAAGCGCGACGGCGACCGGATGTGGTCGGACTTCACCGGCACGCTGCCCGCGTACCGGGGACGCGGGCTGGCCCGGCTGGCCAAGCAGGCCGCGCTGCACGCCGCCGCGGCACGCGGGGTACGCACCGCGTACACGTCGAACGACGAGGCGAACGCGCCGATGCTGGCGGTGAACGAGCGGCTCGGCTACCGGCCGGTGGACAGCCAGTGGTCGTGCCGGCGCAAACTCAGTTGAGCCCGGCGGCCACCCGCACCGCCGCGGCGTACGGGTCGGCGCCGAACAGCACCAGCCGGGCCTCGGTGACGTGCGCGGGGGTGGCCGCGTGCAGCACGCTGAGCGCCTGCGCCACCGCGTCCTCGACCGGCCAGCCGTAGATCCCGGCGGAGATCAGCGGGAACGCCATCCGGGTCGCGCCCAGCCCGTCGGCGACCCGCAGGCTGTTGGCGTAGCAGTCGCGCAGCAGCGCCGACCGGTCCTCGCCCGGCGAGAAGACCGGCCCGACCGTGTGCACCACCCAGCGCGCGGGCAGGTTGCCGGCGGTGGTGGCGACGGCCTGGCCGGTGGGCAGCCCGCGCCCGTAGCGGGAGGCGCGCAGCGCCCTGCACTCCTCCAGGATCGCCGGGCCGCCGCGCCGGTGGATCGCGCCGTCCACGCCCCCGCCGCCGAGCAGCGACGAGTTGGCGGCGTTGACTATCGCGTCGACCTGCTGGGCGGTGATGTCCCCCTCGATCAGGACGGTGTCCATCTCAGCTCTCCTCGATGGGCTGGCCCAGCGACCGGCGGGCCAGCAGCGCGGCGCCGGCGACGGCGGCCGGCATGACCAGCACCGCGCCGAGCGGGATCAGGAAGCACAGGAAGACCGCCACCCCGAAGCCGAGCGCCGTCGGCCGGTCGGCCCGCAGCCGCACCCGCCGGTCCGGCAGCCGCATCCCGCGCCGGTAGAACGGCGCGCCGACCAGCTCCAGCGCCAGGAACCAGCCACCCACCAGGGCACCGACCACCGGGACCACCGTCTGACCCACCACCGGGATGAAACCGGCGGCGAACAGGGGTACGCCGATCAACGCGGACAGCGCCACCAGGCGCAGCGAGTCGGCGAGGCTGCGCCGCAGTGAGGACCAGAACGGCACGTCCACCGCGCCCGGGGTGCCGCCGAGCCGGTCCTCGACCCGCTCCGAGATCGCCTCGTAGAACGGGTCGCCGATGACGAGCGTGACGGCGGTGAACGTGAGCACCCCGATCAGCCCGGCGACCCCGACCACCGCCAGTCCGGCGGCGACCCGCAGCAGCCCGCGCCAGGGCGACGACCAGTCGTCGGCGAACGGGGTGAGCCAGCCCGCCAGGTCGTCCACGAAGTAGAGCAGCGTGGCGAACAGCGCCACGTAGAGCACGCCGGTGATCAGCGCTGGGATCACGCCGAGCAGCATCAGCTTCGGGCTGCGGACGTACATGCCGAAGCCGCGCAGCAGCAGCCTGACGCCGCCGAGGAAGCGGGTGGCCGCGCCGGTGACGGGCGCGACGGTACGGGAGGCGTTCACGACGGCACAGCCTAATCTGCCGGTGCACCACAATGGGCCTGTGCGTGCGTCCCGGCTGATCTCGCTTGTGCTGCTGCTCCAGTCCCGGGAGACGATGACCGCCGCCGAGCTGGCCCGCGAGCTGGAGGTGTCCGAGCGCACCGTCTACCGGGACGTGCTGGCGCTGTCCGCCGCCGGTGTTCCGGTGTACGCGGACCGGGGCCGGGCGGGCGGCTACCGGCTGCTCGGCGGCTACCGGACCCGGTTGACCGGGTTGAGCCGGGACGAGGCCGAGGCGCTGTTCCTGGCCGGGCTGCCCGGTCCGGCCGGGGACATGGGACTGGCCGACTCGGTGGCCGCCGCCGAGCTGAAGGTGCTGGCCGCGTTGCCGCCGAGCCTGCGGGACGCGCCCGCGCGTACCGGGCAGCGGTTCCACCTGGACGTGCCCGGCTGGTTCCGGGAGACCCCCGCACCGCCGACGCTCGCCGAGCTGGCCCGGGCGGTCTGGCGGGACCGGATGGTCGAACTGCGCTACCGGCGCGGGGACCGGGAGGTGAACCGCACGCTGGCGCCGTACGGGCTGGTGCTGAAGAACGGGGTCTGGTACCTGGCCGGCCGGGTCGGCGACGCCTGGCGGACGTACCGGGTGGACCGGGTGGTGGCGGTCGAGGTGAGCGCCGACGGATTCGACCGGGACGAGGGTTTCGACCTCGGGGCGTACTGGCGGGAGCAGGCCGGCGCGTTCCTGCGTGAGCTGCTGCGGGAGCGGGTCACAGTGCGGCTCGGCCCGGCCGGGCTACGGGCGCTGCGGCGCCTGGTGGACGCGCCGTTCGTCTACACCGAGGCCGTCGACGCGGCCGGGCCGCCGGACGAGCAGGGGCGGCTGGTGCTGCGACTGCCGGTCGAGTCGGTGGACGTGGCGTACAGCCAGTTGCTGGCGCTCGGCCCGGAGGTGGAGGTGCTGGCGCCGCCGCAGCTGCGGGCTCGCTTCGCCGAGGCGGCCCGCCGCGCGGCGGCGCTCTACACCGAACCGTCGAAGGACGCCGGTCAGCGGTAGCCGGCGTCGTCGGCCGGTTTGCCCGGCTTGACCACCTCCTCGTAGTAGCGGGCCCAGTGCGGGCGGGTGCCGTCGATGTCGGTGAAGCCGTACACCTGGGCCAGGCCGCCGCTGTCGAGGGACTGCCCGTTCCAGCGGGCCCGGTCCGGGTCGGCGGCCAGAGCGGCGACCGCGCGCCCGACGAACGCCGGCGTCTCCGACATGACGAAGTGCGGCTCGGTCTTCGCGCCGTCGCGCCAGGTGGCCTCGGTGACGCCGTAGTGTTCGAGCATCGCCTCCGAGCGCAGCCAGCCGGGCGTGAGCGCGACAGCTGTGCAGCCGTGCGGGGCCAACTCGTGCGCCTGGCTGAAGCCGAGCCGGTTCACCGACACCTTCGCCAGGTCGTAGAAGACCGACAGGCGGTACTCGCTGTCGTTGTGCTCCTTGGTGCCGTCGCCGACCTCGACGACCAGCCCGCCCGGGTTGCGGATCAGCAGCGGCAGCGCGAAGTGGCTGGTGATGATGTGCGTGTCGACTGCCAGCCGCAGCGTGCGGAACCCGGCGTCGAGCGGCTGCTCCCAGACCGGCTTCTCCCAGGTGATCAGCGGGTCCGCGCCCCAGACGTCGTTCACGAGCACGTCGAGGCGGCCCTGCTCGGCGTCGATCCGCTCGACCAGGGCGCGTACCTGTTCGGGGTCGAGGTGGTCGACCGCGACGGCGATCCCGGTGCCCCCGGCGGCGGTGACCAGCTCGGCGGTCTCCTCGATGGTCTCCGGCCGGTCCATCTCGGAGCGGCGCTCCCGGGTAGTGCGGCCGGTGGCGTAGACGGTGGCTCCGGCGGCGCCGAGCTGCACGGCGATCTGCCGGCCGGCGCCCCGGGTCGCGCCCGCGACGAGCGCGACAGTTCCGGTCAGTGGTGAGTTCATGGGATCACCGTGTAACAGATACCTGACAGCGGAAGTCCGGTTTCCCGGGAGACCCGGATGGGCGATCATCACCGGTATGCACCTGCTGCTGTCCGGGATCGTCGGCTCGGTCGCGTACGGGCTGGCCGGTCCCGGCTCGGACACCGACCGGCTCGGCGTGTTCGCCGCGCCCACGGTCGCGTTCCACGGCCTGCGCCCGCCCCGCGAGTCGGTCGTGACCACCGAGCCGGACGTCACCCTGCACGAGGCCCGCAAGTACGCGCTGCTGGCGCTGAGCGGCAACCCGACAGCCACCGAGCTGATGTGGCTGCCCGACGACTGCTACGAGACGCGTACCGCATTCGGCGAGGAGCTGATCGCCATCCGGTCGGCGTTCCTGAGCGCGCCCCGGGTCCGCGACGCCTACGTCGGGTACGCCGCCCAGCAGTTCCGCAGGCTCGCCGCCACCCCGACGGACACCGGTGGGCGACGGCGCTCGGCGAAGCACGCCCGGCACCTGGCCCGACTGCTGCACCAGGGCCGGGCGCTGTACGCCACGGGCGTGCTGGAGATCCGCCTCGCCGACCCGGACTGGTTCCGCGCGTTCGGCGAACGGGTCGCCGGAGGCGCGCTGGACGACGCGCAGGCCCTGGTGGCGGACGCCGAGGCCGAGTTCGACCGGATCCGCTCGCCGCTGCCGGAGCGCCCGGACGAGAAGACAGTGGAACGCTGGCTGCTCGCCGTCCGGGCCGCTCACCTGCCGCGGTGACCGGACGGGTCAGTCCGCCAGGCGCACGCGTACCCGGCGGTTGGCCCGCCCCTTGCTCTCCACCTTGACCACCTGGACCTTGCCGATCTGGGCGGTGGAGGCGACGTGCGTGCCGCCGTCGGCCTGCACGTCCAGCCCGACGATGTCGACGATCCGCACCTCCTGCTCCTCCGGCGGGATCAGGTTCGACTGGGTACGGATGATGTCCGGCAGCGCGAGCGCCTCGGCGCGCGGCAGCACCCGCACGGCGACCGACCGGTCGGCGGCCACCTCGGCGTTCACCAGCTCCTCGATGCGGGCCTTGAAGTCCGGCGGCACCTCGGGCAGGTTGAAGTCCATCCGGGCCTCGCCCGGCTCCATGTTGCCGCCGGTGACGAGCGCGCCGAAGTCACGGAACACCACGCCGCAGAGCACGTGCAGCCCGGAGTGGGTACGCATCAGCATGGTCCGGCGGGCGTCCTCCACCGCGCCGGTGACCTCGGTGCCGACCGGCGGCACCGGGTCGCCCTCGGCCGGGATCAGCCACAGGTCGTCGCCCTTGCGGGTGCCGACGATGCGGGTCTGTACGCCCTGCCAGAGCAGCACCCCGTGATCCGGCGGCTGCCCGCCGCCACCGGGGTAGAACGCGGACCGGTCCAGCACGATGCCCTGCTCGGGATCGGCCGCCAGCACCCGGCACGTCCACTCGCGCAGGGTCGGGTCGGCGAGGTCGAGCCGGTGCGTACGGCCGTGGTGTGTGACGCCCATGGACGGCGACGTTACCCGTTCAGGAACTCCGAGACGCGCCCCCGCAGGTCGGCGCGTTCGGTCCAGAGCACGCCGGGCCGGTCGTACACGTGCAGTGTGGCGTTGGGCAGCGCGGCGGCCAGCCGTTCGGCGACGGCGACCGGGTGCAGGTCGTCGTCGGCGGCGGCGATGACCAGCGCCGGCGCGGTGACCGCGGCGAGCGACCCGGCGTCGTCGAGCGGGGCCTGCCCGGGCAGGTCGGCCAGACCCGGCGCGAGCCCGTCGCGCAGCAACTGGTCGAGCCGCTGCCGCAGATAGGCCCAGCCGGCGGGCGTGTTGCGCACCGACGGCGGCAGTTCCAGCGACACCACGTCGGCGAGCGCCGAGGCGTCACCCTCGGCCACCGCGTCGAGCAGGCCGGTGAGCCGGGCCCGCGCCACCTCGCCACGCGGCGTGTCCAGCACGGCGGGCAGGAAGAAGACGAGCCGCTCGAAGCGTTCCGGGCTCTCCGCGAGCAGCCGGCAGAGCGCGCCCGCTCCGAGGCTGGCACCGAACGCCCTGGTCGCGCCGCCCAGGTCCGAGATCGCACGCAGGTCACGAGCGAGATCCAGATAGCTCCACGGGCCGGGCGGGGAGTCGGAGCGGCCGTGCCCACGGAACTGGAAGAAGATGCGCCGACCGGCGACGCCGCTGCCGAACGGACGGGTGGTGGCGATGCCGTTGCCCAGCCCGTGCGCGAACACGGTGACCGGCTCACCGGTGCCGGTGACCAGGCGCTCCAGGCTCACGCCGTGCGGCGTCGCGACCAGCTCCGTCTCCGGCTCCGGCAGCGCGGGCCGCCCGGTCCGGGGCGCGCCGGGACCCGGCCCCCAGGTGCGGGGACCGCCGTCCGGCGGCGGGGGCCAGCGGAAACCTCTCACCAGGACCCTCGGCCGTCGTGCAGGTCCCGCAGGCCGGGCCGCACGTCGAGCAGGTAGATGAGACCGGCCGCGATGCCGATCAGTCCGAAGAGGCTGATCGGGCCGAAGCCGAGCAGGGTCAACAGCAGGCAGACCGCCAGGATGGCGACCCAGCCGCCCTTGGGCAGCGTGCCGATCGCGGCGAATCCGTCGCCGCGCTGGGTGACCGCGTGCACCAGCGCCACTCCCTGAACGACCAGGGCGAAGACGAGCAGGATCAGCTGGATCACGTCTTGGACTGCGAACGCGAAAATCGGCGCGGCGATGGCCATGGGGGCAAGCTTATGCCGAGACCCCGGAAACGTCCGACAAGACGTTGTCCGGGGTCCCGCTGGTGCGACGGATCACTCGGCGGCCGGGCGGGTCCGCTTCGTGGCCTTCGGCAGCTTCGCCGACGGGGTGGCCGGCTTGGCGGCCTTGGTCGCGGTCGCCTTGGTGGCGCGGGTGCGCTTCACCGCGGCCGGCTTGGCGGCCACCGCCTCGGCCACCTCGGCCGGGCTGGGCACGTCAGTCGTCACGGCGGCGGCCTTCGGGGCGGCGTCGGTCTTCGGGGTTTCGGCGGCCTTCGGGGCCACGTCGATTCCGACGGCCTCGGTGGCCGCGATGTCGGCGTTCACCGTGTCGGCGGCCTCCAGCACACCGGCGCCGACGACGCGCTCACCGCGGGCGACCAGCTCGGCGTACGCGGCCATGGCGCGCTCCTGCGCGGCGTGCGCACCGGCCACCACCACGGCGGCGTTGCGGGTGGCGGCCTCGCGGAGCTTGTCCAGGTTGGTGGCGTCCCGGAGCTTCTCCAGGTTGGCGGCCTCGCGCAGCTTCTCCAGGTTGGCCGCCTCGCGGAGCTGGTCGAGGTCGGTGGCGACGGCCCGCTCGCGCAGCCCGGTGGCGGTCTGGTTGGCGGTCTTCAGCGTCTCGGTGGCCTTCTGGCGCAGCTCGAAACCGGTGACGACGGCCTTGCCGCCGAGGTCGGCGACGACCCGGGTGCCGAGGCCGCTGACCACCGTCGGCAGCTTGCGCAGCTGCTCCAGGGCCAGCTCACCGGCGCCGGCGGCGGCGTAGAGGGGTGCGGGAATGCGGTTGGTCTTCGGCTGGGTGGTCATGACTGCTCCTCCTCGGCCGCACCGGCGGCCTTCTGGGCCGCCCGGCGGGCGGTCGTGTGCTCAGGGGCGGCGGTGGTCGGCGCGGGCGCGGCGCCCGCTTCGGTGACGGCTACCGATTCGAGGACCGCCTCGGTCGGTGTGCCCTCCGGCGTGACGGGACCGGTAGCTGCAGCGGTGACGGTCGCCGGAGCCTCGGGCGCGGTGGCCGGCTCCGTCGGGGCGGCCGTCTCGGCCGTTTCCGTCGTCGCGGCTACCTCGGTCGCCTCGGCCAGGCGCGCGTTCTCGCGCCGGAACGTCTCGTAGATCTGGGTGAGCGACTGCTTCTGGGCCATGGTCAGCTCGGGATCGACAGCGATCGCCGCGAGCACGCCCTGGCCCTCCTTGTCGTCCAGCAGCCCGGCCCGCAGGTACATCGCCGGGGTGGAGACGCGCAGCGCGCTCGCGAGCTGCTGGAGCACCTCGGCGCTCGGCTTGCGCAGCCCTCGCTCGATCTGGCTCAGGTAGGGATTGCTGACACCCGCCTGCTCGGCGAGCTGGCGCAGTGAGATCTTCGCGTTGCGCCGCAGGTCGCGAATGAACCCGCCGACATCGGGAAGGTCCTTGCTGGTGGCCATGACTCAACGCTAGCTCGGGCTGCTAACTCCTGCAAGCAAAACGCTAACCAGAGTTAGCAGGGTCACCAATGGCGGTTGCGGAGCCCATGTCCGGTCCGTACCGTTCTTCCCCGTGACCAAGATCGAGATCAACGGCGCGCGGCTCGCGTACGACGAGAGCGGCACCGGCACCGGCACCGCAGTGGTGCTGCTGCACGCCGGCATCGCCGACCGGCGGATGTGGCGCGGGCAGATCCCCGCGCTCGCGCAACGGCACCGGGTCATCGCGCTGGACCTGCGCGGCTACGGCGAGTCGGAGCTGCCGCCCACGCCGTTCACCCACCACGACGACGTGATCGGGCTGCTCGACGCGCTGAGCATCGAGCAGGCCGCGCTCGTCGGCTGCTCGTTCGGCGGCCGGGTCGCGGTGGACGCCGCGCTCGCCCACCCGGAGCGGATCTCGGCGCTGGCGCTCTTCGGCGCGCCGGTCTCCGGCAACGAGTGGTCCGAGGAAACCGAGCAGCTCTGGGAGGAACTGGTCGGCGACGTGGACCCGGAGGACTTCGCCGCCACTGCCGCCGGGGAGGTGCGGTTCTGGGTGGTCGGCCCGACCCGCCGCCCGGAGGACGTCGACCCGGAACTGATCCGGTTCGCCGAGGAGATGGACCGCCGGGCGCTCGCCGCCGAGCAGGCGCTGAGCGCGATCGACGTCGGCGAGCTGGACCCGCCGGCGATCGACCGGCTGGGCGAGCTGCGCGTACCGGTGCTGGTCGGCACCGGCGCCGACGACCTGGCCGACATCCGCCGCCTGGCCGACCGCATCGCCGACGAGGCCCCGCGAGGTGTACGCCTCCCCGACGTCCCCGACGCGGCGCACCTGCTCCCCCTGGAGCGCCCCACCGAGGTCAACCCCGCCCTCCTGTCCTTCCTCCCCTGACCTCTCGCACTCCAACCCCCGGCGATCTTGCACTCGCTACCCCGACAAACAGGGCGTTACGGGCACACCTGGGGCCGAAGGTGCAAGATCGCCGAGCCAGGGCGGGGCAGCGTGGGGGTTACCAGAGAGGGCGGGTTGCGCCTACGGGGAGGCCGCCGCCCAGCACGGGGGTTTCGGCGTACTCGGTGAGGATCGGCGCGCGGACGTCCAGGCGGGACAGCGCCGAGGCGAGGACGGGCATGCGGGCCCTGGCCGCGCCGTCATCGATCTTCAGGGCGACCCCGCCGACCCCCGGGACCGCCGCCGCGATCACGCCCTCCGCGCCGACCTTGGCGAGCAGGCCGGGTACGCCGCGCATCAGCCGCGTGTCCTCGGCCTGGGTGCCGCCGACCAGCTCCGGGTACGTCCGCATCGCGTCCGCCACGGTCCGCTCGACGGTGCCCGGCTCGGCGTCGACCAGCCGCAGGAACGCTCGCGCCAGCCCGGTGAGCGAGACGGCCAGCACCGGCGCGCCACAGCCGTCCACCCCGACCGCCGCCGCCCGTTCCCCGGTGAACTCCTCGATCGTGGCGGCCAGTCGCTGCTGCAGCGGGTGCTCGGGCCGCCAGTAGCCGTCCAGCGGCCAGCCGGCGGCCAGGCAGGTGCGCAGCATGCCGGCGTGCTTGCCGGAGCAGTTCATCAGCACCCGGGCGGGACCTCCGCCGGCCCGCAGCACCGCCTCGCGGGCGGCCTCGCCGACCGGCAGGTCCGGCGGGCAGTGCAGCGCGTCCCCGGTCAGCCCGGCGTCGCGCAGCAGCGCGGTCACCCGCTCGATGTGGAACTCCTCACCGGCGTGACTGGCCGCGACCAGCGCCACGTCGGCGGGGTCGGTGAGCGGCAGACCGGCCCGCAGCATCCCGATCGCCTGCATCGGCTTGTTGGACGAGCGGGGGAAGATCGGCGAGGTGACGTCTCCGGCCCCGGCGACAGGCGCACCGGCGGCGTCGAGCACCACCACGGAACCCCGGTGGACGCCCTCCACGAAGCCGGACCGGACCACCTCGGCGAGCGGCACGCCGCCCTCGTACGTCTTTCCCACGTTATGGACGGTACCGATGGGGCGGACCCGGTAGGCGGCGGGGTGACCTGCGACGTCGTCCGGGGCCGTACATGGCTGCCGGCCGGTGCGCCGCTTACCGGGCGGCAGTCGGAAGCCCGAGCAGCGTACGGGCCTCGGCGGTGCTCAGCGGGGGCCGCTGGGCGAGTTGGGCGAAGCCGACCGCCCGCGCGACGAGCTGCATGTTGGACTCCACCGGGCGCCCCTTGGCGTACGTGACCGTGTCCTCCATGCCGACGCGCAGGTGACCGCCGGTCGACAGCGCGGCCATCATCACCGGGATCGTGCTGCGCCCGATGCCGGTGGCCGAGAACGTGGTGCCCTCCGGCAGGTCGCGCAGCATCTGCTGGGCCGCCACCAGGGTCGCCGTGGTGCCCGGCATGCCGCCCGGCACACCCATCACGAAGTCGACGTGCACGTGCCCGCCGTGCGGCAGGCCGTACTTGCCGAGCAGCCGTTGCAACGCGGTGAGGTGGCCCAGGTCGAAGATTTCGTACTCGGGGACGACGCCCCGCTCCTGCATCCGGGTGTGCAGGTCGACGATGAACTCCCACCGGTTGAGGAACACGTCGTCACCGAAGTTGACGGTGCCCATGGTGCAGGAGGCCATGTCCGGCCCGGCGTCGAGCACGGCGAGCCGGGCGGACTCCGGGTCGGTCACCGCGCCGCCGGAGGAGAGCTGCACGATCAGGTCGGTGTTCTCCCGCAGCGCCGCCACGGTGGCCCGCAGCCGCCCCTGGTCGAGCGTGGGCCGCGCGTCGTCGTCGCGGATGTGGACGTGGATCACGGCGGCGCCCAGCGCCTCGCACTCCTTGGCGGTCAGCAGCAGCTCGTCGAGCGTGACCGGCAGCGCCGGCACCTCCGCCTTCGCCGACTCCGCGCCGGTGGGGGCAACCGTGATCAACGTCCCTGTCGTCATGCCCCGGATCCTAGACCGGCGCCCGGCGCCGGGTCGACCGGAGGATTTCCGGCGTGAGCGGCGTTAAGAAGGGACCCTTCCTCTACCGGAGGCGTTAAAAGGGGGCCCTTCCTTACACGTCGACGGCGGCGGCGGTTTCGCCGACCAGCAGGCGGGCGTCGTCGGGCGTGTTGCGCTTCAGCACCGCCAGCGCGACCTGGCCCAGCTCGTAGTGCTGCACGGCGGTGCCCACGAATCCGACGGTCCGTCCGTCGAGCGTCACCGGCGTACCGGCGGCCGGCGGCTGGTCGCTCATCACGCCGTCCAGGTGCAGCAGGACGAGCCGGCGCGGTGGCTTGCCCAGGTTGTGCACCCGGGCCACTGTCTCCTGCCCCCGGTAGCAGCCCTTGTCGAGGTGCACGGCCGGGGCGATCAGGTCCACCTCGGCGGGGATCGTGCGGTGGTCGGTGTCCACCCCGGCCCGCACCTGCTTGGCGGCCACCCGGGTCGCCTCGTACGCCCACAGCCCGGCCACCGGCACCCCGGCGCCGCGCAGTTCGGCGACCACTCCGTCCATGGCCGCGCGGGGTACCAGCAGGTCGACGCCGAGCGCCACCCGGCGGGCCCAGCCGCCGATCGGCAGCGGCTTGACGTCGTACACCACTGAGGGCCGCGCGGGCAGCTCGCCGGAGCGGAACTTCGGACCCGGCACCGCGACCACGTCGGGGGCGGCCAGCCCGGTCACGCCGAGCGTGTCGAGCGTGTCGAGCGCGCCGGGCGCGTCCGGCCCGACCAGCGACAGCAGCGCGTACTCGGCGGTGGCGTCGCGCGGGTCGACCTTGCTGAAGAACCGCATCTTCTCCAGGTACGACAGCAGGCCGCCGGTCATCCCCGGCTCGGTGTCCAGCCAGGTGGTCTCGCCGTCGTCGGCGACCATCGCGTGCTGTTCGACGTGCCCGTGCGGCGAGAGCACCAGCAGCTCGGTGCCCTGCCACGGAGCCAGCGCGGCCAGATGCTGGCTGGTCAGCGTGTGCAGCCAGCTGATCCGCTCCTCGCCCGGCACGGCGACCACGCCCCGGTGCGAGCGGTCGACCAGCCCCACGCCGGTGGCCAGGAGCCGCTGCTCGCGCATCGGGTCGCCGTAGTGCGCGGCCACCGGGCCGACACCGGCCGCGCGGTGGGCCGGTTCGGGCTGGTCGCGGGTCTGGTCGTCGATGGCGTCGGTGGTCACCGCTCCGGCGATGTCGATCATGTGCGTTCCCCGTTCTGTGCGCAGCGGCCGCAGACTCCGAAGAGCGCGACGTGCCCGATGTCGACCTGGAACCCGCGCTGGTCGGCCAGCTGGTCGGCGAGCGGGCGGAGCATCTCGGGTGAGATCTCGTCGATCGCTCCGCACTCCCGGCACACCAGGTGCACGTGCTGGTGCTCGCCGGCCGCGTGGTAGGTCGGCGAACCGTGCGACAGGTGCGTGTGCGTGACCAGACCGAGCCGTTCCAGCAGCTCCAGGGTGCGGTAGATGGTGGTGATGTTGACGCCGGCCGCTACCTCACGGACCGCCGTGTGCACCTGCTCCGGGGTGGCGTGCCCGAGGTCGAGGACGGCCTGGAGCACGAGCTGCCGCTGCGCTGTCAGCCGCAGCCCGCGCGCGCGGAGCATTTCCGCGAGGGAGGATTCGGACACCCTTCGATCATAGTTCGGCCGCCGCGCCGGTCCGTGCGCCGCCGGGGTACGCCACTACGCTGCGGCCGTGGAGGCGACGCGGGTGGCGGTGCTCGGCCGAGGGCTCGTGCCGGCCGGTGAGCCGGTGCTGCGCGGCGACGACCGGGGTGTGCTGCACGGCGACGGCCTGTTCGAGACGCTGCACCTGCGCGACGGGGGCCCCTGGCTGCTGGCGCCGCACCTGGCCCGGCTGCGGGCCGGCGCGGCGGCGATCGGCCTGCCGCTGCCCCCGGACGGCGCGCTCGTCGAGTTGCTGGACGCGGTCCGCGCCGGCTGGCCGCCGGAGACCGAGGGCGCGCTGCGGCTGGTCTGCACCCGGGGGCCGGAGGGCGGCGGGCCGGCCACGGTGTACGCCACGCTGGGCGAGGTGCCCGCCGTGGTCCGGCTGGCCCGGCGGACCGGGGTGACGGTGGCCACGCTGCCGCTCGGGGTGGCCGCCCGGGCCCGCCCCGAGCTGGGGTGGCTGCCCAGCGGCGTGAAGTCCACCTCGTACGCGCTGAGCACCGCCGCCCGGCGGTGGGCGCAACGTTCCGGGGTGGACGACGTGCTCTGGGTCTCGACGGACGGCTACGTGCTGGAGGGGCCCACCGCCAACGTGGTGTGGCTGCGCGGCGGGACCCTCTCGACGGTGCCGGCGGCGGAGACCGGCGTCCTGCCCGGCGTGACCGCCCGCCACCTGCTGGAACGGGCCGGCGAGCTGGGCCTCGCGGCGGCCGAGCACCTGCCCACCGTGCCCGACCTGCACGAGGCCGAGGCGATCTGGCTGACCAGCTCCCTACGCGGCCCGGCGGAGGTCCGGACCCTGGACGGCACTCCCCGCCCGAGTTCCCCCCTGACCCCCCGCGTCCAGGCCCTCCTGAACTTCCCCCGCAGGGTCAGCCGGCTACCCGGGTCAGGCGGGCGGACAGGTGCGGGGTGAGGGGCTGGCCCACGGCGGCCATCTCCTGCGCGTACAGCAGGGCGCCCTCGACGATGCCGAAGAGCCGGGCGCCGGCGGTGACCTCCTTCGCCGTGGCGGTACGCACCACCGCGTCGGTGACGAACTCGATCTGGGTGCCCTTGCGCTTGCCGATGTGCAGCTCCATCACGCCGGTCGGCGTGGTCATCAGCGCCTCGAGCTCGTCGGTGACCCGCTCACCGTCGAGCACCGGACGCCACCAGCCCACCTCGCGGCCGGCCGGACGGACCGGGCGGCTCTGCTCGTCCAGGAGCCAGGCCCGCGACTCGTAGAACAGGAACGGCCGGCCGTCGTGGCTGATCCGGATCTCCTGCGCGTAGTCGAAGTCCTCGATCGTCGGAAACCCACCCCGGCCCCGGCCGCGCCACACCCCGATGTACGGCAGCAGGCCGTCCAGGCTCGGGTGCAGCTTCGGGCCGACGCGCAGGTCGTGGCTCTCCTCGTACGGGTACGGGTCGACCGGCGGCGCGTTCAACCACGGCGGCTGAAGCGGATTCTCACTCACAGATTCACCACTTACCTCTAGCTATGCGGACCGCGAGATAGACCAGGCCACCGGCGAGCGCGCCCAGGCCCGCGACCAGCAGGCTGACGAACCCGATCTCGGTAACCATCCGGACCATCCTATGCTGGGCGGCATGGCGCGCTCTCTCGTCGTCAAGGCCACCGCCGGCGCGGACTCACCGGAACGCTGCGCCCAGGCGTTCACAGTCGCCGCCACCGCTGCCGCGGCCGGGGTGGACGTCTCGCTCTGGCTCACCGGCGAATCGACCTGGTTCGCGCTCCCCGGGCGGGCCGAGTCGTTCGAGCTGCCGCACTCCGCGCCGCTGGGCGAACTGCTGCACGTCGTCCTGGCCACCGGCCGGGTGACCGCCTGTACCCAGTGCGCGGCCCGGCGGGACATCGGCACGGACGACGTCATCCCCGGCGTACGCATCGCGGGCGCCGCCGTGTTCGTCGAGGAAGCGATGGCCGAGGGCGCACAGGCGTTGGTCTACTGACAACCGGCCCAGGTTGTCCATTCTGCCCAGTGCGCCGATCCTGACCCGACATGTCCGGATGCTGCCTACCATGCGAATGTGAATCAGGCGATCCAGGAATTCTTCGCGTCGTTGCCGGCGCGTGCCGCAGCCGTCCTGAACAGCCCGGTCGGGGGGACGCTTCAGATCGACCTGGCCGACGGCAACCGTACCGAGCACTGGTACGTGACGCTGGCCCCCGGATCGGCGCAGGTGAGCCGGGAGGAGCTACGGCAGGCGGACGGCGTGCTGACGCTGTCCACCGAGCTGTTCGAGAAGCTCGTCACCGGGCGGGCCGCCGGCCTGGCGGCGGTCCTGCGCAACGAGGCCACGTTCAGCGGTCACGTCGTGCTGTTCCTGGCGTTCCGCCGATTCCTGCCGCAACGGCCCGACGTGCGGGATCCCCGGGACGCCGCCCGCGAGCACGTCCGGCGGCTGGTGTGAAGGACCGGGTCAGCATCCTCGACGGCAACACGTTCCTGGTCAGCGACGATCGCGGCAACATCGAGCCGTCGTACGACTTCCCCACCGGGCTGTTCGCCTTCGACACCCGGTTCCTCTCCACCTGGTTCCTCACCATCGACGGGCAACCCCTGCACGCGCTCTCGATCGACGACTCGCTGTCGTACAAGACCCGGTTCTTCCTGGTCCCCGGCGAGCCGACGCACTACCTGGACGCCAACGTCTCGGTGATCCGCAGCCGCGCGATCGGGGCCAGCCTCGACGAGGAACTGACAGTGCTCAATCACTCCGAACAGGAACAGGAGTTCCACCTCCGGCTGAACATCGGCTCCGACTTCGCCGACCTCCTGGAGATCAAGAACCGGCGTGACAAGAAGGGACGCACCACGCCGACGGTGGAGCGGAACGGCCTGCGGCTGACCTACCACCGGGAGGCGTTCCGCCGCGAGACGCTGGTGACCAGCAGCGCGCCGGTCGAGGTCGACGCGGACGGGATGACCTTCCGGGTCCGGATCGGCCCGCACGGCGAATGGACCACCCGGCTGCACGTCAGCACCATCATCTACGGCGCGCGTGGTGAGGACATCCGGGCCGTCCTGCCGCTGGGCGGCCAGCGCACCGCTGCCGAGATCGAGGCCGAGCAGAGCGCCCTGATCAGCCGCGCGCCGAAGCTGGGCTGCGACTGCGAGCCGCTGGCCGGGGCGTACCGGCGAAGCCTCAACGACCTGGCCGCGCTCCGGTACGAGTCGATCACGCTCGGGGTCCGGCTGCTCGCCGCCGGCCTGCCCTGGTTCATGACGCTGTTCGGCCGGGACAGCATCTTCACCTCGCTCCAGGTGCTGCCGTTCCTGCCCGACCTGGTCAAACCGACGATCGTCATGCTGGCCGGCCTGCAGGGCAGCCGGGTCGACGACTTCCGGGACGAGGAGCCGGGCAAGATCCTGCACGAGCTGCGCTACGGCGAGAGCGCCGGGTTCGAGGAGCAACCGCACTCGCCGTACTACGGCGCGGCCGACACCACGGCACTGTTCGTGATCCTGCTCGACGAGTACGAGCGGTGGACCGGCGACGCCGATCTGGTACGCAACCTGGAGAACGAGACCCGGGCGGCGCTGACCTGGCTCGACACGTACGGGGACCTGCTCGGCACCGGATACGTCTGGTACATGTCCCGCAACCCGGAGACCGGGCTGCCGAACCAGTGCTGGAAGGACTCACCGGAAGCCATCTCCTACGCCGACGGGCGGATGCCGGAGTTCCCCCGGGCCACCTGCGAGCTGCAGGGATACACGTACGACGCGAAGATGCGCGCCGCCCGCATGGCCCGCACCCACTGGCAGGACCCGGCGTACGCCGACCGGCTGGAGCAGGAGGCCGCGGCGCTGAAGGAACGGTTCAACCGCGACTTCTGGATCGCGGACCGGGAGTACTACGCGCTGGCGCTCGACCCGCGGGGCCAGCAGGTGGACGCGCTCTCCTCGAACATCGGCCACCTGCTGTGGAGCGGCATCGTGGACGAGTCCCGGGCCCCGGCGATCGCCGGGCATCTGCTCGGGCCGCGCCTGTTCTCCGGCTGGGGGGTACGCACGCTCGCCGACGACCAGGGCCGGTACAACCCGGTCGGCTACCACGTCGGCACGGTGTGGCCGTTCGACAACTCGATCATCGCCTGGGGCCTGTGGCGGTACGGCTTCCGCCGGGAGGCCGGCCTGCTCTGCGACGCGCTGATCGGCGCTTCCCGCTACTTCGACGGCCGCCTGCCCGAGGTGTTCGCCGGCTACGAACGTGGCCTCACCGACTACCCGGTGGAGTACCCCACGGCGTGCAGCCCGCAGGCGTGGTCCGCCGGCACTCCGCTGCTGCTGCTACGGGTGATGCTCGGGCTGGAGCCGCAGGGCGAGCACCTGATCATCGACCCGGCCGTACCGCCGGGCATGGGCCGGGTGGAGCTGCTCGACATCCCGGGCCGCTGGGGCCGGGTGGACGCGCTGGGCCGCAGCCGGGAACCGCACGAGGAGCCGGCGCCGCCGCCGCTCGCGCTGCCCGGCGAGTGAGTCAGGCCGGGCAGGGCGTGGTCACCGCCACGCGCACCCGCTCGTCGACCCGCTCGGCCAGCACGGCCGGCTCGCCCGGGCGCGCGTATCGGTCGGCGGAGTCCACCACCGGCGCGGCGCCACCGCCGAACGCGGCGGCGAGCGGCTGATCCGCCGGCGCGGCGGCCTCGCCCCGGGCGGTGCGGGCGGCGCCCCCACCGGGGCAGGGCGCGGCCAGGACCTGGACCGCGCCGGTCGCGCCGCCCCACCGGCCCAGCGCCGACGCCAGCGCGCCGGCTTCGGCCGCGGCGTCGGCGGTCGGCGCGCGGTAGCCGGAACCAAGCGGCCGGCAGCCGGTCGCGGCGGTCAGCAGCACCCGGCCCGGGCCGTCGGCGCGGCCCTCGACCGCGACGAAGTCACCCGCGTCGGCACGCAGCAGCGGCTCGCCGTCGAACGTCGACACGCCCGCCCGCCACGCCTGCGGCAGCCGGTCGGCGATGCGCTGCAGCACCACGCGCACGTTGTCGCCACCGATCGCCACCTCGACGCCGCGCTCAAGCGTCGCGCCGGAGTCCATGGGCGTGATCCGGCAGCCGCGTTCCAGCCGGACCGGCACGAGCGCCGGTACGCCGTCGGATCCGACCGCGCCGGTCAGCTCACCGATCGCCCGGTCCACCACCGGACCGGCCGCGTCCAGCGAGCGCTGCTCCTTGACCGTCGGCGGGTCGGTGCGCACCGACCACCAGGTCAGCCCGGCCAGCAGCACGGCCCACGCCACAGTGGCGACCGTCAGCCAGCGCAGCCGACGCCGGCCCGCGCCCGGCTGCTCTCCAGGGGTGGGCGGGACGTAGCCCGTCTCGACGGCAGTCACCCGGCCATGGTGTCACGTGCCGGCGAGGCGCCCGGCCGCGCCTCGGCACTCCCGGTCAGGCCGGGACGGACCGGCGGGACAGCAGCCACAGCAGGTAGAAGGGGCGCTGCCGCAGCTCGCCACGACGGTCGGCGTACTGGTCGGCGGCGAGCACCGCGGAGAAGAACCCGCCCGCGCCCAGCATGCCGAGCACCGGCGCCAGGTGGGTGCCCTCGACCGCCACCAGCGTCGCGGCGACAGTCGCCATCGCAGCGCCCGCGGCCTGCACGGCCGAGCGCCGGGCCACCCGGGCGACCTCGGAGCGAGCCGCCAGTACCCCCTCCTGGATCTCCGCGTCGAGCTTCGCGAGCTGCACCAGCGCCTTGTCCGGATCCGTGTCGACGTCCAGCATCCGGCCCCGCAGGTACGCCTGGGTCGCGGCGAGCGCGTCGCTCTCCTGAGTCAGGATGGCGCAGTAGTCCCGCAGCGAGGTGCCCTCCAGCATCGGCAGGTCGAGCTGGAGCAGTGGGGTCACCAGCCGCGCCTTCACCGGATCCCCGCTCGGCACGTCGACGACACGGTGCCCCTTGACGATCAGGTCGAGCGTGCGGTCCGGGTTGTCGCCCAGCTCGATCTGACCCACGCTGTTGAACGGCGAGGAGGTGGACTGCGCGTCCGGCGCGCGTGACTCCAGGTGGCGGCGGCGGAAGGTCTGCGGGAAGTAGACGAGCTGCCCCTGCTCCAGCAGCGGCGCGCAGTCCCGCAGGTACGCGCCGAGGCGGTGCAGGTCGTCGCACTCGGCGAAGAGCTGGTCGATCTGGATGTCCTCGTACCGGCAGTCCGGGCCGCAGCGCTCCGGGTCCTTGCCGCACCACTTGCAGGTTTCCCGGTTGACCAGATAGCGGTGCTCGCCGCCGGGCTGGGAGAGGATCAGCTTGGCGGTGACGAGCGTGGCCCGCTTGGTGAGGAACGACAGGTCCGTGTCGAGGCTGGCGACCGAGACGTCGAACGGGCGCGTGCGGCCGGACCCGTCGGCGCCTTGGAGTTCGCGGACGATCGTCTCGCCCCGGTTGCCGTCGATGAAGTCGATCAGATAGCGAATCGCGTGGGCAGCGGCGTCGTCGGGCATCTGGTCCCCCTCCGGCGCGTCCGGGGCGCACCGCCGTCCAGCCTGCCAGCCACGGCCGGGACGTACCTCGCCGGAACGGCTCGTGGCCCGCCACCCCTGTGGGTGGCGGGCCACGATCAGAGCGTGGGTCAGGCGGCGACCGAGACGGTCACCTCGTTGATCCCGCGAGCCGCGGCCACGGCGGTGTCGCCGTTGCCGTGGCGGGACAGCGCCCGCAGCGTCCACGAGCCCGGCGCGGCGAAGAACCGGAACTGCCCGGCCGGCGACGTCACCACCTCGGCGGTGAACTCACCGGTGGAGTCGAGCAGCCGCACGTACGCGCCCGGCACGACCTCGCCGGACTCGGACAGCACACGGCCGGTGATGACGGTCTCCTTCTCCAGATCCAGGCTGGCCGGGAGGGGGGCGGCCTGGTCCGGCGCGGCGCAGCCGGCGGCAGCCGTCGAGGCGGCGGAGGCGGCGGTCATCAGGCCTCCCCGGGCTCGTCGCCGAGCGCCACCGGCACGCCGACGAGCGAGCCGTACTCGGTCCAGGAACCGTCGTAGTTCTTCACGTTGCGGTGCCCGAGCAGCTCCTGGAGCACGAACCAGCTGTGCGAGGAGCGCTCGCCGATCCGGCAGTAAGCGATCGTCTCCTTGCTGTCGTCCAGCCCGGCGGCGGCGTAGATCTTGCGCAGCTCGTCGTCGGACTTGAACGTGCCGTCCTCGTTCGCCGCCTTGGACCACGGGACGCTGATCGCGGTCGGGATGTGACCGGCCCGCTGCGCCTGCTCCTGCGGCAGGTGGGCGGGGGCGAGCAGACGGCCCGCGAACTCGTCGGGGCTGCGCACGTCGACCAGGTTCTTGGTGCCGATCGCGGCGACCACCTCGTCGCGGAACGCGCGGATCGAGGTGTCCGGCTCCTGCGCGACGTACTGCGTCTTCGGCCGCTCCACCGCGTCGGTGACGAGCGGACGCGCGTCCAGCTCCCACTTCTTGCGGCCGCCGTCGAGCAGCTTGACGTCGCCGTGGCCGTAGAGCTTGAAGTACCAGTACGCGTACGCGGCGAACCAGTTGTTGTTGCCGCCGTACAGGATCACGGTGTCGTCGTTGGCGATGCCCCGGTCGGACAGCAGCGCCTCGAACTGGGACTTGTTGACGAAGTCCCGGCGGATCTGGTCCTGGAGGTCGGTGCGCCAGTCGAGCTTGACGGCGCCGGCGATGTGCCCGGTGTCGTAGGCCGAGGTGTCCTCGTCGACCTCGACGAAGACGACGCCCGGGGCGTCGAGGTTCTTCTCGGCCCACTCGGCCGAAACGAGTGCGGTGTCGCGACTCATCAGATCACTCCCTGGTGAGGATGGTTGGTGAGCCTGCGCGCGGAGATCGATGTCGATTGTTGTCGCACCACGCGCGGGACCCAGAGCTAGGAACGGATCACGGGTACGTGCGACGGCGCCGCTGCCGGGCGTTGAGGGGAACCGGGAGAGGTTCGTGGACCCTGGGTGGCCGCCGTTCAGGCGGCCGGAGACAGCCCCGCCGTCAGATGACGGGGCGACACAGGCAGGTGGCCACGCGGCACAGGTCGACCGCGCGCCGTTTGGTGAGGTGGGTCCCCATGGGCAGGGAGATTACCAGCCCACGCCCACAGCGCCACCACGCCGACCAGCATCCGGGACAGCCGTCCGGCTGGTCAGCCGGCTGAGTCGACGGCAGGCCGGCTGGTCAGCCGGCGGAGTTGATGGGCACGTTCGCCGCGTCCGCCGTGACCACCAGGCCCTCCGGCTTCGGCTCCACCTTGCGCAGGTTGAGCTGGAACGGCAGCTCCGGCAGCGGCACGTCGATCGAGATGCCCTGCGCGTACCGGGTCAGCGCGGCCCGGGCCAGTGGCACGTTCGGCAGGCCGTCGGCGGTGAGGTCGTTGAAGCGCAGCGCGACCTTGCCACCGGCCACCGTGACGTCGGCGGTGCCGTTGACGGTGAGCTTGACGCCGAGGATGTCCACCGGAGCCGTCACGGCGAGCTTGCCGTTCCGCTCGCCGAGCGTCAGCCCGGGGCGGTCCAGCAGCTTGGCCAGGCTCTCGTAGGTGACGGTGCCCCGCCCGTCCACGCTCTCGGCCACCACGTCGCCCCGGCCGGAGCGCAGCGTGTCCAGCGACGCGGTCACGTTGCGCGCGTCCACGTCCAGCTTCGGCACCTCCACGGCGTCACCCTGGACGGCGCCACGCACGTCGGTGAGCTGGATCGAGATGCGCTGGTACCGGCCGTCGAGCACCTGGGTGAGGAACGGGAAGCCACCCACTTCGACCTGCGGCGCGGCGGACTGCGCGTCCTGCTTGGCGATCTCCTGCCGCACCTGGTCGGCGATCGCCCGCTCGGCGACGCCTGCGGCGACCCGGTCGGCGACGACGAGCAGCCCGGCCAGCACCAGCAGCAGGACGACGAAGCCGATCAGCACCTTCCGGCCGCGTCGCCGCGGTCGGCCCTCTGCCGGATACGCCTCTGCCACGCCGCCTCCCGTCCTCGCCGCCGTCACCGCGTCTCGCGGCGCAACCGTACTTACCCGAGGCGAATCTTCCCCAACCGCGTCAGAGGAACAGTACGCACATCGCGTACGCGGCCGGCGCGGCCAGTGCGAACCCGCCCAGTGGCCCCTGCATGTGCCGGGCCGCCCACATCGTCGGCGGCTCACCGGCCATCAGGCGGCCCGCCTCGGCGTACCCCACGGCGAGGTCGGCCAGGACGGCGGTGGCCGCGCTGACCACGCCGACCAGTGCGGCGCTGGTCGGCGTGAAACCGACCAGGTAGCTGCCGAGCACGGCGCTGGTGAGGGTGCCGAGCATGGCGCCCGCGACCACGCCGGCCGCGCCGCGCGGCACCTGCGGGGCGAGCCGCGGCCACGGCGCGACCGCGTCGGTGAGCCGCGCCACCAGCAGTCCCACCCCGGCGGCGGTGAGGCAGACCGTGATCGCCTGGGTGCCCTTGGGAATCCGGCTGAGCACGATGAGCGTGCCGAAGGCGACCACGCCCACCACGATGAGCAGGGTGCCGCCGAGCGAGTCGGTCACCCGGACCCGGTCCACCCGCCGGACGAGCTGCCCCAGCACGGCGAGCAGGAGCCCGGCGGCCGCGGCGTACCCGAGCGGGGCCAGGCCGGCGATGTCCGACTGCACGGCCGCCACGTCGGCGATCACGGCCGTGCCGACGCTGCCCAGCGCGACGACCAGCAGCGCGGGCGGGCGCATGGCCATCGTCCAGGCGAGCACGAAGAGCAGCTGGACGCCGAAGATGATGGCCGCGAACGGCAGCCGGTGCCCGGGGCCGGAGGTCTGCGCGCCGAGCACCAGGCCGACGCCGAGCAGCGCGGCGAAGCCGGCGACGGTGAGCGCCAGCGGCCGGCGGACCGGGACCGGTGGCAGCTCCTCCTCGGGCGCCTCGTCGGACTCGTCGTCGGGCCGCCGGCCGGGACCGCCCTTGCGCAGCCGGCGCGGCCCCTTCCGCTCCGGCCGCTCCCCCTCCTCGTCGGCCGGGCCGGTACGCGGGGCGGGAGGGTAGCCACGGGCGGGCCCGGACGGCCCGGGAGGCGGACCGTCGGGCCACGGGTCACGACCGGCGTCGCGCGAGGTAGAGGGAAACACGCCCCGATCGTGCCAGACCCGGGCGGCTCGGCGGAGGTCCCGGTTTCGGCGACGTTAAAACCTGCGCCGCGATCATGGGCAGAAAGGGCAAACGGGAAAGCGCCCCGGAGGTGACGGCCGGTCCATCAGTTACGCTCAGGCCGTTACCCGCCCGTCAGCGACGCCGGGACCCACGCAAGTTCACAGCGCCGCCCTCACCCGGGCGTGTTGCTGGTCGCGCGCGGCCGAAGGGCCGCCGGGACGGAGGTGATCGTGGAGCTCCTGCTGCTCGTGACCGCACGGGCCGGTGAGCCGTCGGCGGTGTTGCCGGCACTCGACCTGCTGCCGCATTCGGTCCGCACCGCACCCCGCGACGTCCGCACGCTGGTGTCCGGCCCCACGCCGGACGCCGTACTGGTGGACGCCCGCTCCGAACTGAGCGAGGCGCGCGCCACGTGCCGGATGCTGCACGCCACCGGGCTCGGCGTGCCGCTGGTCGCGGTGGTCACCGAGGCGGGCCTGATCGCGCTCAACGCGGACTGGGGCGTCGACGACGTGATCCTGGCCGGCGCCGGGCCGGCCGAGGTGGAGGCCCGGCTGCGGCTCGCGGTCGGCCGGCTGAGCAACGCCACAGCCGGCGCCGGCGGCTCGATCCGGGCCGGTGAGCTGAACATCGACCCGGACACCTACGCCGCGAAGCTCAAGGGCCGCCCGCTCGACCTCACGTACAAGGAGTTCGAGCTGTTGAAGTTCCTGGCCCAGCACCCGGGGCGGGTGTTCACCCGGGACCAGTTGCTGCGCGAGGTCTGGGGCTACGACTACTTCGGCGGCACCCGGACGGTCGACGTGCACGTGCGGCGCCTGCGCGCCAAGCTCGGCTCGGAGTACGAGTCGATGATCGGCACGGTGCGCCAGGTGGGCTACAAGTTCGTCGTCCCGCCGTCGCGCTCGCTGCCGGAGTCGGAGCCCGCCCCGCTGCCGGTCTGATCGTTCACGCCCCACTCCGGTAGGGGGCATTTCCGCAGAATGCCCTTTTTGCCCGATCAGTCAGCCATATCCTGGCTGCCGGATTCACCGGGCAAAAGGGGGCGGCGGTGCGTGCGGTTGACACGGGGGCCACGAACGGCCGGTGCCGCTGATGCGGGGCTCGACGCTGCGCGCCGCAGGGCTCGTAGTCGTGGTGCTCGCGGGCCTGCTCGGCTCGGCGTTCGCGCTCGGCCGCAGCCTGGTGCCGGAACACCCGCCGTCGAACGCCGGGGCCACCACGGCGCTCACCGGGCCGCACTACGCCGACCAGCCGCCCAGCACGGACTTTCCCGGAGGCCGGGCCACCGCCGGTCCGAGCCCCGACGCCGCGCCGGACGCCGCCCCGGTCGCGCCGGGCGGCGACGGCCCGTACGGCAGCCTGGTCGCCACCGGCTCGTCCCGGGTCGCGCTGACCTTCGACGACGGTCCCGACCCGCGCTGGACTCCGCAGGTGCTCGCGCTGCTGGCCCAGTACGGCGTGAAGGCGACGTTCTGCGTCGTCGGCGAGAACGCCGAGGCCCACCCGGATCTGATCCGGTCGATAGTGGCCGAGGGCCACACCCTGTGCAACCACTCCTGGGAGCACGACGTCAACCTGGGCAAGCGGTCTCCGGCGACGATCCGGGCCGACATCCTGCGCACCAACGACGCGATCCTGGCCGCCGTGCCGAACGCGCGGATCGCGTACTACCGCCAGCCGGGCGGCGCATGGACGCACCCGGTGGTGTCGGCCTGCGCCGACCTGGGCCTCACCCCGCTGCACTGGAGCGTCGACCCGTCGGACTGGAAGGCGCCCGGCGCGCTCGCCATCGAGACGCTGGTCCGCACGCAGATGGTCCCGGGGTCGATCGTGCTCATGCACGACGCGGGCGGGGACCGCTCCGGCACGGTCGCGGCGTTGCAGCAACTCCTGCCCGAGATGCTGGTCCGGTTCGAGCTGGAGTCGCTGCCCGTCGGCCCGCAGTGACGAGCGCCACCGACCGCCGCCCTCGTCCGGCGCGAACCGCTGCCGGACGGCCGCTACCGTGACTCAGATGAGCCCCGAGCCGACGAGTGGTCCCGCAACCGACCGGATCGCCCGGACGGACCGGCTGACGCCGGACGGGATCGACCGGACGGACCGGCTGACGCCGGCCGAGGTCGCGGAGGTGCTGGCGCTGGCCCGCGCCGCCGGGGACGCCGACGGCGCCGACCCGCTCGACGAGCACGTGCTGCTGCGGCTGCGCGACCCCGAGGCGCCCGCAGTGCACCTCACCGCCCGGACCGCCGACGGCACCCTCACCGGGTACGCGCACCTCGACGTCACCGCCCCGGCCGAGGGCGTCGGCGCGGAGCTGGTCGTGCATCCCGCGTACCGGCGGCGGGGTTCCGGCCGGGCGCTGGCCCGGGGAGTGGTGGACGCCGCTCCCGGACCGCTGCGCGCCTGGGCGCACGGCGACCACCCGTCGGCCGCCGCGCTCGCTGTCGACCTGGGCTTCACCCGGGCGCGGGTGCTCTGGCAGATGCGCCGCCCGCTGACCGCCGAGTTGCCGGCGCCGGTCGTGCCGGACGGCGTGACGCTGCGCGCGTTCCGTCCGGGCGAGGACGACGAGGCGTGGCTCGCGGTGAACAACTCGGCTTTCGCCCAGCACCCCGAGCAGGGCAAGTGGACGCTCGACGACCTGCGCGTACGCATCGCCGAGCAGTGGTTCGACAAGGCCGGCTTCCTGCTCGCCGTCGACTCCACGACCGGGCGACTGCTCGGCTTCCACTGGACCAAGGTGCACGAGCGGCCGGGATCGGCCCGGATCGGCGAGGTCTACGTGCTCGGCGTCTCCCCGTCCGCGCACCGGGGCGGCCTGGGCCGGGTGCTCACCGCGGCCGGCCTGACCCACCTGCGCGACGAGCGCGGGCTGGACCGGGTGATGCTCTACGTGGACGAGAGCAACACCGCCGCTGTCGCGCTCTACGAGCGGCTCGGCTTCGCCATGTGGTCCGCGCACGTCAACTACCAGCTCGGCTGAGCGTTCCCGGCCCCGGAAAGCCGCCATAAAGGCGATACCAGGCTGCTAGTTCACGAAATGGACAACCCTTCCTCGGCGTACGGCCATCTCGACGGCTGAACGTGTTCACCGCGCGTTCACTTACGCCCGGCGAACCGTCCACCTGGCCCTCCTACCTTTCGTGTCAGCCGGTCAGCGCCGGCCCCCCGGCACTCCGGGCGACCTGACCAAAGACGTGAAGGGAAACCCCTGAAGTGAAGCTCCAGCGGCACGGCGCCATCGCCTGTCTCGCTCTCACCGCGGTTCTCGGTCTCAGCGCCTGCGGCTCGGACAACAACGAGCCCGCCAGCGCCTCCGGTTCCACCGCCGCGGTGGACTGCGCGACGGGCACGCTGAACGCGCAGGGCTCCTCGGCTCAGAAGAACGCCATGGCCGAATGGATCAAGGCGTATCAGCAGAAGTGCGCCGGCAGCACGATCAACTACGAGCCGAGCGGCTCGGGCGCCGGCATCCAGGCCTTCATCGCCGGCACCGCCGACTTCGCCGGTTCGGACTCCCCCCTCAAGCCGGAGGAGCAGCCGCAGGCCGACGCCAAGTGCACCGGCGGCCAGGCGCTCAACCTGCCGATGGTCATCGGCCCGGTCGCCGTGGTCTACAACGTCAGCGGCGCGGACAACCTCCAGCTCAGCCCGGCCACCCTGGCGAAGATCTTCGCCGGCACGGTGACCAAGTGGGACGACGCGGCGATCAAGGCCGACAACCCGGACGCCAAGCTGCCGTCGACCGCGATCCAGGCGGTGCACCGCTCCGACGAGTCGGGCACCACCGACAACTTCACCAAGTACCTCTCCAAGACCGCCGAGGCGGACTGGACGCTCGGCAACTCCAAGGCGTGGAAGGCCCCGGGCGGCGTCGGCGCGGCCAAGTCCGACGGTGTGGCCAGCAAGGTCAAGAGCACCGACGGCACCATCAGCTACGTCGAGTGGTCGTACGCCGAGAACTCCGACCTGAAGATGGCGAAGATCAAGAACGGCAACGGCGAGTTCGTCGAGCTGACCGGTGACTCGGCCGGCAAGACCATCGCCGGCGCCAAGTTCGAGGGTCAGGGCAACGACCTGAAGATGTCGATCGACTACAACACCAAGGAGGCCGGGGCGTACCCGATCGTCCTGGCGACCTACGAGATCGTCTGCAGCAAGGGCCTCGCCGCCGACAAGCTGCCGCTGGTCAAGGGCCTGCTCGGTCACGCCGCCAGCGCCGAGGGGCAGAAGGAGCTGGTCGAGCTCGGCTACGCGCCGCTGCCCGAGACCGTCCGCACCAAGGTCGAGGCCGCGGTCAAGAGCCTCTCCTGACGCTCCGACCGACACCTCCTCAACGCGAAGCGAGCGAGCAGATGGGTGACACCCCTCACCGCTCGGCCGGCGCCGGCACCGGCGGGAACCCCGTGGCCACGAGCCACGAGCGACCCGCCGGTGCCTCGGCGCGTCCGGCCGAGCGCTCCGGCAACCCGGGCCGCCCCGACGGCGGCCTCGGCGGCGGCGGCGCCCTCCCCCGGGCCCGCGCCTTCGGCGCGGAACGGGCGTTCCGCGGCCTGACGCTGGCCGCCGGCACCACAGTCCTGGTGGTCATCGCGGCGATCGCGATCTTCCTGGTCGCCAGGGCCGTCCCGGCGCTGCGGGCGAACACCGAGTCGTTCTGGACGTTCGAGGGCTGGTTCCCGAACGACAACCCGCCGCAGTTCGGCATCGGCGCGCTCGCCTTCGGCACCGTCCTGAGCTCGCTGCTGGCGCTGCTCATGGCGGTGCCGGTCGCGCTGGGCATCGCCCTCTACCTGTCGCACTACGCGCCCCGGCGGCTCGGCAACGGCCTGGGCTTCCTGATCGACCTGCTCGCAGCCGTACCAAGCGTCGTGTTCGGCCTCTGGGGCCGGGACTACTTCGCCCAGCCGGTCGCCGACCTGTCCGCGTGGCTGAACAGGTACTTCGGCTGGATCCCCATCTTCGGCGACGGCCCGTACGGGAACTCGATCCTGCTCGGCTCCGTGGTGCTGGCGATCATGGTGCTGCCGATCATCACCTCGCTGTCCCGCGAGGTGTTCCGGCAGACCCCGACCGCGAACGAGGAAGCCGCGCTCGCGCTCGGCGCCACCCGCTGGGAGATGATCCGCACCGCCGTCCTGCCGTACGGGCGGCCCGGCGTCATCGCCGCGGTGATGCTCGGCCTGGGCCGGGCGCTCGGCGAGACCATCGCGCTGGCGCTCACGCTCGGCTCGACGTACGCCATCTCGTTCAACATCCTGCAGAGCGGCGGAAACTCGATCGCCGCGAACATCGCCAACCGGTTCGCCGAGGCGAACGACACCGGCCGCGGCGCGCTCATCGCCTCCGGCCTGGTGCTGTTCGCGATCACGTTGATCGTCAACATCACCGCCCGGGCGATCATCCACCGGCGGCGCGAGTTCACGGAGTCGGCCGCATGACCACCACCCTCACCCCCCGCCGCCCGCGCCCGCCGGCCCAGCCGGCCACGCTGCGGGCGAAGCGTCTTCCCGCGTACGCCGCTCCGGCCATCGCCGTCGCGGCGCTGCTGCTCGCGGCGGCCATCGTGTACGGCGGCGGCATCGGCGGCCCGGTCCTGGTCGTGGTGGTCGGCGCGCTGCTCTACCTGGCCGGTCTCTTCGCCGCGGCGAACGCGGTGGAGGGCCGCCGGTCGGCCCGCAACCGGACCTGGAGCGCGCTGATCCACTCCGCGTTCGTGCTGGCGGTGCTGCCGCTGGCCTCGGTGGTCTGGACGCTCGTGAGCAAGGGCTCCGAGCGGCTGGACGCGAACTTCTTCGGCACCTCGATGAACAACATCGGGTCGCGCGACGCCAACGGCGGCGCGTACCACGCGATCGTCGGCACGTTGCAGCAGGTCGGCATCGCCACAGTGATCACGGTGCCGCTCGGCGTGCTCTGCGCGATCTACATCGTCGAGTACGGCCGGGGCCGGTTCGCGTTCACCATCCGCTTCTTCGTGGACGTGATGACAGGCATCCCGTCGATCGTCACCGGCCTGTTCGTGCTGGCCTTCTGGGTGCTGATCGTCTCGCCGTGGTTCAACGACGGGCGGCCGGGCTTCTCCGGCTTCGCCGCCGCGCTGGCGCTGAGCGTGCTGATGCTGCCCACTGTGGTCCGCTCCACCGAGGAGATGCTCCGCCTGGTGCCCGCGCCGCTGCGCGAGGGCGCGTACGCCCTGGGCGTACCGAAGTGGAAGACGATCCTGCGGGTCGTGCTGCCGACCGCGCTGCCCGGCATCGTCACCGGCATCATGCTCGCCATCGCGCGGGCCGCCGGTGAGACCGCGCCGGTGCTGCTGGTCGCCGGCGGCGGCGCGGCGATCAACTTCAACCCGTTCGAGAACAACCAGTCGTCGCTGGCCCTTTTCGTCTACCAGCAGGCCGGTGAGGCGTCGAGGTACTCGCCGGCACGGGCGTGGACCGCGGCGCTGACCCTGGTCGCCCTCGTCCTCGTCCTCACCGTGGCGGCGAAGCTGCTGTCCCGCCGCAACCGGCTCGGCCGATGAACCCCGGAGGTACCGCCACCATGGCCAAGCGCATCGAAGCCACGAACGTGACCGCCTACTACGGCGGGTTCAAGGCGATCGAGAACATCAACCTGACCGTCGAGCCGAAGACGGTCACCGCCCTGATCGGCCCGTCCGGCTGCGGCAAGTCCACCTTCCTGCGGTCGATCAACCGGATGCACGAGGTGCTGCCCGGCGCCCGCGTCGAGGGCAGCCTCACCATCGACGACCAGGACATCTACGACCGCGACGTGGACGTCACGGCGGTCCGCCGGATGATCGGCATGGTCTTCCAGCGGCCGAACCCGTTCCCCACCATGAGCATCTTCGAGAACGTGGTGGCGGGCCTGCGGCTCAACGGCGTACGGCGCAAGTCGATCCTGGAGAAGGCGGCCGAGCGGGCGCTCCGCTCGGCGAACCTGTGGGACGAGGTGAAGGACCGCCTCGCCAAGCCCGGCGCGGGCCTGTCCGGCGGTCAGCAGCAGCGGCTCTGCATCGCCCGCACCATCGCTGTCGAGCCGCAGGTGGTGCTGATGGACGAGCCCTGCTCGGCGCTGGACCCGATCTCCACGCTGGCCATCGAGGACCTGATGTTCCAGCTCAAGGACAAGTTCACGATCATCATCGTCACGCACAACATGCAGCAGGCCGCGCGGGTGTCGGACCGGACCGCCTTCTTCTCCATCGAGAAGACCGGCGACCCGGGCCGCCTGATCGAGTACGACAACACGCAGAAGATCTTCAGCAACCCGAGCCAGAAGAAGACCGAGGACTACATCACCGGCCGCTTCGGCTGAGCTGTAAGGAGGGGCCCCCTGTTAACCGCCTCCGGTAGAGGAAGGGGCCCCTCTTAACACCGCAGGCGCAGGTCAGCGCAGCAGGAAGCGGGGCTCGGCGCCGTCCAGGCCCTCGATGTACGGCAGGATCGGCGTACCCGGATCGCGCTCCGCCGCGTCCCGCGCCACTCCGGCGAGGTCGCCCGCGGCGGCGACCTCGGCGAGCGTGACCATGGTCGGCGGCAGCATGGTCAGCTCGCCGGCCAGCGCGTCCGCCGGGCGCAGCCACAGCGTGTGGTCGGCCTCGCCGGACACGTCGCGGGTCCGCTGCCCCTCGGGCAGCAGGGCGACGAAGAAGTACGTGTCGAAGCGGCGCGGCTCGAACTCCGGCGTGATCCACCGGCTCCACGGCAGCAGCAGGTCGGACCGGAGCGTCAGGCCCTTCCCGGCCAGCAGGTCCGCGAAGCCGGCCCGCCGGCCCACCAGGTCCTGCCGGGCCTCCTCCCAGTCGTCGCCGCTCACGTCGCCGACCACCGTGTCCGGGTCCGGCCCGGCGAGCAGCACGCCCGCCTCCTCGAAGACCTCGCGGGCGGCGGCGCACACCACCGCCTGCGCGGCGGCCGGATCGAGCCCGAGCCGTTCCCCCCACGCCGCCGGGTCCGGGCCGGCCCAGCCCAGGTGCGCCTCCGAGTCGGAGCGGTCCACCCCGCCGCCGGGAAAGGCGTACATGCCGCCGAACGTCATCGCCGCGACCCGGCGGATCATGTAGACCTCGAATCCGTCGCCGGCCGGACGGAGCAGCAGCACTGTGGCGGCGACCCGGGGCACGGCCGGTACGGCGCCCTCGGCCTGGAATCGGCGGGCGTGCTCCACCAGGGCGGGAGGTGCGGCGAAGCCGTCGATCGTCATGCGCCCGAGCCTAGTTCCCGCCCGGGCGGATCAGTGGGGACGGTGCTGCCCCGCCGGAAGCCGGCGGCGAGCACGCGATCCGGTCACGTCGCCACGGGGCTGCGTCCGTCGGCAACGCCTGGCAGGGTCATGACCCGTGATCGACGATTTCGCGAAGGAATACCTGCACAACGATCTGCGCCAGATCCGCGAGGCCATGCTGTGGAAGCTCGACGGACTGTCCGAGTACGACGTCCGCCGTCCCCTGACCGCGTCCGGCACCAACCTGCTCGGGCTGGTCAAGCACCTGGCGGTTGGGCAGGCCCGGTACTTCGGCGAGGTGTTCGGCAGGCCGTTCCCGGAGCCGCTGCCCCGGTGGGACGACCCGGATCCGGACGGCACCGACATGTGGGCGACCGAGCACGAGAGCCGCGAGGAGGTGATCGGTCGTTACCGGCGAGCGTGGGAGCACGCGGACGCGACGATCGACGCCCTCGCGATCGACGCGCCCGGCCATGTGCCGTGGTGGCCACGGCCGGACGTCAAGCTGTTCAACGTCATGGTCCACGTGCTGACCGAGACCAGCCGGCACGCCGGGCACGCCGACATCCTGCGGGAGCAGCTCGACGGCTCGACCGGGGCATGGGCCGAGTACGCGTACCTGGAACCCGACCGGACGACGCTGACGACGCGGCGGGCGATGATCGAACTGGCCGCCCGGGCCGCCGCCGACACCCCCCGCTGAGCCGTCCCGACCGGTGGATCACCCTCCCTGCCCCGGAGCGGTCCGGGATAGCGTGCCGGCATGACGCGTTGGGGAATCCTGGCCACCGGACACATCGCTGCCTGTTTCGCCGCCGATCTGCGGCTGGTGCCGGACGCCGAACTGGTGGCGGTCGGATCGCGCACCCGGGAGAGCGCCGAGCTGTTCGCGCGCCGGCACGACGTGCCGCGGGCGTACGCCTCATGGGCGGAACTGGCCGCGGACCCGGACGTGGACGCGATCTACGTGGCCACCCCGCACGCTGCGCACCACGAGGCGGCGCTGGCGTGCCTGGCCGGCGGCAAGGCAGTGCTGGTGGAGAAGCCCTGCACGCTGGACCTGCCGACCACCACCGAACTGGTGGAGACGGCCCGCGCCCGGGGTCTGTTCCTCATGGAGGCCATGTGGATGCGGACCAACCCGCTGATCCTGCGGGTGCTGGAGCTGATCCGGGACGGCGCGATCGGCGAGGTCACGCACGTACGGGCCGACTTCGGCGTGGCCGGACCGTTCCCGCCGGAGCACCGGATGCGGGCCCGCACGCTCGGCGGCGGCGCGCTGCTCGACCTCGGCGTCTATCCGCTGAGCCTGGCCCACCTGGTGCTCGGCGTGCCGCAGCACGTGCAGGCGTGGGCGAAGCTGACCCCGGAGGCGGTGGACGAGAACACCGGCATGGTGCTCGGCTGGGACTCCGGCGCGGTGGCGACGCTGAGCTGCGGCATGGTCGGCGCGACAGCGATCACCGCGTCGATCACCGGCACGACGGGCCGGATCGACCTGCCCGAGCTGTTCTTCCGGCCCGCGCACGCGGTGCTGCACCGGGCCGGCGCCGAACCGGAGACGATCCCGGGGGACCTGACCGGCGGCGGCTACCAGTACGAGGCGATCGAGGTGCAGCGCTGCCTGGCGGCCGGGCTGACCGAGAGCCCGCTGGTGCCGCACGCCGCCACGCTCGAGGTGATGGGCCTGATCGACGACGTCAAGGCCCGGATCGGCGTCTCCTACGCGTGAGGGGCCCCCGCCACGGCGGGGAACCCCTCGACGTCGTCGCGCGGGAGATCAGAACAAGGGGCGGACCAGCAGGTACGCGAGGCAGGCGATCGCGGCGGCGGCCGGGAACGTGATGATCCAGGCGATCACGATGTTGCCGGCCACGTTCCAGCGCACCGCGGAGAGCCGTTTCGTCGAGCCCACACCCATGATCGCCGAGGTGATCGTGTGGGTGGTGGAGATCGGCGCCTTGAGCACCAGCGCGTTGAAGTAGAGCACCGCGCTGGCCACGGTCTCGGCCGCGAAGCCCTCCGCCGGGCCGAGGTCGATGATCTTCCGGCCGAGCGTCCGGATGATCCGCCAGCCACCCGCGTACGTGCCGGCGGCCAGCATCGCGGCGGAGGTCCAGAAGACCCAGCCCGGGATGTGGGTCTTGCTCTCCTGGAAGCCGCCGGTGTAGAGCGCCAGCACGATGATGCCCATGGTCTTGGCGGCGTCCTGCATGCCGTGGCCGACCGACATGGCGGCGGCGGACACGGTCTGCGCCCAGCGGAAACCGCGGCTGAGCTTGCCGGGCTGCCCCTTCCGGAACAGCCACATGATCGCCAGCATCACCAGGAAGCCGAGGACCAGGCCGACCATCGGCGAGAGCACCATCGGGATGAGGACCTTCTCGACGATGTTGCCCCACTGGACGATGCCGTCGGCGGCGAACAGGGTCGCGCCGACCAGGCCGCCGAAGAGGGCGTGCGACGAGGAGGACGGCAGGCCGAAGTACCAGGTGATCAGGTTCCAGATGATCGCGCCCAGCACGCCGGCGAAGACCACGCCCAGGCTCTCCACCCCGGTGGGCAATGTCACCAGGCCGTCGCCGACCGTCTTGGCCACGCCGGCGCCGAAGTGCGCGCCGATGAAGTTGCCGACTGCTGCCAGCCCCAAGGCGATCCGGGGGGTCAGCGCCCGGGTCGAGATGCTGGTGGCGATCGCGTTTGCCGCGTCGTGGAAGCCGTTCGTGTAGTCGAACGCCATGGCGACCGCGATCACCGCCAGCACGGCGATGAGTTCGGGACTCACTGGATCAGGACTCCTTGACCGCGATGGTCTCGACGGTGTTGGCGACGTGCTCGAAGGCGTCGCAGGCGGCCTCCAGCTCGTCGGCCACCTCCTTCATCTTCAGCACCGTGAGCGCGTCGTACTCACCGGAGAAGAGGCGCACCAGCAGCATCCGGTACGCCTGGTCGCCGTCGTTCTCGAGCCGGTTGCACTCGATCCAGTAGTCCTCGAGGTCCTTCATCGACTTCAGCCGGGGCATCGCCTCGGCGGTGAGCTTGGCCTGCAGGTCGAGCACGTTCACCAGCTCGTGCAGCTCACGCGGAAGCGACGGGAGCTTGGTCAGGCCGTACAGGTAGAGCAGGTTGCCGACCGCCTCCAGGTGGTCCATCACGTCGTCGAGCAGCGAGCCGAGCCGGTAGATGTCCTCCCGGTCGAACGGCGTGATGAAGGTGGAGTTGATCTTCTTGTACAGCTCGTGCGTGATCTGGTCGCTGTCGTGCTCGATGTCGGTCAGCCGCTCGCTGATCGACTGCACGTCGGCGCCGGGCAGACCCAGCTCGTTGAGCAGGTCGGTCCCCTTCACCAGGTTCTGCGCGGCCTTCGTGAAGAGCTCGTAGAAGGCGCCCTCGGTGGGACGGAAGGAAAACTTCACAGCACGGACCTCGTCGTGTCGGTGGAAGGGTGGCCGTCGCCGCCCGGGCGTCTGCATTGCGCATGCTAGGGACCGCGTCCAGGCGGCTTTCGATCGGCCCACCCCTGGTCAAGCCCGATTCACCGGTCGTTCACCTTCCGTTCACCTGATCACCCGCTGAACTGGTTCCGTAACCGGTCACGCTCCCGATCAACGTCGAAATCGGCAGCCGGATACCCCAGATGCAACCCCTCGAACGTCTCGCGCAGCAGGTGGGCCACCGCCCAGTCCCGGTACCACTTGCGGTCCGCCGGGACCACGAACCAGGGCGCGTCGTCGCTGCCGCACCGCTCGATCGCCTCGGCGTACGCCGCCTGATAGTCGTCCCATCGTGCCCGGGTGTCCAGGTCACTGGGGTTGTACTTCCAGAACTTCGTCGGGTCGGTCAGCCGCTCCATCAGCCGCTCACCCTGCTCGGCGTACGAGATGTGCAGCATGACTTTGATCACCGTGACCGCCTGCTCGGCCAGTTCCCGCTCGAAGTCGTTGATGATCGCGTACCGGGACCGCCAGGTCGCCTCGTCGACCAGCCCCTCGACCCGGGCGATCAGCACGTCCTCGTAGTGCGAGCGGTTGAACACGCCCACGTACCCGGGCGGCGGCAGCGCCCGCCGTACCCGCCACAGGAAGTCGTGCCGCAACTCCTCCTCGGTCGGCGGCCCGAACGAGCGGATGTGCAGCCCCAGCGGGTTCATCGCGCCGGCCACCCGCTTCACGGCGCCGTCCTTGCCGCCGCAGTCCATCGCCTGGAGCACCAGCAGCACCCGGCGCGGCCGGCCCGCACCCAGTCCCGCGCCCGCCTGGGCCGGCGCGCTCGTGGCGCCGCCCGGACCGGCGGCGCCCTGCGCCGAGGCGTACAGCATCTCCTGCTGCCGCCCCAGTTCCGCGCCGACCATCTCGACCTGGGCCCGCGCCCACTCCTTGCGCGCGGGCCCGCGCCCGGCCGCCGCCGGCAGCCCCGGTGTCGACCGGGGGTCGATCGCCGCCAGGTCCACCGGCCCCGGCCCCACCCGCAGCAGTTCCCGCATCGGCCCGCCCTCGGGCCACACCACCTCACTCATCCCCCGATCCTCACCCCCGAACGCAATCCCCGAGTACGTCGCGCCCCCTAAAACCCCCTTTGTCCCCCTCCTCCACCGCCCCCACCACGCCGATCTTGCAGTTGCGGCCCCTTGCACGTCCGGAAAGCGGCGTTTGCCGGGGCAGCAAGTACAAGATCGACGAGGGTGGGTGGGGGTGGGGTGCGCGGGGCGGGAGAATGGGGGGGTGGATGAACTTACGGGGGAGTTCGAAGCGGAACGGGGGCATCTGCTGGCTGTCGCGCGGCGGATGCTCGGCAGCCGCAGCGAGGCCGAGGACGCCGTGCAGGAGACCTGGCTGCGCTTCTCCGGCGCGCTGAGCGACCCCGAGCAGCGCGCCCGCGTACGCGACCTGCGGGGCTGGCTCATCACCACCTGCTCACGGATCTGCCTGGACGTGCTCCGCTCCGCCCGGGTGCGCCGGGAGGCGTACCCGGGTCAGTGGCTCCCCGAGCCGGTGGTGACCACCGTGCCGGCGGCGGACGGGTTCGCGCCCGACCCGGCCGAACGGGCGGTACGGGCCGACCAGCTCGGCACCGCGCTGCTGGTGGTGCTGGAACGGCTGACGCCGGAGCAGCGGGTGGCGTTCGTGCTGCACGACGTGTTCGCGGTGCCGTTCGCCGACGTGGCGGACGTCCTCGCGGTCACGCCGGAGGCGGCGCGTCAGCTCGCGTCGCGGGCCAGGCGGGCGGTGCACGCGCCGGACGCCCCCCGGCACAGCGCGGACCTCGCCGAGCAGCGGCGGGTGCTCGACGCGTTCGCCGCGGCGGTGGAGTCCGGTGAGCTGGAGCAGCTGGTCCGCGTACTCGCCCCGGACGTGGTGTCGATCGGCGACGCGGGCGGTCACTTCCCGGCCGGGCGGCGGCCGGTGGTCGGCGTCGAGTCGGTCGGCCGCCTGCTGCTCGGCCTCTACGGCCAGGCCCAGCGGCGCGGCGGCCTGCGCGGACGGCCGGTGCTGGTGGACGGGACGCTGGGGTGGCAGTCGGAGTTCTTCCACCGGGACGGGCGACCCGTCCGGATGGTCACCTCGTTCGCCGTCCACGAGGGGCGGATCACCGGCGTGTTCAACCAGCTCAACCCGGCCAAGGTCGGCGAGCTGCCGCCGCTGGGCCCGGAGGCCGTCTGGCCGCCGCGGTGAGCCGGCTCAGACCACCAGCGCCAGCCACTTCCGGTACGACGTGGCGAACGGCTCGGTGCCGTCGCCGAGCGCGCCGAGCAGCCAGCGGGCGGCCGCCTCGGCCTCGGTGACCACGTCGTCCGGGTAGCCCCAGCGGGAGCGGTGCTCGGCGAACTCGTCCTCGTCGCGCAGCTCGACCAGGGCGGTCTCGCGGCGGCGCACCACGTCCAGGTCGAGGTCGATCAGGTGGACGGTCTCCTCACCCTCCCAGCGGGCCGGGGTGGCGATGTCGCAGTAGACCTCGCTGGTGCGCGGCGGCGGATTGAACATGCCGGTCCACCAGGCGTGGTGGGGCACCAGCAGGACGAACGGGATCTGCTCGACCGAAGGGCGGCCGTGGTAGACGGATTCGGTGCCGGCGGGCACGCCGAGCCAGACGCCGAGATCGTCCTCGGCGAGCCGACGGGCCGGGTAGTCGCGGTGGGCGCTGCCGTCGTACTTGCGGTAGATCACGCGGACCACGTCGCTCGGCATGCCTGGCACCCTAACCGATTCCGGCCACGCCACGCGATCGGGAGGTAACCGGACGCGACCCGCCGGTACGCCACGCCGCCGGAGCGACCGGACCCCCGTCGGTGCCGACGGGTACGGTCGCACGGTGACCCCGTCCCGCACCGCCACCGGCCCGGCCGTCCCGAAGAAGCGCCGCGGTGGCCGCGCCGGTGCCGGGGAGCTGCTGACCGCCGCTGTGGGCGCGGTTCCAGGCGGCGCGGCCCGGCCGGGTCAGCAGCAGATGGCCGAGGCGATCGAGCGCAGCATCGCCTCCGGCGAGCACCTGCTGGTGCAGGCCGGCACCGGCACCGGCAAGTCCCTGGCGTACCTGGCCCCGGCGCTGACGGTGGACGGTCCGGTGGTGGTCTCCACCGCCACGCTGGCGTTGCAGTCCCAGCTCGTCGAGCACGACCTGCCGAGGCTGGCCGACGCGGTCGAGCCGGTGCTTGGCCGCCGCCCCACCTTCGCCGTGCTGAAGGGGCGCCACCACTACCTGTGCCTGGCCCGGCTGGACAGCTCGGTCGAGGACGAGCCGGACGACGCGCTGTTCGACGCGCCGCGGCCCGGCAGCGGCGGCACCAAGTGGCTCGGCGAGGCGGGCCGCCTGGGCAAGCAGGTGCAGCGGCTGCGCGACTGGGCCGAGGAGACGGCCACCGGCGACCGCGACGAGCTGGACCCGGGCGTGGACGACCAGGTGTGGCGCAGCGTCTCCATGCCGGCCCGGGAGTGCGTGGGCGCGAGCCGCTGCCCGTTCGGGTCGGAGTGCTTCGCCGAGGCGTCCCGGGCCCGCGCCCGCGAGGCCGACATCGTGGTGACCAACCACAGCCTGCTCGCCGTCGACATGCTCGCCGGTCGGCACATCGTGCCGCCGCACAAGCTGCTGGTGGTGGACGAGGCGCACGAGCTGGCCGACCGGGTCTCCTCGGCGGCCCAGGCCGAGCTGGTGCCGGAGCTGATCGACAGGTCGACCCGCCGGGCCCGGCCGCTGCTGCGCCCGGACCTGGCCGAGCGGCTCACCGAGGCCGGGGACGCCCTCGCCGTGGGGCTGGCCGAGGCGCCCGCCGGGCGGCTCACCGCCGGTCTGCCGCCCGCGCTACGGGAGGCGTGCACGCTGCTGGACTCGGCGACCCGGGCCGCGCTGGAGGCGATCGGCGACGTGAAGTCCGACGACCCCGACCCGGTACGCAAGCAGCAGGCCAAGGCCGTGCTGGACGAGCTGTCCACCACCGCCCAGCGGCTGCTGGAGGAGGCCGACCACGACGTCGCCTGGGTCGAGAAGCCGGACAACGGCAGCCGGCGGGCGTTGGTGGTCGCGCCGCTGTCGGTCGCGGGCACGCTCGCCACCCACCTGTACGACGAGCGCACCGTGGTCGCCACCTCGGCGACGCTGGCGCTGGGCGGTCGCTTCGACACGGTGGCCCGGGCGCTGGGGCTGGACGCGCCGCCGCCCGCCCCGCCGTCCCCGGCCGCCGCCGCGCTCGCCACCGCCGCCGCCGCGGGCCGCCCTCCGGTCACGCCGCCGGTGGCAGCCACCGAGGGCAGCCGCGCGGCGATCGGCACCGTGCCGGCCACCGAAGGGCCGGGCTGGAGCTCGCTCGACGTCGGCTCGCCGTTCGACTACGCCCGGCAGGGCATCCTGTACGTGGCGGCGCACCTCCCGCGCCCCAGCGTCTCCGGGCTGCCCGGCCCGGCCGGTGAGGAGCTGCTGGCGCTGGTCGGGGCGCTCGGTGGTCGTACCCTCGGGCTCTTCTCGTCGCGGCGGGCCGCGCAGCAGGCGGCGGAGCTGCTCCGCGCGCGGACCGACCTGCCCGTGCTGCTCCAGGGCGAGGAGGCGCTGCCGCTGCTGGTCCGCCGGTTCCGCCAGGAGCGGGAGAGCTGCCTGTTCGGGGTGATGTCGCTCTGGCAGGGCGTGGACGTGCCGGGTGACGCCTGCCAGCTCGTGGTGATCGACAGGTTGCCGTTCCCCCGGCCGGACGAGCCGCTCGCCGCGGCGCGCGCGGCGGCGGTGGACGCCGGTGGCGGCTCCGGTTTCGCGGCGGTGAGCGTGCCGATCGCGGCGGTCCGGCTGGCCCAGGGCGTCGGCCGGCTGATCCGGGCCACCGGCGACCGGGGTGTGGTGGCGGTGCTCGACTCGCGGCTGGAGACGGCGCGCGGGTACGGCCCGTTCCTGCGCCGCTCGCTGCCGCCGTTCTGGTACACCACCCGGCCCGAGGTGGCCCGGGGCGCGCTGGAACGGCTCGCCAAGAGTTGACGCCCGCGCCTCCCCGGGCGGGGCGACGCGGGCGTCAAGGGGTCTTGCCTGTCAGGGCGCCTGGGAGGCGACCACCACCGCGTCCGGTGGGGTGTCCGGCACGGTACGCGCGGCGAGCCGCCGGACCGCTGTGTTGAGCACGGCGATCAGCGGCACCGCGACGAGCGCGCCGGCGATGCCGGCGAGCACCACGCCGGCGGCGATACCGATGATCACGGCGAGCGGGTGGATGGCCACCGCCCGGCCCATGATCAGTGGCTGGAGCACGTGGCCCTCGACCTGCTGCACACCGACCACCGCGCCCAGGATGATCAGCGCGGTCACCGGGCCGCTGTCGACGAGCGCCACCAGCACGGCCACCACGCCGGACAGGAACGCGCCGACGATCGGGATGAACGCGCCCAGGAAGACCAGCGCGGCCAGCGGGAACGCGAACGGGACGTCGAAGAGCACCAGGAAGATGCCGATGCCGACCGCGTCGATGAAGGCGACCAGGACGGTGGCCCGCACGTAGGCGCCGAGCGTCGCCCACGACGCGCGTCCGGCGTCGTCGACCTTCCACCGCGCCGCGACCGGCAGCAGCCGGACCAGGAACCGCCAGATGTTGTTGCCGTCGCGCAGGAAGAAGAACGTGGCGAAAAGCACCAGTACGGCGCCGGTGAGCACCTCGGCCAGCGTGGTGGCGGTGCTGAGCGCGCCGCTGGTGAACCGCTCGGTGTTGCCGTTGATCCAGTTCTGCGCCTCGTCGATGTAGCGGTCGAGTTGGCTGTCGGACAGGTGCAGCGGCCCGGTCTTGAACCAGTCCTGGATCTGCCGGACGCCCTCGGAGGACTTCTCGCTCAGCTTCGGCACGCCCTTGATGAACTCGTTAACCACGAGCGTCAGCGTGCCGACCACCGCGGCCAGGCCGCCGACCAGCACCACGGCGGTCGCCAGGGAGCGGGGCAGCCGGGCCCGGAGCAGCCAGCCGACCGCCGGGGCGAGCAGCGCGGAGAGCAGCAGCGCGACCGTCAGCGGGATGATCACGATGCTGATCGTCCCGACGATCTTGAGCAGGGCCCAGGTGACGATGCCGATCACGATCAGCCGCCAGCACCACGCGGCGGCGATGCGCAGCGCGTGCGGCACCTCGGTGTCGTCCCGGCTGACTGTCGAGGAGTGCATCGCGGCCGGCGGCTCGACGCCCACCACTGCCGCCTCCGGCGACGCCGCCGGTCCCGGTGCGGCGGGCGAGGCCACGCCCGCCTCCCCCGGCGCCGCTTCCGGGTCGGTCCGGCGGGTCCGGGCGGTCTCCCGGCCCGACTCGTACGCGCGGCGTAGCCGTCCGCGCATCCGCTCGAAGCGGCTCAAGCGCACCTCCGGCAAAGTTGGCCCCACCACCTCGCAGGGGGCACAGGATACGTCTGCTCGCCCCACCCTAGGGCGACTCGGCCACACATTGCCCGCCCGGCGCTCCCGCCAACCACGGCGGGATCGACAGTCGGGCACGCGGTAGCGTCTTCGCGTGACCGCCGACCAGAGTCTCGACGCCGGGCTGCCGATCCGCCTGCTGCACGACCGCGTGCTGGTACGCACCGAGGGCGCCGAGGGCGAACGCCGTTCCACCGCCGGCATCGTGATCCCCGCGACCGCCGCCGTGGGCAAGCGGCTGGCCTGGGCCACCGCGGTCGGCGTCGGGCCGCACGTCCGCTCGATCGTGGCCGGCGACCGGGTGCTCTTCGACCCGGACGACCGCTCCGAGGTCGAGCTGCACGGGCGGGCGTACGTGCTCCTGCGCGAGCGGGACGTGCACGCCGTGGCGGCCGAGCGGGTGGAGACCGCCGCCGCCGGTTCCACAGGTCTCTACCTCTAGCTCGGCACCGGCGCCGTTTGCGGCGCTGCCCGGCGGGAAGCCCAGGCACCTGAGCGCCCTGGGGAGGGACACCATGCCGGTAGTGATCAAGAAGATCCTCGCCTGGGGATTCCTCGCGTTCCTGATCTACTTCATGGCGTTCCGTCCGGACGGGGCCGCGCAGGTGTTCAAGGGGATCGGGGCAGCGCTCATGGCCATCGCCCAGGGGCTCGGCGACTTCCTGACCGGCCTGATGAGCTGACGTTCAGCGGCCGGGGTGCCAGGGCGCGCCCGGGTCGTGCCAGCCGGCCGGGCCGTGACCGCCCGGGCCGTGACCACCCGGGCCGTAGCCACCCGGGCCGTAGCCACCCGGGCCGTAGCCACCCGGCGGGAACGCGGGCGGCGCGGTGAGTACCACCGGGATCGGCACCACCGGGTCGTCCGGCGCCTCCACCGGGCGCTGCGAGCCGTCCGGGAACCGCAGGTGGTAGCGCTGACCGTCCCAGAGGCCGACCGGCGCCTGCGGGTCACGACCGACGAAGAACGACCGGTACGCGGAGATCGCCTCCAGCAGTTCCCGTTCCTCCCGCGCTGTCCGTTCCTGCTCGGCGGGCTTGCGGTCCAGTCCTCGGCGCATCCCGTCGCGCAGCAGCGCGAGCCGGGTCGCGGCGAACTGGTAACCCCGCATCGCCTTCACGCCGCCGTCACCGGCGACCCGCCGCGCCCAGGTACGCGCCGCGTGCCGCCGGCCCAGGCTGCCCAGCGCGGCCACCTCGGGCGGGGTGAGCCAGCCCGCCCGGACGTAGTCGGGCAGCGTGCGCTCGGTGAGCCGGCCCTCCCAGGCGCGCAGCCAGATCGCCAGCCCCACCATGGCGAAGAAGATCGGCACCATCACGCCGATGTACCCGTAGAGCACGATCACCGTCTGCCCGGTGGCCTGGGCCAGCGAGGGCAGCAGGTTCCAGGTGCCGTGCAGGATCATCGCCAGCAGCAGGCCGGCCAGCGGGGCGAGGATCCGCACCCGACGGTCGGCGGTACGCGCCGCGACGCCCAGCCCGACGCCGGTCATCGAGGTGAACAGCGGGTGGGCGAAGCCGAACAGCAGGATCCGGACGATGAAGATCGCGATCACCTGCTGCGCGCCGGTAGCCGGGCCGTACTGCTCCACGCCGGTGCGGTAGCCGTACCCGCCCAGGTAGAGGATGTTCTCGACCATGGCGAAGCCGACCGCGGAGAGCCCGCAGTAGACCAGGCCGTCGGTGATCCCGGAGAACTCCCGGCGCCGGAAGATCAGCACCAGGAGCGGGCCGGCCGCCTTGGTCAGCTCCTCGATGAACGGGGCGACGAGCACCGCTGTGAGCGCGGCCGGCAGCCCCCAGTCGTCGAACAGCCGCGCGCCGGTCTCGTTGACCAGCAGCGAGATCGCGGTGGAGACGAAGGCGCCCCACGCGAAGCAGAAGATCAGGTACTTCAGCGGCTCCGGCTCGTAGCGGTCGAGCCACAGGAAACAGGCGACCAGCACCGGCACCGGCAGGATCGCCGCGATCAACCCCACCAGCAGCGCCTCGGCGCCGAGGCTCTCGCCCAGCGTGAAGACCATGAACAACGCGCCGGCCGCGATCAGCAGCACCACACCGGCCAGTGCGAGGAAGCGCCGCCAGCCGAGCCGGCGCAGCGGCATCCGGGGCGTCGGCGCCCCCGGTGGCGGGGCGGCGGGGGCGGGCGGCGGCGGCAGGGCTCCGCCGGGCGGGGTGTCGGCCATGCGGTCAGCGTAGTCACCCGCGACCCACTGGTCCGGGTTCATCGCTGCGGCTATGCTCCCGGACAGGTTACGAGCGCCAGCGTCAAGCCCCGGCTTGCTGGCCGGCAACCCTCGTCGAGGTTCGCGGTGGGGTGCCCCGGGTGATGACCGGGCCCAGCGCCGCTCCGCGTGCTGGGCAAGCGCGGACCCCGTCCCGGCACCACCCGGGGTCCCCCGTGACCCGGGAGGCTCGGCATGACCCTCACTCTCGTACCCCCGTCACCAGTGCTGCCCGCGCCGGTCCGGCCCGACCCGCTCGGCGTGCTCGGCGTACCCGGGGAGATCAACCTGGACCACGCCGCCAGCGCGCCGTGCGCGCGGGCCGCGGCCGACGCGGTGGCCGGGCTTCTTCCCTGGTACGCCAGCGTGCATCGCGGCGCGGGCGCGCTGTCGCGGCGCTGCACGCTCGCCTACGAGCGGGCCCGGCAGACCGTCGGGGACTTCCTCGGCGCCCGCCCCGACGACCACGTGATCTTCACGCGGAACACCACCGATGCGCTGAACCTGCTGGCCCGGGCGCTGCCGCCGGGCACCACAGTGATCACGTTCGGCGGCGAGCACCACGCCAACCTGCTGCCCTGGCCGCGCGGCTCGGTACGCCTGCCGGTGCCGGACAGCCCGGCCGGCGCGGTCCGGTCCCTCGCGGCGGCGCTGGGCGAGCTGGCCCGCGACGCCCGGCCCGGCCTGCCGGTGCTGGTGGCGGTCACCGGCGCCGGCAACGTGACAGGCGAGTGCTGGCCGGTCGCCGAGCTGGCCCGCATCGCCCACCGGCACGGCGCCCGCATCCTGGTCGACGCCGCGCAACTCGCCCCGCACGCTCCGGTCGACCTGGCCGCGCTGGACGTGGACTACGTGGCGCTGTCCGGCCACAAGCTGTACGCCCCGTTCGGCGCGGGCGTGCTCGCCGGGCGGGCGGACTGGCTGGACGCGGCCCCGCCGTACCTGGCCGGAGGCGGCGCCACCAGCCACGTCGGCGCCGCCACCCACGAGGTGCGGTGGACCGTCGGCCCGGCCCGGCACGAGGCCGGCACCCCGAACCTGCTCGGCGCGGTGGCGCTGGCGGCGGTCTGCGCCGCGCTCGGCGAGACCGACCGGCAGGCGCTGCACGTACGGGAGCAGGCGCTGCTGACCCGGCTGCGCCGCGGCCTGGCCACGCTGCCGGACGTGGTCGAGTTGCGCACGTTCGGCCCGGACGCGCCCCGGGTGGGCATCGTCAGCTTCGTGGTCGCCGGCCGGGACTCGGGCGAGGTGGCCGCGCACCTGGCGAGCCGGCACCGGATCGGGGTACGGGACGGCTTGTTCTGCGCCCACCCGTTGACCCGTCGCCTGCTGGCCGAGGCCGCCGCCCGTACCGGCCGCACCGACCTGCCGCCGACCGCCCTGCGCGCCAGCCTGGGCCTGGGCACGACAGAGACGCAGGTGGACGCCCTCCTGACCGCCCTGTCCCACCTCCCCTGACCGACAGCCCTCCCATTACCGGGGCGGTGATCAAGGAGTTTGGGGCAGAGTTGATCTCCGCTGGGGACGTTAACTCCTTGATCAACGCAGCAGGCGGCGCCACGGCCCGGTGGGCGGTGGGGGGTGGGGTGGGGTCAGCCGATTGGAGGGGCTGTGGGTGGGTGGGCGGCGGGGTTGCGGTCGGTGGGTCCGCCGGTGCGGTGCTCCTTCTCGCCGAACGCCTGCCGGACCAGCCGGTTCGCCTCCTCCTGCTCGATCCCGGAGGCCACCAGCAGGTCACTCGCAGTAGTCCGCACCTGGGCGATCACCACGCTGCCGGAGAAGCCCACCCCCTCGGCGTACGCCCGGCCGGCCTCGCTCACCGCGCGCAGCGACCGTTCCCGGGCCTCCTCCGGCTCCTGTCCGGCGGCGAACTCCTGCCGGAGCATGCGTACCGACTCGGCCAGGTGTGCGACCGCGTCCGGCATCGGCTCGGGGATGGGCTCCTCGTCCTCGATCATGGTGACCGAGCGGCGGATCAGCGTGCCGCTGTTGCGCATGGCCCGGTCGATCGGGTCGGCCGCCTCGGCGTAGTGGGTCAGCTCGCCGCGCCGGTGCCAGCGGGCCGGGGAGAGCGTGCTCGTCTCCTTGGCGCCCTCGATCGCCTCGGAGAGCGCGGCCAGTTCCTCCTTGTTCTCGCGCAGCCGCAGCAACGCCCGCTGCGCCGCCTCCCGGTCCCGGCCGCGCAGCGCGTCGGCGGCGGCGTCGAGCTGGTCGGAGAGCAGGTCCAGCGCCGGCCGGGCGGCCCGGTTGATCACCCGCAGCGGGTTGAGCGGCAGCAGGATGGCGGTGACCAGCAGCGCGATGCCGCCGCCGAGGAGTGCGTCGATGAAACGGGGGAACTCCAGGTTCTCCGTGGACGGGCTGAGCGTCACGATCAGCACGGCGGTGGCCGCCGCCTGGATGACGATGGCGACGCTCGCCCCGGCGAAGATGCTCAGCAGGATCGCCGAGGTCACCACGAGCGCGAGCTGCCACGCGCCGGTGCCGACGAAGTAGATGAGCGCGTCGCCGACGAGCACGCCGACGGCCACGCCGGCGATCAGCTCGACGGTGCGGCGGAACCGTTGCCCGACCGAGGCGGCGAGCGTGCCCACCGCGGAGATCGGGGCGAAGACCGGCTGCGGGTTCTTCAGCAGCCGGTGCGAGATCAGGTACGCCAGGCCGGCGGCGAGCCCGGCCTGCACCGCCAGGCCGAACGCGGTACGGACCCGGTGCATCCGGTCGTGCAGGGTCGCCTTGCTCCGGTGCCGCAACTCCTCCATCGCGGAGGCGATCCGCTGCCCGTCGCGGTCGGCCCGCCCGTCACGCAGCTTTCCACGACGCAAGAACTGCAGACGTCCGTCCCGGCCCATGGCCGGTACTACCCGTACCGCCCCGGCTGAATCCCTCCGCCCGGGCCGGAGTGGGGCAGACTGCACCCGGTGGACGACCTGACGGCACGGTGGCGGGAGACGGCGCGGGCGGCGGGCGCGACCGATCCGGCGGCAGTCGACCGGGCCGGCGCCCGGCTGCTGGCGGGCTGGCGGGAGCCGCACCGGCGCTACCACGACGAGGCGCACCTGCGGGCGGTGCTCGACGTGGTCGACGCGTACGCCGCGCTGGCCCCCCACCCCGACCTGGTCCGGCTCGCGGCGTGGTGTCACGACGCGGTCTACGACCCGCGCGCGGCGGGCGACGCCAACGAGCGGGCCAGCGCCGACCTCGGCGGCGAACTGCTGGCCGCCGCCGGGCTCCCGGCCGCGACGGTGACCGGGGTACGCCGCCTGGTGCTGCTCACCGCCGGTCACGCGGTCGGGCCGGACGACCCGGACGGCGCGCTGCTCTGCGACGCCGACCTGGCGGTGCTGGCGGCCCCGCCGGAGCGCTACGACAGGTACGCCGCCGCGATCCGCGCCGAGTACGCGCACGTGCCCGACCCGGACTTCCGCGCCGGACGGGCCGCGGTGCTGCGGCGCCTGCTCGCCCTGCCGGCGCTGTACCGGCTACCCGAGCCGCACGCCCGCTGGGAATCCCGGGCCCGGGCCAACCTGTCCCGGGAGCTGAGCGGCCTCACCTGAGGCGCGGACGACGTGCTTCGGCCGGCGCAGACCCGTGTCACGCAGCAGCCGGACGATCTCCCGCGAGGGCACGACTGTGGCGCCGAGCCAGACCGCCGCCCGGAACCGCTCGGCGGGCAGGTCGTAGTGATCCCGGTCGAAGCCGCGCCGGGGCGCGCCGAGCATCTCGGCGAACGCGTGCAGCTCGGCGTACGAGACGTCGCTGATCAGGTGCGACCAGAGCCGGCCGCGCCAGGGCACGGCGGGCGGGTCCAGGTAGAGCACGGCCACAGACGGTACGCCGGTAGCCTTCCCGGCATGGCCGCCCATCCCCTCCTCGACGACCTGCGGGCCGCGCTCGGCGACGCCGCCGTGCTGACCGATCCCGACCTGCTGGCCGGGCACGCGCGCGACGAGGCCGACCTGTGCGACTCGGGCATCCCGCTGGTGGTGGTCCGGCCCCGCGACACCGAGGACGTGGTGGCGGTGGTCCGGGCGGCCGGGCGGCACGGCGTACCCGTGGTGCCGCAGGGGGCGCGGACCGGGCTGGCCGGCGCGGCGAACGCGGTGGACGGCGCGGTGGTGGTGAGCACCGTGGCGATGGACCGGGTCCGGGAGATCGACCCGGTCGGCCGGATCGCCGTGGTGCAGCCCGGCGTGGTCAACGCGGCGCTCGCCCGCGCGGTGCGGGAGCACGGCCTGTGGTACCCGCCGGACCCCGGCTCGTGGGAGTCGTCCACCGTCGGCGGCAACGTGGCCACGAACGCCGGTGGCATGTGCTGCGTGAAGTACGGCGTGACCGGCGAGTACGTGCTGGGCCTGGAGGTGGTGCTCGCCTCCGGCGAGGTGCTGCGCACCGGGCGGCGTACCGCGAAGGGGGTCGCCGGGTACGACCTGACCCGGCTCTTCGTCGGCTCGGAGGGCACGCTCGGCGTGATCACCGAGGTGACTGTGGCGTTGCGGCCGGCCCCGGAGGAGTCACTGACCCTGGTCGCGGTCTTCCCCACGGTGGCCACGGCCGGTGGCGCGGTCGCCGGGATCGCCGAGCGGGGTCTCACCCCGAGCCTGCTGGAACTGCTGGACCGGACCCATCTGCGCGCGATCGAGGCGTACCGGCCGATGGGTCTGCGCACTGATGCCGAGGCGCTGCTGCTGGCAGCGGTGGACACCGGCGCCCGGGCCCCCGACGACCTGGCCCGGCTCGCGGAGGTGTGCGCCGCGGCGGGCGCCGACGAGGTCTACGCGGCCAGTGACGCGACCGAGGCCGCGGCGCTGCTCCAGGCCCGGCGGCTGGCCCACCCGGCGATGGAGCGGTTCGCGGCGCAGACCTACCCCGGCGGCAACGGGGGCCTGGTCATCGACGACGTGGCGGTGCCGCGCGGCCGGCTGGCGGAACTCCTGGACGGGGTGGCCCGGATCGCCGAGGCGTGCCAGGTGCCGATCGGGGTGGTCGGTCACGCGGGCGACGGCAACATGCACCCGAACATCGTGGTCGACCGGGCCGACCCGGCCGCCCTGGCCCGGGGGCGGCGGGCCTTCGACGAGATCATGGCGCTCGGGCTGGAATTGGGCGGCACCTGCACCGGGGAACACGGCGTGGGGCTGCTCAAGCGGGACTGGCTGGCCCGCGAGATCGGCCCGGTGGGCGTACGGGTGCACCAGGCGATCAAGGCGGCGCTGGACCCGGCGGGGTTGCTCAACCCCGGCAAGGTGATCTGACTCAGCCCTTGTCCTCGGCGGGCGTGGCCTGGGTGACGAGCAGCAGCACCTCGTACGCCAGCTTCGGCTTCGGCTCGCCCGGGCAGTCCTGGATGGTGACGGTCAGGCCCGGCGGGACGAGCAGCGTCGAGGTCAGCACCCCGATGCAGCCCTGCTTGTAGCTGCGGGCCTGGTCGGTCTCCTTCGCCAGCGCCGGGTCCGCGAGCATCCGCTGGAGGCGGCGGGTCTGCTCGGGGCTCAGCGTGCCGGTGGCGTCCACGCCGTCACCGGCGCAGTCGCGGCACTGCCAGCGGCCGGACGGGTCCACCTCCAGGTTGCGGACCGGGCCCTCGTCGCCGAGCTTCTGCACCAGGGAGACGCGCTTGCCGACCGGGGTCGGGCTGACCGTTCCGGCCGCTCCGGGCGCGGTGGCGCCTTCGGCCCGGCCGAACGCGCAGCCGGTCAGAGCGGTCGCCAGCAGGACGGCAGCGGACAGAGCGGAGACGCGCGACGACCATGATGGGCGAACCACGCGGGGAAACCTACACTTCCGTAGGTAGCGCGCACTACCGGCCGAGTGGCCCGGGGTGGGGATCCCCTACCTGGGGGAGGCCGGAAGTTCAACGCCCGAGCCGTCGGTCCCTCGATCTGCTGCGAATCCACGCACATCGGGCGCCCCGAGGCGGGCCGCGTCGGCCGCGATGTCGTCCGTCATGAGCTGCGACTCCCGCTCGGCCAGCACCCGCGCCCGGTAATGGGCCACCTCCCGGTCCCGGGTCGCCTCGTCCCAGCCGAGCACCGCGCCCATCAGCTCCGCGGCGTGCTCCGCCGACTCCAGGCCGCGGTGGCTGGTCTCGATCGAGATCCGGGTACGCCGGGTCAGCACGTCCTCCAGGTGCAGCGCGCCCTCGGCGCGGGCGGCGTACGTCACCTCGGCGGCAAGGTATTCCGGCGCGCCGGCCAGCGGCGACCCGAGCAGCGGATCGGCGTCGACCAGGGCGAGCAGGTCCAGGGTGAGGTTGCCGTAGCGCTCCAGCAGGTGCTCGACCACACCGACCGCGACTCGGTGCCGGCGGGCCAGGTCGGCCCGGTCCCGCCACAGGGCCGCGTACCCGTCGGCGCCCAGCAGCGGCAGGTCGGCGGTGCGCGAGGGGCGGACCTGGCCGAGCCGGTGCATCGCACGGTCGACCACGTCCGAGGCCATCACCCGGTAGGTGGTGTACTTGCCGCCGGCCACCAGCAGCAGGCCGAGCATCGGCTCCACCACTGCGTGCTCGCGGGAGAGCTTGGAGGTGGAGTCCGCCTCGCCGGCCAGCAGCGGGCGCAGCCCGGCGTAGACGCCCTCGATGTCGGCGGTGGTCAGCGGCCGGTCCAGCACCTCGTTGACCTGCGACAGCAGGTATTCGATGTCGCTCGCGGTCGCGGCCGGGTGGGACCGGTCGAGCTGCCAGTCGGTGTCGGTGGTGCCGATGATCCAGTGCCCGCCCCAGGGGATCACGAAGAGCACGCTCGTGGCGGTACGCAGGATCAGGCCGGTCTCGCCGACGATCGCCGACCGGGGCACCACCAGGTGCACCCCCTTGGAGGCCCGGACCCGCAGCTTGGGACGGAGCCCGACGTCGTTGAGCATCCGCGACATGTCGTCGCTCCACACGCCGGTGGCGGCGATCACGGTGCGGGCGCGTACCTCGAACTCGGCGTCCGGCGAGCCGGCCGGCGCCTCCAGGTCGCGTACCCGCACGCCGGTGACCTCGCGGGCCTGGCGGGTCAGGCCGACCGCGCGGGCGCTGGTCACCACAGTCGCGCCGAGGCTCGCCGCGGTGCGGGCCAGCGTCACCACGAGACGGGCGTCGTCGACCTGACCGTCGTAGTAGCGGATCGCGCCGGCCAGCTTGTCCGGACGCAGGCTCGGGAAGATCCGGCGCGTGCCCTCGCGACTCAGGTGCCGGTGCAGCGGCATCCCCCGCCCGCCGCCGAACACCCCGGCGAACGCGTCGTACGCGGCCACCCCGAGGCCGTAGTAGGAGCGGCGGAAGAACCGCCGGGGCAGGTCCCGCGCGCCGCCCTCGGCCGGGAGCGGCACCAGGATGGGCACGGGGCGGACCAGGTGCGGGGCGAGCCGGGTGGCGAGCAGTCCGCGTTCGGTCAGCGCCTCGTGAACCAGGTGGAACTCCAGCTGCTCCAGGTAGCGCAGGCCGCCGTGGATCAGCTTGCTGGACCGGCTGGAGGTGCCGGCGGCGTAGTCGCGCGCCTCCACCAGAGCGACCTTCAGCCCGCGGGACGCGGCGTCGAGCGCGGCGCCCGCTCCGGTCACCCCGCCGCCGATGACCAGGACGTCGAACCGCTCGGCGCGGAGCCGGCGCAGGTCGTCGGCGCGGCGCTCGGCGGAGAGCTGACCGGCCACGGATCGGGACACATTGGGGTCGCGCACCCGTCCACGGTAACCGTCCCGGGCGCGCGATGACATGCGACGCCCGTACGGTGATGACCATGCTGACCGGCCCGCCGTTCGTGCCCGTACCCCCGCCGCCGCCGCGCGAGACCGGGCCGTGGCCGGTCGTCGCGGCGGTGCTCACCGGGTTCTGGGTCGTGCTGGTGACCGTTCCGGGTCAGGTCGGCGGCTGGCTCGTCGAGCAGGTCGTGCTGGTCATGGGCCTGGACCGGGCGGTCGCGGTCTGGCCGGTGGTGGCGGTGGCCACCGTGCTGCTGGCCGGCGCGCCGTCGCTGGCGCTGGCGCTGGCCCCCCGCTCCCCCGTGCTGCGGGTGACCGGCCGCGCCTGGACCGCCGCCGTGGTCGCGCTCGGCGCTACGACGCTGCTGCGGACGGTGCCGCCGGTGCACCACGAGGCGTACCTGGCCGCGCTGGCGGTGACCGCCGCGGTGCTCGCGTTCGTCGCCGCCCGGCTCGCCCGCGTGCGCCCGCCCGTCGCCGTGGACGCGGTCCCGGAGGGCCGGTTCGGGACGGTGTCGCTGCTGGCGATCGCGGCCGGGCTGGCGTCGCTGCTGCCCTGGGCGTGGGTGGGCGCGCTGGGCGGAGCGCTGGAGACGGTGCTCGCCGGGCTGGCCGCCGCCGCGCTCGGCGCGCTCGCCGGGGCGCTGCTCGGCGCCCGGTTCTGGGCCGCGTTCGGGCCCGGTCCGGCCCGGCTGGTGCTGGTCGGCGGTCTGGTCGCGGGCGTCGCGCTGACGCCGCTCGCCGCCGCCGCCGGGCAGTCCGGCGTACAGCTGCCGGCGCTGTTCCTGCTGCCGCCGCTCGGTTTCGTGCTGGCCGCGCTGGAGGCGGCGGCCCGGCACGCGGGCCGGCCGGCCGGGCCGGCGCCGGTGCGCCTGCTGGTCGGGCTGGCGCTGCTGGGGCCGCTGGCGTTCACCGACCCGGACGAGATCACTCTTCTGCTCGCCACCACCCGCGACACGCCGTTCTGGGTCGCCGTGGGCACCGGCGTCGCGTTCGCCGTCGCGGTCCTGCTCGCCCTCGGGTACGGCGTGCTGCTCGCCCGGTCCCGCGCCCGCGCGCCCCGGCGCGGCCCGGCCGCGCTCGCCGCCGCCGCGCTGCTCGTCGCCGTCGCCGTGGTGTACGTGGTCCCCGGCCAGCCGGGCCTGCACGGCGAGCGGCTGCTCGTGGTGCTGCGCGAGCAGGCCGACCTGACCGGGTTGCCGGCCGGGACGCCGGGGCGGGCGGGGCGGGACGCGCGGGCGACGGAGGTCTACCGGCGGCTGGTCGCCACCGCCGACCGCACCCAGGGCGACCTGCGCCGCACGCTGGCGGACATGCGACTGAACCCGACGCCGTACTACCTGGTCAACGCGATCGAGACGGACGGCGGGCCGGCGGTGCGCGCCTGGTTGTCCGGCCGGCCCGAGGTGGCCCGGGTGCTGGTCAGCCAGCGGCTGCGCCCGCTGCCCGCGCTCGCCCCGACGGCGCGCGGCGACGCCCCGGCGCCGACCGGACCGGCCTGGAACATCTCGCTGATCGGGGCGGACCGGGTCTGGTCGGAGCTGGGCGTCACCGGCTCCGGCGTGGTGGTGGGCAGCTCCGACTCCGGAGTGGACGGCCGGCACCCGGCGCTCGCCGGCGGCTTCCGGGGCGGCGACGACTCCTGGTACGACCCGTGGGAGGACCGCCGCGCCCCGGCCGACCGGGGTGGTCACGGCACCCACACGCTCGGCAGCGCGGTGGGCCGGGACGGCATCGGCGTGGCGCCGGGGGCGAGCTGGGTCGGCTGCGTCAATCTGGACCGCAACCTGGGCAGCCCGGCCCGCTACCTCGACTGTCTCCAGTTCATGCTGGCCCCGTTCCCGGCCGGCGGGAACCCGCTGACCGACGGCCGTCCCTCCCGCGCGCCGGACGTGCTCACCAACTCGTGGGGCTGCCCGCCGCTGGAGGGCTGCGACCCGGGGGCGCTGCGACCGGCGACCGCCGCGCTGACCGCGGCCGGGATCCTGGTGGTGGCCGCCGCCGGCAACACCGGCCCGTCCTGCGGGTCGATCGCGGACCCGCCCGCGCCGTACCCGGACGTGCTGACCGTCGGGGCGGTGGACCGGCAGCGCCGCGTCACCGACTTCTCCAGCCGTGGCCCGGCGCCGGACGGTGTGGCCAAGCCGGATCTGGTCGCCCCGGGCGCGGCTGTGCTCTCCGCGATGCCCGGCGGCGGGTACGCCACCCTGGACGGCACCTCGATGGCGACGCCGCAGGTGGCGGGCGTGGTGGCGCTGATGTGGTCGGCGAATCCGGCGCTGGTCGGGGACCTGGAACGGACCCGGGCCATCCTGCGCGAGACCGCCGGCCCGGTCACGCAGCCCGCCAGGGCGGACGCCTGCGGCGGGCCGCAGGACGTCTCCGGCGCCGGGCTGGTCGACGCGTACGCGGCGGTGCGGGCGGCCCGGGCCGGGTAGCTCCTGGCGGCTTTCCGCACCACCCTTGACAGTGGACGGACCCGCACTGATCATGTGGGCACTCCAGCCCCGGCCGTTTCCATGATCAGGCCGGCGACTGGCACCTACGAAAACGGGGGAAACAGTGCGGCGGTCTCAGCGACGACAACGGACATCAGGCGCCCCGAGCGGGAGCCGCCCAGCCGGCTCGTCGCCGGCCTGACGGTGAGCGCCGCCGGGAGGCGGTGACCATCAGCCGGAGTCCGGCCGCGCCAGGGCTCAGGCGTCTTCCACCTGTACGCGTCGGCACACCGGCCGGGCGCGACGGCCGGCCGATGTCCGTGGAAGCCGCAGCACCTGACGTCGCCGCCCGGGCGCGGCACGTGACACCACGGCACCTGCGGGTGCGATCTGAAGCAACCGATCGGGGGACGGTTGTGCGTGCTCGCGCGTCCCCCTCGGTACCGGATACGAGCGAGGACTCAGCGAATGCCCGAGACACCCAACCCGATCCCGCCCCACCCGACCGGCCCGTATCCGGGAGGTCATCCGGCACCCGGACCCCACGGCCCTCCGGGACAGCGCCCCGGGCCTTACGGGCCGCCCGTGCACTACGCGCCGCCCGGCCAGTACGGACCACCCGGCCAGTACGCGCCGCCCGGCCCGTTCGGACCGCCGCCCACGCCCCGCAAGACGTCGAAGCGCTGGATCTGGATCACCCTGAGTTCGGTCCTGGCGCTGGTACTCGTCTGCGTGGGCGGCGCCTTCGCGCTACGCAACCACAACCTGCAACGGTCCGCCGAGCGCGCCGCCGCCTACGACGAGAAACGCAACCCGGTCAAGCGCGAGTCGGTCGATCGCCTGCTGGCCGAGCACACCCGGGCGCTGAAGGACCGGGATCTCAAGGCGTTCCTGGCGCCCTTCGACCCGGCCGACAAGAAATTGATCGCGGACCAGACCCGGGTGTTCCACAACCTCACCAGGATCCCCTTCAGCGAGGCGACGTTCGCCAACAGGACCATGCGTGACGTCACGCCGCTCGGCGCGGGGTTCACCTTCGACCTGATGGTGGGGTTCCTGCACCGGATCGGTGAGTACGACCGCGCGCCGGTCGAGCGGAGGTACTTCTGGAAGGTCGTCCAGGACGAGAGGAACGGCCCGCTCAAGGTCACCGCGATCGACCGGATCCCGGCCGGGTTCAAGGCGTCGGATGACGACTTCTACCCCACGCCCTGGGACAAGTGGGCCACCGTCCACGTCGAGAAGACCGAACACACGGTGCTGATCGTTGACGGATCACTGCGCGCCGAGGCCCGGCGTCACGCACCGGCGGTCGAAGCGGCAGCGGTCAGGAACATCACCACGTGGAAGGCCTCGGGCGTGGAGGGTGAGATCCCGTCGGGCTTCGTCGTCTCACTCGTGAAGGGCAGGAAGGATCTGGGGTCACTGTGGCGCGTCGCCGATGAGCCGCCCACGGAGGCCGGCGTCTCCATCAGCATGCCCACCGCCGAGTACGACGCGAACATGGAACAGCTCGACGGCCCGCTCATCGGCGGCAGCCGGGTGGTGATCGACCTGAAGACCTCGTTCTTCACCGCCGCTGCTCCCGACGGCCCGCCGCTCATCTTCCGGCACGAACTCGCCCACTCGATGGTGGCGGCCCTCACCGCCGTCGACAAGGACAGCCCGGAACGGTCCGAGCGGTCCCTGTGGACGGTCGAAGGGTTCGCCGAGTACATGGCCTATTCGCCCAAGCCGTGGACGGCCAGCTACAACATCCCGGAAGGCAGGCGACAGTTGCGCGCGGACCGCGGCGAGGTGTCGTTGCCCGGCAACGGGGTCTGGAACTCGTCGTCCGCGGGCCGGTTGAACTACCACTACCTGCTGGGTCACACGGCCATGGACTACATCGCCGGGAAATACGGTGCGCAGAAGCTCTTCCAGTTCGTCGCCGGGAACTACCGGGGCAAGTCGGTCGAGAATCTCACCCAGGAACTGTTCGGCGTCTCGTACCAGGAGTTCGAGCGGCAGTGGGCCGCGCACGTCACCGGCAAACTGCGCTGATCCGCGCGAGCCGTGGTGGCCGGTCGTTCCGCCGGTCACCACGGCTCGGAAGCGGCGTCAGTCGAGCCAGCAGATGACCGCGTCACCGGCGCCGGCCGCGGCGGCGAAGAACTCCCGCGCGTACGGCAGGTGGTGGGTGACCCAACTCAGCTCACCGTCCCGGTCCCAGATCAGCGGGTAGATGCCGGCCGCGGTCAGCTCGGCCGGGTCGACACCGCGCACCAGGTCCTCCTCGGTGATCCCGGCCAGCGCGGTCGCCGCCTGGGCCACCTGCTCCGGCGTCAGGTGGCACGGCGGTCCGTAGCCCCAGTCGTAGGCGTCGAGGAACTCCGCCCAGTCCCCGCCCTCCGGCGGCGCGTCGGGCAACGGCACGAGCAGGTCGCCCCCGGTGACCACCGGCACCGTCACGCCGTGCCGTTCCAGCAGGAACTCCAACGCCTGCCACGCCTTCCCGGTGCCGCCGTACCGTACGTCCTCGGCGTCGGCCGCCGCCCGCGCCGACTCGTACGCCCAGTCGTGGTCTGCTCTGGCCCGGGCCAGTTCGTCCGGCGTGACCCGCAGCCAGTTCCCGTTCATGCTCACGAGGGCGCAGCCTAGGAGCCGGGTCCGACACCCGCTACCCCGTTGCGGGCGCTACCGTCGGCAGCCATGAACGTGGAGATCACCGATCTGCCGCCCGAGCCGTCGCCGGCCGTCGTCGAGCTTTGCCGGCGAGCGCTCGACCTGCCCGAGGACGCGGCCGAGGCACCGCACATCCTGGAGACGCTCACCCGGCGCGCGGCGGCCCACCGGCCGGTCGTGGTGCTCGGCGCGGTCCGCGACGGCTCGCTGATCGGGGTGCTCGTCGGGTCGCTGTCGGCAGCCGATCCGCGGCTCGGCCACGTCGACCTGGTCGCGGTGACGCACGAGGAACGCTGCCAGGGCGTGGGTGGGGCGCTGCTGGCCGAGGCGGAGAGCCGGCTGGGCGCGCTGGGCGCGGTTGAGGTGCTGCTCGCCGGCAACCCGCCGTACTACGCCTGGCCCGGAATCGACGTGCGCTACACCCCGGCGGTCTGCGCCGCGCAGCGGCTCGGTTACCGGCAGGACCGTACCGCCTGGAACATGACCGCCGAGCTGTCCGAGGGGTCGGCGGCGCTGCGTCCCACCGAGGCCGCCGAGCAGCGGCTGGCCGGGCGGGGCGTGACGGTACGCCGGGCCACCGCGGACGACCTGCCGGCGCTCACCGCGTTCGCCCGGTCCACGTTCGGCGGCACCTGGGACGGCGAGCTGGCGGGTTCGGTCGGGCGGCCGGACGCGGGCGCGCACCTCGCCGAACGGGACGGTGAGATCCTCGGTTTCGCCGCGTACGGGTCGGCCCGGCCGAGCTGGTTCGGTCCGATGGGCACCGCGCCGGCGGCGGAGGGCTCCGGGATCGGCGGCGTGCTGTTGCGCCGCTGCCTGCGTGACCAGGCGGCGGCCGGGATCACCGCGGCGCAGATCGGCTGGGTGGGGCCGGTGCCGTTCTACTCGAACGCGGCCGGGGCGCGGATCGAGCGGGTGTTCTTCCTCTATCGGAAAGCCGCCAAAGGGGCATAGACGCCAATAGCGCCATTCGGCCTCCTTCGTCATCGACCGGGTTCTACGGTCGGGGCAGAGGAGGCGGTGCATGACCACCAATGACGAACGGGCCGAGGAACCGGCGGACGAGCTTCCCGGGCAGCTCCCGTTCGACCGGCTCGACATCGGCGACGCCGAGCAGCTCGCCGAGCTGACCGGCGCGGACCGGCCACCGGTGGAGGAGCCACGGCAGCCGGTGGACGAGCCGCGGCGGCTGCCGCCGTACGACCGGACGCACAAGCGGCGCAACCAGCGCCCGCTGCCCACCTGACACGCACGCGGAAAGGGGGCGGACCGCTGACGCGGCCCGCCCCCTTCGGCGTACTGGGTGGAGCTGGACTCAGAAGTCCATCTCCCCGCCACCCGGACCGGCCGGGGCGGCCGGGTTCTTCTCCGGCTTGTCCGCCACGACGGCCTCGGTGGTGAGGAACAGCGCGGCGATCGAGGCGGCGTTCTGCAGCGCGGAACGCGTCACCTTGGCCGGGTCGATGATGCCCGCGGCCAGCAGGTCGACGTACTCGCCGGTCGCGGCGTTGAGGCCGTGACCCGGGTCGAGGTTGCGGACCCGCTCGACGACGACGCCACCCTCCATGCCGGCGTTGACGGCGATCTGCCGCAGCGGGGCGTCCAGCGCGATCTTGACGATCTGCGCGCCGGTCGCCTCGTCACCGGCGAGGTCCAGCTTGTCGAAGGCGGTCTTGCCGGCCTGCACCAGCGCGACGCCACCACCCGGGACGATGCCCTCCTCGACGGCGGCCTTCGCGTTGCGGACGGCGTCCTCGATGCGGTGCTTGCGCTCCTTCAGCTCGACCTCGGTGGCCGCGCCGACCTTGATCACCGCAACACCGCCGGCCAGCTTGGCCAGACGCTCCTGCAGCTTCTCCCGGTCGTAGTCGGAGTCGCTCTTGTCGATCTCGGCCCGGATCTGGTTCACCCGGCCCTGGATCTGCTCGGCGTCGCCGGCGCCGTCGACGATGGTGGTCTCGTCCTTGGTCACCACGACCTTGCGGGCGCGGCCCAGCATCTCGAGGCCGGTGGCGTCCAGCTTCAGGCCGACCTCCTCGCTGATGACCTGGCCACCGGTGAGGATGGCGATGTCGGTCAGCATGGCCTTGCGGCGGTCACCGAAGCCCGGCGCCTTGACGGCGACCGACTTGAAGGTGCCACGGACCTTGTTGACCACCAGGGTGGCCAGGGCCTCGCCCTCCAGGTCCTCGGCGATGATCAGCAGCGGCTTGCCCGACTGCATGACCTTCTCCAGGATCGGGAGCAGGTCCTTCACCGACGAGATCTTGCTGTTGACGATCAGGATGTACGGGTCGTCGAAGACGGCCTCCATACGCTCCGGGTCGGTCATGAAGTAGGCGGAGATGTAGCCCTTGTCGAAGCGCATGCCCTCGGTGAGCTCAAGCTCCAGGCCGAAGGTGTTGCTCTCCTCGACGGTGATGACACCTTCCTTGCCCACCTTGTCCATCGCCTCGGCGATGATCTCACCGACGCTGGGGTCGGCGGCGGAGATGGAGGCGGTGGAGGCGATCTGCTCCTTGGTCTCCACGTCCTTGGCGAGCTTGAGCAGCTCCTCCGAGACGCTGGCCACGGCCGCCTCGATGCCCCGCTTCAGGGCCATCGGGTTGGCGCCGGCGGCCACGTTGCGCAGACCCTCACGGACCAGGGCCTGGGCCAGGACGGTCGCCGTCGTCGTGCCGTCACCGGCGACGTCGTCGGTCTTCTTCGCGACCTCCTTGACCAGCTCGGCGCCGATCTTCTCGTACGGGTCCTCGAGCTCGATCTCCTTGGCGATGCTCACACCATCGTTGGTGATGGTGGGGGCACCCCACTTCTTCTCGAGCACGACGTTGCGGCCCTTGGGGCCGAGCGTCACCTTCACGGCGTCGGCGAGCTGGTTCATGCCCCGCTCGAGGCCGCGGCGCGCCTCTTCGTCGAACGCGATCATCTTGGCCATACGGCGTTGTCCTCCTGGACACTCACGGGCCACCCGGGATCCCCGGATGGGCCGTCTGGTGTACGCACCTTGGGGACGTCGCCACCTGGCGACGACGACGTCTCCTCGGTCGGGCCGGACAGCCCGCGACGACCGGCCCCGTACCGCTCCGGCGCCACCTGGGACACCGATGCGGCCGTGGCCCTACCGCCCCGACCTTCTGGCACTCACCGTATGCGAGTGCCAATGACTTGTTTAGCACTCTCCCTAGCCGAGTGCAAGCACGACCGCCCCGCTCAGCCGAGTTCCGCAGCCAGCTGGGCCGCAGTCACCGGGCCTTCCTGGGCCCGCTGCTCGGCGTACGTGACGACCAGCCCGACCTGCTGCACCAGGTAGGTCGGAGCCGCCACCGCGGCGCTGAGAACGGTGATCGTCACCGCGCCGATCGCGGTGCCCACGGCGCCCATCGGCTCGACCCCGAACAGCTCCACGTTGATCCCGGCCAGCACGACGTCCAGCAGCGTCGCCGCGACCAGCGCCGCTACCACCAGCATGACCCGGCCCAGCACCATGCCGAACCGGCTGTGGAACATCTGCCACGACCGCCCGACCGGATCCCGCCGCTCGAACAGGTAGACCGGACCGAACAGGGCGAGCGCGAGCGCGACGTAGACGCCGGGCAGCAGACAGAAGCAGGCGCCCAGCGTGACCAGCAGCGACACCACGATGGTCCAGCCCCAGAGACCGAGGGCACGGCTCAGCCCGTACCGGAAGGCGGAACCGAGCCCGGCCGGCTGACCGGCCGCCTGCCGGGCGATCACCCAGGTGCCCGCCGCCCAGCCCATCGCCTGGAGCGCGCCGAAGATCAGCCCGGCGAACAGGATCGCGCCGTAGAAGCCGAGCGTCTGCGCCCAGAAGCCCTCCGGCAGCGCCGGCGCGCCGTTCGGCGCGGTCGCCATCTGCCCGTCGGGGCTGATGATCAGCGTGAGGACGCCGATCACCGTCGCCGGGAGTACCTGGGTGAGCAGCACGATCGGCAGGAGCTGCCGCCAGCCGCGCCGCAGCGCCCCCCAGCAACGGGCGAACCAGGGACCGATGCCCGCGTGCGGCGGGTTGACGAGCGGGTCCTGCGGGTCGAAGCCGGAGGGCCAGCCGGCGTACGCCCCGGAGCCGGCGGGCACCGGGTAGGCGGCGCCGGGCATCGGATGAGCCGGGTACCCGGGCCCGGTCCAGCCCGCCTGCGGAGCACCGGTCGGGTAGCCCTGCGGCGTGGGGTAGCCGGGCATCGCGGGGTAGCCGGGGGACGGGGTGGCGCCGGGCGCGGTCCAGCCGGACTGGCCGCCTCCCGGATTCGGGGTGCCGCCCGGTGCGCTCCAGCCCGAGGGCGGAGTGCCGTGCGGTGCGCTCCAGCCCGAGGGCGGGGTGCCGTGCGGTGCGCTCTGGCCCGGCGGGTGCGAGGCGGGCGCGTTCCGGCCGGCCGGGTCGCCTCCACCGGGCGGGGTGGCCGGGTCGGGCGGGTTCGGGTGGGCGGGCTGCGTGCCGTACCCGGGTTGCTGCGGGATGGCCGGGCCGTGGCCGGTCTGATCGGCCCACGGATCGGCGGGCGCCGGGCCGGGAGCTGGCACGGACGGCCCGGCGCTCCCCGACGACGCCGGATCGGCGGCCGCAGGCGGGGGCGCGGTCGGGTCGGCCGGAGGGCCGGACGGCGTCGGCGGCACCGGTTCGGAACCCGGCGGAGGCAGATCGGACATGGGCCCTCCTCAGCGGCTACGGCTGGAACGGCTCTCGATCTTCCACTGTGCGCGCTCGCGCCACAGCCCTCCGATCGGCGGACCCGGCTGCGGAACCGCCCGGCGGGCGGAGGTCAGGCGATGACGCGGACCCGCTCGGCCTGCGGGCCCTTCTGCCCCTGCGCGATCTCGAACTCGACCCGCTGGCCGTCGTCCAGTGCCTTGTAGCCGTCCATCTCGATCGCGGAGAAGTGGACGAAGACGTCCTGCCCGCCGTCGACGGCGATGAAGCCGTAGCCCTTTTCGGAGTTGAACCACTTCACGGTGCCCTGTGCCACGGTGCACTTCCTCACTCTGCGCGGCGTTCCAACACCCGGGAACCGGCGGACCGGCACCGGTGGCGCACCGGTTCGGCGATCGGCGACCGTCGCTGAATTCGGTGACCGAAATCGCACGCTACACGAGGCGTGACGACGGCGCACGACCACAAACCGGACATATTCCGGGCGGTCCCGGCCCCGGTCACACGCCTTCGCCGGCCCGTCCGGTATGCATGCGGCATGACCAGCGCGCCCACCACGACCATCGTTCGCCGGGTCCGGCCGACCGACGCCGCCCGGATGCGGGCGCTGCGGCTGGAGATGCTGGCCGACTCCCCGCTGGCCTTCCTGGAGACGGTGGCCGAGGCCGCCGCCCGGCCGCACGCGGAGTTCGCGGCCCGGATCGCGGGCGTCTCCCGGGGCGACCACACCGCCCAGTTCGTGGCCGATCCGGGCGGCCGGCTGGTCGGCCACGCCGGTGGTACGGCCGCACCGGACGAGCCGGGCCTGACGCTCGTCTACGCGGTCTACGTGACGCCGGCCCGACGGGGCAGCGGCCTGCTCGCGGCGCTCGTCGACGAGGTGTCGGCCTGGTCGCGCGCCTGCGGACGGCCCGAGCTGATGATGGAGGTGGTGGTCGGCAACGACCGCGCCTACCGGGCCTACCAGAAGCTGGGCTTCGTGGACACCGGGGTACGGGTGCCGCACCCCCGGATCCCCCGCCTGTACGAACTCCAGATGCGCCGCCCCGCGTGAGGCGCCGACCGGGCGCAGCTGTTAAAAGGGGGCCCCTCCTCTACCGGAGGCGTTAAGAAGGGGCCCCTCCTTTCAGGAGTGGCGGCGGCTCTGGACGATGCGGAACCGGTTCGCCACGTACGCGCCGTCGGTGAGCGCCGAGTTGGCCGCCGCGTTCGCGCCCGAGCCGTGGAAGTCGGAGAACGCAGCCGACTGGTTGACGAACACCCCGCCGGTGAGGTTGCAGGACAGGTGCACGCCCGCGTCGATGGCCGCCTTCTCCGCCTCGTCCAGCACCGCCTCGTCGGTGGAGTAGACGCCCGCGGTCAGCGCGCCCTTCTCGCCCACCGTCTCGCGCAGGATGCGCAGGCTGTGCTCGGTCGAGTCGGTCGCGATGGCGAACGAGATCGGCCCGAACCACTCCCGCGAGTAGGTGGCGGTGTCGGCCGCGTCCAGCTTCACCACCGTCGGCGTACGCACCACCGCGCCGGGGAAGGACGGGTGCTCGACGACGCGCGACTCCAGCACCGGCTCGCCGACCTTGGTGACCTCGTCCAGCCGCTCCAGCACGCCGTCGTTGACGATCGCGCCGGTCAGCTCGACGCCCCGGGCCGGGTCGGCGGTGAGCTTGGCGACCGCGCCCGCGATCCCGGCGGCCACCTCGTCGAAGCTCTTGTGCCCCTGGTCGGTGGCGATGCCGTCGCGCGGGATCAGCAGGTTCTGCGAGGTGGTGCACATCTGGCCGCTGTAGAGCGTGAGCGTGAAGCCCAGATTGCGGCAGAGCCCGGCGAAGTCGTCGGTGGAGTCGATCACCACCGTGTTCAGGCCGGCCTTCTCGGTGTAGACGGCCGCCTGCCGGGCGTTCGCCTCCAGCCAGTCGCCGTACTCGGTGGAGCCGGTGAAGTCGACGATCTTCACGGCCGGGTCCAGGGCCAGCGTGGTGGCGAGCTTCTCGCCGGGTCCCTCGGGCGCGAGCTGCACCAGGTTCGGGTCGAACCCGGCCTCGGCGAGCACCTCGCGGGCGTACTTCACGGTGACCGCCAGCGGCAGCACCGCGCGCGGGTGCGGCTTCACCACCACCGGGTTGCCGGTGGCCAGCGAGGCGAACAGGCCGGGGTACGAGTTCCAGGTGGGGAACGTGTTGCAGCCGATGACCAGCGCGACCCCGCGCGGCACCACGTGGAACGTCTTGGTCATCCGCAGCGGGTCGCCCTTGCCGGCGGCCTTCTCCCAGCCGGCGGTCCCCGGGTGGCGGGTCATCTCGGCGTACGCGTAGGCGACCGCCTCCAGGGCGCGGTCCAGCGCGTGCGCGCCACCGGCCTGGAACGCCATCACGAACGCCTGGCCGCTGGTGAACTGCACCGCGTTCGCCAGCTCGAAGATGTTCCCGTGCAGCCGGGCGAGGATCTCCAGGCAGACGCCCACCCGGGCCTGCGGGCCGGCGTCGCGCCAGGCGGGCAGCGCGGCGCTCGCGGCGGACACCAGCTGGTCGGCGCTCGCGTGCGGGTAGCGCACGTCCAGCGCCACGCCGAACGGGCTGACCTCGGTCGCCACGGTGGTGCCGTCACCGGCCTGGTCCAGCGGGAAGTCGCCGCCCAGGTACGCCTCGAAGGCGGCCTTGCCGTCGGCGGCGGCGGTCTCGCCGTACACCCGGGGGCTGGGCGACTCGGGGTAGGCCGACCAGTACCCGCGCTCCGCGATGGCGGTCAGCGCCCGGTCGAGGGTCTCGCGGTGCCTGTCGTACAGGGGGTGCGGGGTCTCCGTCATGCCGCCATCATGCAACAGTCAGGCACCAGATCAGTAGGGGCGTGTCACAACTCAGATCGTCAGCTGCCAGTCGACGGAACCGGCGGCGGGGCGGAAGCCGAGCCGCTCGTTGATCGCGATCATGTGGCGGTTCGCCGCCGCGTTCCAGGTGTCGACGGCCCGCAACGCCGGTTCGTGCGCCAGCACGTACGCGAGGTTTCCGGCCTTGCAGAGCAGGCCGAGCCGGTGGCCGCGGTGGTCGGGGTCGACGAGGGTGATCTCCTGCCAGGCGTGGTCGGTGCTGCCCGCGTCCAGGCCGAGCTGGGTCCAGCCGACCAGCCTGCCGGTCGCCTCGTGCACCACGCCGGTGTTGTACCGGCGTACGCCCCGGGCATCAAGCGCCCGCTCCGCGTCCCGCACCCGCGCCGCGTCCATCTGCTCCGGCTCCCAGTCCAGCTCACCCATCGGCGCGTCGAGCAGCAGCCGGCCCTGGAGGTAGGCGACGTCCGCGACGTACTCCTCGGGGGTGTGGTCGCGCCACCGCACCGGCCGGTAACCGGTGGCCGCGGCGCGGGCCTCGGCCAGCAGCGCGCCCAGCTGGTCGCGGTCGAGCCCGGTCACGTCGAGGCGGCGGCGGACGTCGGCCAGCGCCGGTTTGGCGCCCAGGGCGGCGGCGAACGCGGCGCCAGGGAAGACCCGGTCCTCCTCGCCGGGCAGCGCGGCGGTGGTCGAGCCGACAAGGCGTTTGCCGCCGTGCTCGCGGAGCAGCCGCACGCCGTGCTCGTGCAGCACGCGGCCGATGCCGCGCCGCCGGTACGCCGGGTCGACGGTCAGTTCGACGGTCGCGTTCTCGGTGTTCTCGATCGTGTGCAGGTGCAGCCGGAGCCAGCCCACCGGCAGGCCGTTCAGGCGGGCGACGAGCCAGCGTCCCTCGATGCCGGGCATCGGGTGCGACAGCGGCGCCTCGAACCGCCGCCGGCAGGGGGCGGGCAGGTCCGGCTCGTCGACGGCCTGGGCGGCGCACGCGACCCGGTACACCGCGTCGAGCGTCGGCCGGTCGGCCGGATCCAGCGGTGTCACGGTCGGCGTCATGTCACCCAGGGTGCGCCGGAGACAGCGAAGAGGCCAGCGGTTTCCGCTGGCCTCTTCGGACGTTGGTCGGGAGGGACGTCCGCACAACGCCTCCGGCGTTGGGTCGCAAGAACTTGAAAAGTCTCCGGCGGATGCCCTCCCGCACGAAGCATCTTGCGCCGTCCGGTTCCTGCCGTCAAGTCCTTGAGGGTGGCTTTCTGGCACTCACCGCACATCACCGGTTACCCACCGGTCTCCCCCGATCCCCCACTCGGGCGAGCCGCGCATCCCCCACCCGGCCGAGGTGCCGGTTCCGGGTCAGGACAGCAGGTCGGCGTCCCGGGCGGCGCGCAGGGACGGCTTGATGCGGTGGGTGGGCCCGACCTGCGCGGCCACCGCGTCGAGCGTCTTCAGGCCCTCGCCGGTGTTGAACACGACAGTCTCGGCGGACGGGTCGAGCCGGCCCGACTCGACCAGCTTGCGCAGCACCGCGACCGTCACGCCGCCCGCCGTCTCGGCGAACACCCCGGTGGTACGGGCGAGCAGCCGGATGCCGTCACGGATCTCGTCGTCGTCGGCGTAGTCCATCCAGCCGCCGGTGCGCCGCACCGCCTCCAGCGCGTACAGCCCGGCTGCCGGGTCGCCGATGTTCAGCGACTTGGCGATGCCGGTCGGCTTGACCGGCGTGATCGTGTCGGTGTCGCCGTGCAGCGCGGTGGCGATCGGGTTGCAGCCGGCCGACTGCGCGCCGAACACCTTCCAGCCGCCGGCCGGTGCCTCGACCAGCCCGATCTCGACCAGCTCGGTGAACGCCTTGTCGATCTTGGTGAGCAGCTCGCCGCTGGCCATCGGGATGACCACCTGGGCCGGGATCCGCCAGCCGAGCTGCTCGGCCACCTCGTAGCCGAGCGTCTTGGAACCCTCCGCGTAGTAGGGCCGGACGTTCACGTTGACGAACGCGGTGTCCTCGAACTCGTCGGTCTCCACCAGCTCGCCGCAGAGCCGGTTAACGTCGTCGTACGAGCCGTCGATGGCGACCAGGTCACCGCCGTAGACAGCGGTGGTGACGACCTTGCCCTGCTCCAGGTCGCCGGGGATGAAGACGATCGACGGCACCCCGGCCCGGGCCGCGTGCGCGGCGACGGAGTTGGCGAGGTTGCCGGTCGACGCGCAGGCGTACCGGGTGAAGCCGAGCTGCCGGGCCGCGGTGAGCGCCACCGAGACGACCCGGTCCTTGAACGAGTGGGTGGGGTTCGCGCTGTCGTCCTTCACCCAGAGCGGGGCGCTGAGCCCCAGCTCGGCGGCGAGGTGCGGGGCGGCGACGAGCGGGGTCAACCCCGGGTCGAGCGTGACCCGGGTGGCCGGGTCCTGACCGGCCGGCAGCAGGGCCGCGTACCGCCAGATGTTGGCCGGGCCGGCCTCGATCTGCTCACGGGTGACGGCGGCCAGCGCGGCGGTGTCGTAGTCGACCTCCAGCGGCCCGAAACACTCGTAGCAGGCGTGCTGGGCGGCCAGCGGGTAGCGCGCCGAACAGGCACGGCAGACCAGGGCGCGGGCCGGGCTGAGGGTGGTGTCGATGCCGGTTTCGGCGGGAAGCGTCGACGTCATGTCGAGGATTTCCTCTCATCTTTCCCCGCATCGCCGGGTGCGGCGGGGACGGAATTGGCACCTGCCCGCTGTCGCTCGTCGTCGAGCGTGCGGGTGGTTGCCGGGGCGTCGTCGGGCCGTATCCCTCAGCCCCTCTGGATGAGGTATTCAGTTGTGCCGCCGAGTCTATGCGCTGCTCACGGGCGCGCCACCTCGGGATCCCACGCTGTGGGCCGGCTCGACGTCCGACCACCGCGGCCGGTTCCACCACCGCGGGCCGGTCCACCACCGCGAGCGGCTGCGGCGCCGTCGTGGTCACCGCCGCCGAGCGGGTACGGGTGACGAGGTTCGCGGCCGCGACGAGCTGGACCGCCTCTACCCGGGCCTGCTCGATGCCGTCCTCACGGCGCCCGCCCGGCCGGAATGATCAGCGCCCCAGCCGCTCCCGGCGGGGTGACATGATCGCCTGATGCGGAAGGCGGCGGCCCGGATCGGGCTCCTCACCGGCGCGACGCTGCTCGCCGGCTGCGCCACGGCGCCGGCCCCTGTCGACGGGCTGCCGTCGGTGCCGCCCCGGCCCGGCGCCGAGGCCGCCCCGCCCACCACCGCCGCCTGCTCCCCGGAGGGCATCCGGATCACCGGGCTCGGGGTGAGCGCGGCGATGGGGCTGCGCGCGATGGGCCTGGACCTGGTCAACTGCGGCGATCGCCCGTACGAGCTGCGCGGCTATCCGGCGGTCGCGCTCCGGGACGCCGACGGGGACGCGATCCCGGTACGGATCATCCCGGGCGCCGCGCCGATCACCTCCGGCTTCGACGACCCGCCCACCCGGATCGTGCTGGCGCCGGGCGAACGGGCCGGCGCGGCGCTGATCTGGCGCAACCTCGTCACCGACGCGACAGTGGTGGCCACGGCGGGCACGGAGCTAGACGTCGCCCCGTCGACCGGCCGGCCGGCGTACCCGGTCGCGCTGGACGGGCCGATCGACCTCGGGAACACCGGTCGGCTCGGCGTCAGCGCCTGGAAGCGCCGCGACAGCGCCCCGGCGACGCAGGCGCCCCAGCCGTCCGATCCACCGGCCCCCTCGACCTCGCCGGTCAACCCGCTCTGACGCCGATCGTGGCACGGGACGGCCCTTCGGGGGCCGCTCCCGCACCACGATCTCGCCGCGCGGGTCAGACCGGGACCGAGGCGGGCGACGCGGGGGCGGACTCGGCCGGGGCGGCGCGGCGACGGGCGAGCAGCGCGTCCAGCGCCCAGTTTCCCGGGCCGAGCACGGCGACCAGCAGGAACGACCAGCAGAAGAGCGCGGCCAGCTCGCCGCCGTTCTCCAACGGCAGCAGTTGTTGCGGCTGGTGCACCACGAAGTACGCGTACGCCATCGAGCCGGAGGCGAGCAGCGCGGCCGGACGGGTGAGCAGGCCGACGAGCACCAGCACGCCGCAGACGAGCTGGATCAGGGCCGCCCACCAACCGGGCCAGGTGCCGAGCGGGATGGCCTCGCCGGAGCCCCGGTTGCCGCCGAAGACGCCGAATATCGACGCCGCGCCGTGGCATAGGAACAGCACCCCCACAACCACGCGGAACAGGGACAGGACAGGGCCGCTGAGCTGGGTCGGAATCATGTGTGACCTCCTGGGGCGAGTGCTTGACGGCTCCAGGATGGCGATCACACGTATCGATGTTAATCGATTTCTTTGCAGGCGGGACAATTGCTTGGGAACGCTCCCATGATATGGGCGGACGCGCCAACGTGGGTACCCCCGCCGGTGACCTCAGCTGGTGATGTCCTTGCGGGTGAAGCGCCAGAAGGCCAGGCTCCAGAACAACGTGGCGTAGACGATTGCCGAGAACGCGCCCTTGACAACGTCATCGGTCTGCATCGGCGAGGACAGCAACCCCAGCCAGGCGCTGCTGTAGTGGGTGGGCAGCAGGTTCCGCAGGCCGCCCAGCGCGGTGATCTGGTCCAGGATGCTGGAGAGGATCCAGAGCAGCACCGCGCCGCCGACCGCGCCGAGCGCGGCATCGGTGGTCACCGACAGCAGGAACGCCAGCCCGGCCACCACCAGCAGCACCACCGCCAGGTACCCGAGCACCCCGAGCAGCCGCAGCAACCCGTCGGCCGGGGCCAGCTCGGCCGAGACCTGGCTGCTCAGCGGCTTCCAGCCGTACCGCAGCGTGCCGGCCAGCAGCGCGGTGCCGGCCAGCAACAGCAGCGCCAGCCCGGAGTACGCGAGCGCGACGACCAGCTTCACCGCGAGCAGCCGGGCCCGGGGCACCGGTACGGCCAGCAGGTAGCGCAGGCTGCCCCAGCTCGCCTCGCTGGCCACCGTGTCGCCGCAGAACAACGCCACCACCACGACCAGCAGGAACGACGCGGAGACCAGGATCGAGAACAGGGTGAAGTTGAGCCCGCCCGACGTGGCCAGGTCGGCCAGGCTGGAGAACTCGCCCCGCCCGCCGCGGTCGTCGTCCCCGGAGTCGAACTGGAACGCCACCAGGATGATCAGCGGCAGCAGCACCATGAACCCCAGCGCGAGCTGGGTACGCCGGCGTGACGCCTGCCGCCGGAACTCCGCGGCGAACGGAAGCGTCGCCGAGGGCCGGTAACCGGCCGCCGCACCGCCCGCGCCGGGCCCGGACGCGCCACCACCAGGCGACGATGCCACAGACGAACCCGCCATCACCGGTCCCCGCTTCCCCGAGAGTTCTCGCCGACCAGGGCGAGGAACGCGTCCTCCAGGCGGCGCCGGGGCACCACCCGGTCCACTCCGATACCGGCCCGGACCAGCTCGGCCACCACCTCGCTGCGGGCGGTGCCGTTGGTGTCGACCACCAGCCCGCCGTCGCCGTCGGGCAGCACCCGTACGCCGCCGAGCCGGTCGAGCACCGTACGCGCCGCGTCCGGGTCGCTCACGTCGAACAGCACGCTCGGCGACTCGCCGACGATCTCCTCCACCGGGCCGGACGCCACGATCCGCCCCTTGTTGACCACCACCGCGTGCGTGCAGGTCTGCTCCACCTCGGCCAGCAGGTGGCTGGAGACCAGCACCGCCCGGCCGTCGGTGGCGTAGCGCTGGAGCACCCGGCGCATCTCCGCGATCTGCGGCGGGTCCAGCCCGTCCGTCGGCTCGTCCAGCACCAGCAGCTCGGGCAGGCCGAGCATGGCCTGGGCGATGGCCAGCCGCTGCCGCATGCCGTGGCTGTACTTCTTCGTCCGCCGGTGCACCGAGTCGCCCAGGCCGGCGATCGCCAGCGCCTCGTCGAAGTGCGCGTCCTCCCACGGCCGGCCGGTCGCCCGCCAGTACGCCTTGAGGTTGTCCAGCCCGGACAGGTGCGGCAGGAAGCCCGGCCCCTCGACGAGCGCGCCGATCCGGGACAGCACCGGCGAGCCGGGCACCAGCCGGTGACCGAAGACGTAGATCTCCCCGGCGGTGGGCTGGGTCAGCCCCATCAGCACCCGCAGCGTCGTGGTCTTGCCCGCGCCGTTGGGCCCGAGCAGGCCGACCACCTGGCCGGGGTGCACCTCGAAGTCGACGTCGGAGACCGCGACGAAACCGTCCGCGTACTCCTTGCGCAGGTTGCGCACGGCGAGCGGGACGCCCGCGTACTCCGGGTGCACCGAGCTGTCCTGGCGACGGTGCCGGCGGCGGGTGAGCAGCACGACCACGACGAGCCCGAGCACGATCGCGGCGAGCAGACCGGCCAGCGCCCAGCGCCACACCGCAGCCGTGGTGGGGATGGGCGAGGCGTCGACGGTGGGCAGCGTCAGCGGCCCGTCGGCCAGCGCCACGGTGTGCACGGCCGGCTCGGCCGGGGAGGCGTACGCCTGGTCCGACGTCGCCACCACGAGCCGCAGCCGGTGCCCGGCCTCGACCCGCCGGACGATCCCCGGCAGCGTGACGGTGACCGGCGTGGCCGCGTCGACGGTGGCCGGCAGGCCGGTCAGTCGCACCGGCGCCACCAGGCCCGACGGCAGCGTGGCCGCGCCCTGCGGGTCGACGTCGTAGAGCTTCACGAAGAGCACCGCCTCGCCGGTCGGGGAGGCGGCCCTGATCCGCACGGTGGGCGCGCCCACCACGTCGACCGCGTCGTCGAGCGGCGCCGACTCGAAGCGGGCGTGCTGGCCGGGGATGTCCCCCGCCACGCCGTCCAGCAGCGAGCCGAGCGCGCCCGCGAACGGCACCGAGGAGATCGCCGCCGGGTTGCCGTTCGGCGGTACGGCGACCGGCTGGGGCGGGCCGGCGAGCGTCACCTCGCGGCGGTCCTGCCCGGCCAGCCCCGGATAGTCGGCGGTACGGAAGCCGGTGGCCACCAGGCCCCGGTCGAGCGCGTCGAACCCGGCGATCCGGGAGAACGTGAACGTGTCGCCGGGGGCAGCCCCGTCGCCCTTGACGTAGTGGTCGAGCCACTGCGCGGTCAGGAACTTCACCCGGTCGGAGTCGGAGGTGGGTCCGGAGCCGCCGTCGTGGCCGCCGGTGAACCAGGCGACCCGCACCGGCGTGCCGGCGGCGGCGATACCACGGGCGTTGGCGTCCGCCTCGGCCAGCGGGAAGAGCGTGTCCGCCTCGCCCTGGACCAGCAGCGTCGGCGACTTGATCCGGTCGAGCACACCGGCCGGCGACGACCGGCGGAGCAGCTCGACCGCCGCCGCGTCGGCCCGGCCGGTGGTGGCGATGCGCAGGTACGCGGCGCAGACGTCGGCGGCGAAGCGGCCGCAGGACGGGTCGGCGGCGCCACCCGGAGCGCGACCGGAACCGGTGCCCGGACCGGCGCCCGGCTGCGGGCTCGGCGGGCCGGCGGACTCGGGCGCGCCCTCCGGCGCGGCGGCGGTGGCCCCGGAGAGCCCGGCCGGACCGGAGCCGGCGTTCCCGCCGCCGCCGAAGAAGATGCCGGCCCAGCCCTTCTTGAACACGCCGTCGGTGGACTGCCGGCCGGTGCTCTCCGGCAGGAACGCCCGGGACAGGTCGTTCCAGGTGATCATCGGGACGATCGCGTCGACCCGCTGGTCCTGCGCGGCCAGCAGCAGGGCCAGGCCGCCGCCGTAGGAGCCGCCGACCACACCGACCCGGGGGTCGCCGGCCGCGTCGAGGCGGATGTCCGGCCGCTCCGCCAGGCGGTCGAGCAGGCGCTGCGCGTCCCGCACCTCGTAGTCGGGGCTGTCCAGGTGGATCTGGCCGCCGCTGCGCCCGAAGCCGCGAGCGGTCCAGGTGAGCACGGCGTACCCCCGGGCGGCCAGGTCCTCGGCGTCGGAGCGGACCGAGTCCTTGGTGCCGCCGAAGCCGTGCGCCAGCAGCACCGCCGGTACGCGGTTCGCGGCCGACGCGCGGTCCGGCAGGTAGAGCGTGGTGTCCAGGTCGACCGGCTCGTCGCCGGAGGGCCCGGAGCGGACTGTCACCAGCGCCGACTCGGTGCGGAAGTCCGGGCTCTGCGGCCGGGCCACCCAGACGAGCCCGGCGGCGACGAGGACGACCACCGCCACGACGGCGACGATCCGGCGTGGGCGTCCGGCCAGGGCGCGCCGGATCCGCGCGACTGGTGATCTCATGCGGCACACGGTACGGGCCGATCGCTGTGCATTCGCTGAGATCCGCCGTACGTCTGTCCGGTTGCGCCGTTCGTCGCCCGCAGACCGTCGTCCGCCAAAGGTCCAGAACATCCCAGCGGTGCATGTTCGGATCATGTGAATTCACATCTACACGCGCAAACCACCATCGATGTCACTTCTCGGCCACATGATCGGACGCTGAGTGACGCCCAGGCTCACTCAGCGTCGCCCAGAATGGACTGACGTGAAGCCGACTCATCGACCGAGGTTGCACCGACGTCCGGTTCGGCTACTTTTCCGGTCCGGTGCACGGGACTGCGTACGGCGACCTCCCGGGGCACCGACCGCCCCGCCGTCGCCGGAGGAGACACACCATGACAGTCCCCGCGCCGCGGGTCCGTCGGCGGCCCGCCGTACCGGGCCGTACGCTTCCCCTGCTGCTGGTGCTGGCGCTGCTCGTACCGCTCGGGTTCATCTTCGCCCAGGCCGAGAACAACGCCGCCGACGACCACGAGCTGGCGAGCCGGGAACGGCTCGGCGTCCGCTACCTGCGCGCTCTCGGCCCGATCACCGACGCGCTGGTGGAGGCGCAGGCGATCGCGGTCGCCGAGGGGTCCGTCTCCCGGACCGCGCTCACCGCCGCGATCGAGGGCGTCGCCGAGGTGGACAACGCCGTCGGCGACGAGTTGCGCACCCACGAGCGCTGGGCCGGGCTGCGGGCGAAGCTGGAGGCGCTGCCGGACCGCGGGCTCGGCGACCCCGAGGCCGCCTTCCGGGCCTACGGCGAGGCGTGCGACCTGCTGCTGGCCCTCTACCGCAAGGTGCGGGAGAGCTCCGGACTGATCCGCGACCCGCGCTCGGACTCGTTCTTCCTCCAGGACGGCATCGGCGGTGACCTGCCCACCGCGACGGTGCTGGCCGGGCGGCTCGTCGACCTGGCCCGGCTGGCGACCAAGCGTCCCGCCGCCGAGCGCGCGCGGACCGGAGCGGAACTGGCCGAGCTGCGCGTCGCCGCGCTCGGCCCGGCCACCGACCTCGTCGCCGACCTGCGCTCCGCTGTCGACAGCTCGGAGAGCACCGACCTGGGCGCCAACGTGCTCACCCCGCTGGACACCTACCAGCGCTCGCTGGAGACGTTCTCGGCCTACTCGGCGCCCGGCGGCGGCCGGTCCGCGCCGGGCACCGACCAGCTCACCCAGGCCGGGATCACCGCGCAGAACGCCGCCAAGCAGCTCCGGACGGTCATCCTCGACCAGCTCGACACGCTGCTGAAGGAACGGCTGGACGCGATCGACCGGGACCTGCTGCTGGGCCGGGTCGCGGCCGGCACGGCAGTCGCGCTGCTCGCCGGGATCGCCGCGCTGCACGTGGCCGCGGCGCGGCGGGAGCGGTCCTCCGGCCCTCCTCCGGCGCGCCGGACGCCGACCGAGGCAGGACCGCCACCGGCGGTCCACGAGGACCCGCCGATCGTCGCGTCCGAGGGTGACCGCCAGCCGGTCGCCGTCGGCCGGGGCGGCGACGCCGACCGGTGGAGGCCGTTCGATGCTGCTCGCTAGGTTACGGATCCGGGGCAAGCTCGCCCTGCTGGTGATCATCCCGCTGCTCAGCATGGTCGGGCTGGCCGTTCCGGTGGTCATCGACCGGGTGGCCGCCGCGCAACGGGCCGCCGACACCGCCGAGACGGTCCGCATCGCCAGCCGGGTCGGCAGCCTGGTCCAGGATCTCCAGCAGGAACGCCTGCTCTCGATCGGGCTGCTGCTCGGGCGGGTGACCCGCACCGAGCTGATCCAGAAGTCGGCCACCGTCGACGACCGGGTCGCCGACCTGCGCGCCGAGACGCTGCCCGCGCCGATCCGCGACAGCCTCGACGGGGTACGCAAGCTGGACGACGTCCGCACCGCCACGCTCGCCGGCCGGGCCAGGCCGGGCCAGATCCTGACCGCGTTCGCCGAGGTCGACACCGCCCTGATCGACGCGCTGCGGCTGCCGTACCAGGTGGACACCGACACCGCGGCCGGCCGGCAGGTGCTCGCCCTGGACGCGCTGCTGCGCGTCGACGAGGCACTCAGCTCCTGCACCACCCAGATCGTGCTGGTCAAGGCGACCGGCGACCCGCTGATGTCGCGGTCGTTCGTGGCGTGCATGGCGGCGCTCAACGTCGACAACCGGCGCTTCCGCCGGCTGATCACGCCGGAGCAGCTCAAGGTGGCCGAGCTGGACGACGCGGCGGTGGCCGCGCGGACCAGCCCGACGTTCCTGGTGGACAGCCTCCGCGACCCCGACGCCGCGATCGCGCCGGTCTCGCTGGACGTGCTCTTCCCCGCGTCCCGGTCCATGATCACGCTGGGCCAGTTCGTGGAGAAGAAGGTCGTCGCGGACGTCATCGCGGAGACCCGCGCCCGGGAACGCGAGGCCCTGACCGCGGCCTGGCTGGTCACCCTGGCGGCCGGCGTCATCCTGCTGGTCGTGGTGCTGCTGAGCATGACGGTGGCCCGTACCGTCGCCCGCCCGCTGAGCCGGCTCACCCGCTCCGCCGAGCGGGTCGCCCGGGTCGCCGAGGCGGAACTGACCCGGGTCGCCGACGACGAGTCCGAGAGCGTGCCACCGGTACGCCTCGACCCGGTGGAGGTCGGCGCCCGGGACGAGATCGGCGAGCTGGCCCGCGCGTTCGACCGGGTGCAGCGCACCGCCGCCCGGCTGGTCGAGCGCCAGGTGGCCGGACGCCGCAACGTGGCGCAGATGTTCGGCCACGTCGGGCGGCGTACGCAGAACCTGGTCGGCCGCCAGATCGCGCTCATCGACCGGCTGGAGCGGCAGGAGACGGACCCGGGCCGGCTGGAGCACCTGTACCGGCTCGACCACATCTCCAGCCGTCTGCGCCGCAACGCGGGCAGCCTGGTGGTGCTCTCCGGCGCCACCGGCTCGGACGGCCACGTGGCCCCGGTCCCGCTGGCCGACGTGGTCCGGCTCGCGCTCGGCGAGATCGAGGACTACACCCGCGTCGACGTGGAGGTGCCACCCGGTGTCGCGGCGGCGCCCGCGATCGTCGGCGACCTGGTCCTGACGCTGGCCGAGCTGATGGAGAACGCCACCTCCTTCTCGGCGCCGCACACCCGCGTCGTGGTGACCGGCGAGCTGACCGACGGCGGCGCCCGGCTCGTCGTGGTCGACCACGGCATCGGCCTGACCGAGGAGCGGATGACCGAGGAGAACGCCCGGTTCACCCGCCGGGAACGGCTCGACCTCGCCCCGACCGAGGTGCTCGGCCTCTTCGTCGTCGGCCGGCTGGCCCGGCGGCACGGCTGGCACGTCCGGCTGTCCCCGACCGTCGGGGGCGGCGTCACCGCCACCCTGGAGGTCCCGGCCGCCTCGCTCGTGGTCCGCCGGGCCGAGCCGGTCTTCGCCACCGCCTCGCGGGCCGCCGTACCGCCCGGAGGTGGGCAGGAGCCCGGCAGCCCACCGGCCACCGAACCGCCCTCCGGCTTCGACGCGGAGCTGCTGAGCCGGGCCACCCGCAGCATGTCCAGCGGCAACCCGTGGAACGCCTTCGGCAACCGGGGCGACGCTGCGGACACGACCGAGGACCTGGGCTTCCCCACCGCCGGTCCGCCGCCCGCCTGGCCACCGGCCGCCGGTGCGCCCGCCACCCGGCCCACCGGACCGGCGGCGCGCCCCGGCCGTACCTCCCCGCCGACACCGGTCGTCGGCCCGGTCCCGGTCGCTCCCCCGGCCGCCGGGCCGACGACCGGTCCGCCCCGCACGCCGCCGGCCGGTCCGGCCCTGACCCCACCGGCCGGTCCGGCCCTCGCGCCGACCGCCGGGGCCGGCCCGGCCGTCGGGCCGTCGTCGCCACCGGCCGCCCGGCCGGTGCGCACGCCCAGCGTCGGGTCCGCGCCCGTACCGACCGCCGGACCGGCGTCGGCCCCACCGGCCGGACCGGCCCGTTCGGCGCCGCCCGCCGGTGGTCGCCCGTCGGTCCCGGCCGGGCCGGAGCCGGTCGGCCCGCCCGCCGGACGGCCCGGCGCCCGGTCGCCGATCCGGCAGCGGGTGCCCGGGGCGAACCTCCCGGCCCCCGCGCCCACCGCCCCGGCCGGCCCGGCCACCGGCGGGCCGCTGATCGGCGTCCCCGCCGACCCGGCCCACGTCCGGGCCCTGGTCGAGGCGTTCCAGGACGGCGTACGCCGGGCCGAGGGCTACAGCGTCCCCGCCCCGCCCGGCGCGGAGCGGCCCCGGCTGAGCCGGCGGGTGCCGGGCGCGAACCTGGCCGCCACCGCGACCCAGTCCACGCTCCCGACCAGTTCCGACCCCGGCGACCCCGTCGAGGTCCGCAATCTCGTCAACGAGTTCGAGGCGGGCGTCGCCCGTGCTCTGCGCGAAGTCAGCCCAGACCGCCATTACGAAGAGGACCCATCACGGTGACCAGCCCGTTCCTGCACGACAACATCGAACAGAGCGCCACCGGCGACCTCAGCCCTGAGGCGCGCACCTTCAACTGGCTGCTCGACTCGTTCACCTCCAGCACCGCCGGGGTGATGGAGGCGATCGCGGTCTCCTCGGACGGGCTGCTGATGGCCATGTCCGCCATCAAGGACCGGTCCAACGCGGAACGGCTCGCCGCCGTGGTCTCCGGCATGACCAGCCTCGCCGGGGGCGCCGCGAGCTGGTACGCGCTGGGCGCGCTCAACCGGGTGATCGTCGACATGGCCGAGGGATACCTGCTGATCAGCGCGATCAGCAGTGGTTCGGTCCTCGGCGTCGTCGCCGACCGTACGGCGAATCTGGGCACCGTGGCGTACGAGATGACGCTCTTCGCCGGCCGGGCCGGCGGCGCCCTGAGTCCCCGCCTGATCGCCGAGCTGAAGAACGCCGTCCAGCAATGATCCCGGGGGCCGCCGGCGCGGACCCGGAGCCGGAACCCGGCATCCGGGTCCGCCCCTTCCTGCACGCGTCCGCTCCGAGTCCGGAGCCGGACGCGGGCGACGGGGAGCCGACCGGCCCGCGCCCGTTCGTGCTGACCGCCGGACGGGTGGACGGCGACCCGGCGATCGGTCTGGAGACCCAGGTCACCGCTCGTCCGGGCAGCACCTCGTGGGCGGTGACCGCCCGGCTCGCCCCGGAGCTGGCGGCGATCGTCGCGATCTGCGCCGAGCCCGTCTCGGTGGCAGAGATCTCCGCCCGGACCCGGATGCATTTCGGTGTGACCCGGGTGCTCGTCGGCGACCTTCGCGCCGCCGGTCATCTCGACGTGCACGTCGCGGACGGCGACGACGCCCTCGATCCCGACATCATCCTGCGAGTGATTGATGGACTTCGTGCGATCTCCTGAATGGCCGGCGGCGGCCCTGGGCGGGCCGTCCGCGAACAGCGCCCCGAGCCGCTACGGCGGACCGGCCCCGCTGATCGGCCGCGCCACACCGCCACCGCCCACCCCGCCGCTGCCGTACCTGCCGCCCGGGGTGCCGCCACAGGAACCCGCACCGATCGTCAGCCGGGTGCCGGCGCCCCGCCCGCCGATCCCGGTCAAGCTCCTGATCGCCGGCGGGTTCGGGGTCGGCAAGACCACCACGGTGGGGGCGATCTCGGAGATCGCGCCGCTGACCACCGAGGCCGAGATGACCACCGTCGGGATCGGCATCGACGACCCCGGCGGCGTCGCCGGGAAGACCACCACGACCGTCGCCATGGACTTCGGCTGCGTGACCATCGACCGCAGCCTCAAGCTCTACCTCTTCGGTACGCCCGGTCAGGCGCGGTTCGGCTTCATGTGGGACGACCTGGCCCGGGGGGCGCTCGGCGCGCTCGTGGTGGTGGACAGCGCCCGCCTCGACGACTGCTACCCGGCCATCGACTTCTTCGAACGGTCCGGGCTGCCGTTCGCCGTCGGCGTCAACGCCTTCGACGGGCGGCTGGCCCTCGACCTGCCGTCGATCCGCTGGGCGCTGGCGATCGCGGAGCACGTGCCGCTCGTACAGTTCGACGCCCGGGACCGGCTCTCGGTCCGGGACGCCCTGCTGGTCGTCCTGGACCGGGCGCTGGACCGGGCGACCCGGTCGGGCCGGCGCGGCGACGGGCCGGCTCCGCAGTCACGGCCGGGCTGAACACCGACAGTCGTTTCGATCCGTTGTCTGGCGAAGGGGTGGACGCCATGAGAGGTGATCTGGACGAGACACTGGCCCGGATGGCGCGACGCGAAGAGGCGATGCGCCGACGGGCGCCCGGCGAACCGGCCGGGAGGGCCGACCAGGACGTGCCCCTGGAGGAGCTGCCGGCCGAGCCGGCCAACGGGCGGGCGGGGCACGGCGCGTACCGGCTGCGGGGCGGCCCGGCGCCGGCGCGGCGTGACCCGGTCGAGGAGGTCGCCGAGGCGGTCCGGCGGGTCGTGGCCGATCACCCCGGGGTCGCCGTCACGCTCCGGGTGGAGCTGGGCGACCAGGCGTACCCGCTGCGGGTCTCCTGGTCGGGCCCCGCGGTCACGGTCGGCCCGGCCACGGCGCCGACGCCCCCACCGGCGTGGCCCATGTCGGTGAAGACGGTGCCCGCACCCGGCCAGGACTCGCTCGAGTCGGACCCGGCGGCCCGGCTGGCGGAGATGATCCGGCGGGATCCCTCGTTGCTGGACGGCCCGGACCCGCGCTGAGGCGGCACCGGCGTGGTCACGGCGGCTACTGTCGGCGGGTGGCGGAACCCGACCTGACCCTGACCGCGACGCTGCGGCCGGCCGCGCTCGACGCCCGCCGCGGCGTGGTACGCCTGCACCCGGAGGTGCTCACCGCGCTGGCGCTGCGCCCCGGCGACCCGGTGCGGCTGACCGGCCGCCGGACGACAGCCGGCATCGCTGCCGCTGCCGACCCGAACACCAGCGACGTCCTGCTGCACGCCGACGACCTGCTGCTCGGCAACCTCGGGCTGCGGGCCGGCGGCCAGGTGACGGTGAGCCCGCTGCCGGCCACCCCGGCGCGCCGGCTCACGCTGGCCGGCCCGGCCGCGGTGGTCGCCGCGGTCCCGCCGGAGATGCTGCGGCTCGCGCTGCTGGGCAAGGTCGTCACCCCCGGCGACGACGTCTCGCTGCTGCCGCAGGACGTGCTCCCGGACGCCGCCGTGCGCGGCCTGATCGAGGCCGCGCGGCGCAGTCTCGCCAGTTCCGTCGGGTACGCCTGGACCAGCACGCTGCTCAACGTCGTGTCCGCCGAGCCGACGACCGGCGCGCTCGTCACCATGGACACGGTGGTGGGCTGGGAGCACGGTCCGGCCACCCGAGGCTCCGGGCCGGTGTCCCCGGCCCCGGGCGCGCCCGTCTCCGCTTCCTCGGCCGCGCCGGCCGGGACGGAACAGGCCGAGGGCCTGCTCGGCCCGGAGGACGCCCCCGACGTCGACGAGCTGCCCGGCCTGCGTGCCCAGGCCGAGGAGCTGACCGAGCTGCTGGACCTGGGCTTCCACCACCGCGAGGTGCTGGGCCGGCTCGGCACCACCGTCTCGCTCGGCGTGCTGGTGGAGGGACCGGCGGGCTCGGGCAAGTCCGCGCTCGTGCGCGCCGTGGCCGCCCGGGTCGGCGCGGGTCTGCGCCCGCTCTGGGCACCGGAGCTGGCCGCGCTCACGAACGACGCCGCGGCCCGCAGACTCCGTGAGGCGGCGTCGGCGGTACGCGCCGGCGGACCGGCGGTGCTGCTGGTCACCGACGTGGAGGCGATCGCCCCGGCCGACGAGCCGGGTCCGCTGGCGACCGTGTTCCGGCAGGTGGTCGCCGAGACGCTGCGGGCCGGCGTGGCGGTGGTCTGCACCAGCGGGCGGCCCGAGGCGGTGGACCCGGGGCTGCGCGGCCCGGATCTGCTGGCGCTGCGGATCACCGTGCCGCTGCCCGACGCGGCGCTGCGCCGGGAACAGCTGACGGTGCTCACCCGGCAGGTGCCGCTGGCCGACGACGTCCGGCTGGACGAGGTGGCCGGCCGTACCCCCGGGTTCGTCGCGGCGGACCTGGCGGCGCTCGTCCGCGAGGCCGGGGTGCGCGCGGCGCTGCGGCAGAAGACGGCGGAGACGCCGACGGTGGCGATGCCGGACTTCACCGAGGCGCTGGAGGTGGTCCGGCCGACGACCATGTCCGCGTCCACGCTGGAGCTGGCGTCGGTGACGCTCGACGACGTGGGCGGGCTGCACGACGTCAAGCAGACGCTCACCGAGTCGGTGCTCTGGCCGCTCACCTACCCGGACACGTTCGCCCGGCTGGGCGTGACGCCGCCGCGCGGCGTGCTGCTCTACGGCCCGCCCGGCTGCGGCAAGACCTATCTGGTGACCGCGCTGGCCGGGTCCGGGCGGGCGAACGTGTTGTCGGTGAAGGGTGCCGAGCTGCTCTCCAAGTGGGTGGGTGAGAGCGAGCGGGCGGTCCGGGAGTTGTTCCGCCGCGCCCGCCAGGCCGCGCCCACGCTCGTCTTCCTGGACGAGGTGGACGCGCTGGCCCCGGTGCGCGGGCAGGCCAGCGACGGCGGCACCACCGACCGGGTGGTGGCAGCGCTGCTCACCGAACTGGACGGGGTGGAGGCGCTGCGCAACGTGGTGGTGGTCGGCGCGACGAACCGGCCGGAGCTGGTCGACCCGGCGCTGCTGCGGCCCGGCCGGCTGGAACGCCTGGTCTACGTGCCGCCGCCGGACGGCCCGGCCCGCGCGGAGATCCTCCGCGCCGCCGCCCGGGGCGTACCGCTCGCTCCGGACGTCGACCTCGACGCGCTCGGCGCCGAGCTGGACGGCTTCTCCGCCGCCGACTGCACCGCGCTGGTACGGGAGGCGGCGCTCGCCGCCATGCGGGAGTCGCTCAACGCGAGCACTGTGACTGCGGCGCACGTCGGGGCGGCCCGTGACCGTGTCCGGCCGTCGCTGGACCCGGTGCAGCTCGCGCACCTGGAGTCGTACGCGGCCGGCCGGTCCTGACGGGCCGCCCTGGCGGTCAGCTCTCGTCGCGGCGGCGGGCGGCCGGGCGGCGGGGCCGCTCCGGGACGCGGCGGGAGCGGTCGGCGCGCGGCTCCCGCTGCTCGCGTACCGGCCGGCGGCGGGAGCGCTCCGGCTCCGTGAGGACCGGCTCGCCGGCATACTCGTCGTCGTCGAAGTCGTTGCCCTCGTCGTAGGCGGCGTACTCGTCGTCGGCCGGCCCGGCCTCTCCCCGCTCCTCCCGGAGCGCGGTCTCGTGGTCCTTGACGACCTGGGAGTCCTCGATCTCGCCGCGCCAGCCCTCGACCGCGTCCGGGTCGAGCACGGTCCGGGTCATCACGTGCCGGACGAAGTGCTTCAGCTCCAGCCGGACCCGGCGGCCCTGGGCCCGCCACAGGTTGCCGGTGTGCTCGAAGAAGCCCTGCGGGTGGTACTCCAGCACCACCAGGATCTTCGTCAGCTCCGGGCCGACCTCGTGGAAGCTGACGGTGCCGTCGACCGAGCCCTTCTCGCCCTTGGAGCGCCAGTGGATGAGCCGGTCCGGGATCTGCCGGACGATCGTCGACTCCCAGGTCCGGTGCGACCAGAGCACCTGCGCCTTCCAGGTCATCTTCTCGTCGTCGTCGCAGTCGGCCTGCTCGACCTTCTTCATGAAGCTCGGGAAGTCGCCGAACGTCGTCCACTGGTTGTAGGCGACCCGGACCGGCACGCCGACCTCGATGGTCTCGACGATGTTGGTGACCTTGAGCTTCCGGCCGCCGTCGCCGCCGCCCTTGCGACCGAACGCCGCCATCAGCTTCTCCTTACCGCCGGCCACGCCGGCATGGAACATGGCCTTCACGGGGGAGTTGCCCTCGGCGAGCTTCCGCGCGCCGGTGGCGGCGGCGACCAGGCCGGGATCGCCGCCCTGCTTGGCGTACTCGGTGAGTCGCCCGGTCGCGTCGGTGACCCGATCGCTGATCGCCTGCACGGCCCGTTCACCGAGCGCCGAGGCGAGGTTGCGCAGCTCGCCGCCGATCTCGTCGCGTACCCGGTCGGTCAGACTGGTCGTCGCCACGGTCACCGCCCCCGCTGCTGTCGATCCGGCGCGACGGGCTGCTCGTCCAGTTCCGGCTCCTCGTCCGGCGCGGAGCGCTCGGTGTCCGGCCGGTCCGGGCCGCTCCTGCGGCGCAGCACGTCGGCGCCGTCGCGCAGCCGTCCGCCGATCGCGTCGATGCCGCCGCCGGCGGCGGCGGTCGCCGCGGCCCGCCCGGCCGCCACGAGCGGCGGCCCGAGCCCGCCGAGGTTGCGCAACTGCGGACTGGCGCCCATCAGGTCCGCGCCGAGTTGCCTGATGCCGCCCGGGCGCTGGCTGGCCCGCCCGGCGGCGACCGCCGCGGCGAGCGTCAGCGCGGTACGCATCTTCTTCCGGCGACCCAGCAGGTAGCCGAAGCCCACCGCCAGTGCCACCCGTGCTCCGCTTTTCATCCGCTCTCCTCCGCACTCCCCCGGGATGCGAACGCGATCCCGGAGAGGCGGGCAGTACCCGTCACCCCATTGGCAAAACATTTCCTCGGGGGAACGGAAAAGGCGGCCGAAACCTCGCAGCGAGCACTAGTGAGCAGCAAGAACGCAATCTGGTACGGGCGTCAGCGGATCGGCAGCGCCGAATCGAGGCACATTCGGGCGTGCACTTTTCCGCCCTCCTCGCGCAATTCCGCACCGCATTTCCGTAACACCGACAGCGCGCCCGTGTTGTCCGGCGTGGTATCCGCGACCACCGTGTGCATCCCGGCGGCCGCCGCGGTGTGCAGCAGCTGCCGCAGCGCGGCGGCGCCCAGACCCCGGCCCCGGGCCGAGCGGCCCAGCCACATGCCCGTCTCCACGGTGCCGGGCTCGTCCCGGCGGGTCATCCGGACCATGCCGACCACCTCGCCGCCGGAGACGATGGCGTACATGGCCGTGCGGGTCGGGCCGTTGATTCCACCGAGGCTCGCCCGGTGGAATTCACGGAACGCGTCCCGGCGGGCGAGCGACCAGCCCGCGGGCGCCTGCACCGGAGGCATCACGTCCTCCGGTTCCGCCTCCGCCGCCGCTACGGAGAGCAACGGTTCCAGGTTCCGCTCGTCCACCGGCTCCAGCCGTACCGCACCCGTCACGAGGCGCAGTCTGCCGCTACCCGTCCGGTCCGTCCACCCCTTTGGGCCCGGATTGCCGCTATGGCCGACCGCCTCGGCCGGTCGTACCCCCGGGGTGTTCCGCCTCACGCTGCGTTGTCATCCGACCGGGTCGTTCGGGCGTGAGCGTGCTCACGCCGAAGGGGCGAACTCGCACAGCACCACCGAGGCGTCGTCGGTGCGCTTGCGCCGCCGCAATCGCTCCGGGTGGTCCCGCTCGGCCGCCCGGACCCGGTCGATCAGTCCCTCCGGCCCCTCCACTGTCGCCACCTCCAGCAGCCCGGCCCAGTCGAAGAGACCGAACTGCTCGACGGCGCAGGAGGCACCGTCACTGAGCAGCGCGGCTCGGCGCAGCGCGTCCGGCCCGCTCAGCGGGACCGTCCCGGTCACCGCGTGGTACGCCGCGTCCGGGTCGCTCGCCGCCGTCCAGTAGCCGTGGGTGCGGTTCATCCGGGTCCGCTGCGCTGTCGTCGCCCGCCGGAACCAGGTCGCCGGGTCGGTCTCGCCGTCGGGCAGCGCGGCGGCGCTGCGGCGCAGGTCCGCCACGGCGGCCTCCAGCCGGTCGTCGGTGATCACCTCGATCCCGCCTCCGGTGTCGAGCACCAGCGGGCTGTCGCAGAGCACCAGGTAGTCGGCCCGGTCGCCACTTTCCCGCAGCAGGCAGACCGTCGACGACGGGGTACCCGGATGGTCGAGGTCGCAGGCCCCGCCGTGGTCGGCCCGGACCGCGAGGATCGCCGCCGCCAGGCTGCTCATCAGCGTGGCCGCGGGCCGGGCCGCGATCGCCAGGCCGATCCGGGCGGCGAGGTGCCGGACGTACCAGGCGGGACCGTGCACGCATCCGGTGTCGAAGCCGTCCGGCACGGTGGCCCCGTCGAGGACGCCGACGAGCGGACCGAAGCGGAAGACCACGTCCTCGTTCTCCGGGCGTCCCGGCGCCGGGTCGGAGGCGGAACGCACCCGCATCGTCGGCGCCTCCCCGACCGGGCGGGCCGGTCGGCTGCCGATCGCGTACCGGCGGTCTGGTGCCCCCATCGTGTCCTCCGTTCGTCGCCGTCAGCCGCCTACCCGCGCGCCGCCGGGCCATCCGCGGCGCGACCCCGATCGTGACAACCGACCGTCACCTACTCCGGACTTTCGGTAGCGTCGGACGCGACCGGGTCGGTCCCGGCGACAGGGGGTTGGGGATGTTGGAACGGTTGCACGAAGGGGGCATCCGGGCGGAGCACGCGTACCTCGCCGGATTCCTCAGCATCGGCCTCTCGGTCACCAGCTGGTTCCTCTCCAAGCACATGGAGCGCGCCGGAGTGGCGCGGGCGGACCGCTGGGGCATCTTCATCGGCGAGTGGGCGCCGACGTTCTTCGCCATCGGCAACGGGCTGCGCACGTACGAGAAGTGAGGCGGGTCAGCGGCGCCGGTTGCGGGCCCGGGACGAGCGGAGCCGGCGCAGCCGGCCGACGAGAACCGGCTCGGCGGCAAGCGCGGCCGGGTGGTCGAGCAGCGCGTTGAGCAGCTGGTAGTAGCGGGTCGCGGAGAGCCCGAACGTGTCCCGGATGGCCTGCTCCTTGGCCCCGGCGTGCTTCCACCACTGCGCCTCGAAGGCGAGGATGCGCTGCTCCCGCTCGGTGAGACCGGGCGGCGTCACCGCTTCCGGCGCGGCCTGCCCGACCGGCGCGATCGACTCGGGCTCGGCCGCTGGCCCGGCCTCGGGCGGCGGGGTGGACTCGACGGGCGGGGCGGTCCGGGGTGGCGGAACGGTCCCGCCCGCGTGGCGCGTACCCGCTGTCGGCCCCGGCGGCCCCGGCCGGTCGACGGCGGCCCGGTGTGAGGCGTCGGCGGACATGGCGCTCCTCTCCGGCGGCGGGTGACCGGCAGGCGGAGACGCGCGCCGGCCGGGGGGACCCCAGCGTAACCAGGGCCGCCCCCGGCCGCATCGGACGCGGGGTCCGCGCCGCCGGCCGGGCCGGCGGCGCGGACGAGGTCAGGAGATGTCGCGCCGGCGCATGGTCCAGAACGCGGCGGCCACGGCTGCCACCAGGGCCACCCCGAACACCACAGCCGACTGTTCCCACGTGACCACGTACTTGGCAGGCTCGCAGGCGCCCTGGGTGAACTGGCAGGTGTCGTAGTCGTACAGCTCCGCCTGCTTCAGGAACCACGACTGGGCGTACGTGGAGAGCACGTACCGGTCCCCGAACTGGACCCCCAGAATCGACACGGCGATCCGGATGCCGATCTCGCTCACCGCGAAGATCCCCACCGCCGCACCGAGCGCCATCGCGGTGTGCCGGCCCAGTGAGGCCAGCGCGAACCCGACCGCCGCCACGACGAGTGTCAACCCCAGCGCCCGCAGCCCGTCCAGCCCGATCGAACGCCAGGCTCCGGCGGTCATCCCCACGGTGGTGCCGCGCTGGCTGCCGATCACCCAGAACACCGCCGTCCAGATCGCGCCGAGCACCACTGTCAGGCCGAACACGGTGGTGAGCAGGGCGGCCAGCTTGGTGCTCAGCACGGCGAGCCGTTTCGGTCGCCAGAGCAGCAGGTTCATCATCCCGCCGGTGTTCCACTCGGCGCCCACGAAGGAGGCGCCGACGATGAAGGCGAACAGTGCCACGGAGGCGGCGAACACGGCGATGAACATGGGGAACTCGGCCCGGAAGTCGAACTGGTAGGGCAGGTTCCATTTCGGGTCGAACATGTCCGGCTGCGGCTGGTAGTCCTTGCCGCAGTTCGGGCCGTACCGTTCCTCGGTCTGCTCACCGCGGGCCTGCGCGGCCTCGCACTCCGTGATCGTGCGCTTCCACTCCTCCGTCGCCCGCTGGTACTGGGCCCGGGAGTCGGCCTCCGCCGCCGCCACCACCGTCGGCGAGAGCTTCTGGCTGGAGAAGCTGAACGCCGTGGCCACGGTGGCCAGGCCGACGAGCAGCAGGACGAGCATGAGCCGGGTCAGCCGGCGCTTGCCGAGCCGGCGCAGCTCGGTGACGAACAGGCTCATGCGCCCCAACCTCCTGCGGTACCGGTCTGGTCGACCTTGGCGGACTGATCGACCTGCCGGTGCTGGCCGGGAACCGGCGCGGTGGCGGTCAGTTCCAGGAAGACGCTCTCCAGGTCGACGGCGACCGGGGTGAGCTCGCTGACGTACAGGCCCTGCTCGGCGAGGAGCCGGCTGACAGTGGCGGGCTTGTCCACTCCGGACAACAGCAGGTGGTCCGGCTCGGCGGCCACGCGGACCCCGGCCCGGCTGAGCGCGTCCGCGGCCTGGGGCAGGTCGCTGACCGCCTCCAGGCGTACCCGCACGGCGCCCTGGGAATGGGCCGCGAGCACCTGCTCGACCGGCCCGAACGCGACCCGGCGGCCGAGCGAGATGATGGTGACCGAGTCGCAGATCAGCTGGATCTCACCGAGGATGTGGCTGGAGAGCACCACCGTCATGCCGCTCTCGGACAGTTCCCGCATCAGCCCGCGCATCTCCCGGATGCCGCCCGGGTCGAGGCCGTTGGCGGGCTCGTCGAGGATCAGCAGCTTGGGGTTCTTGAGCAGCGCGGAGGCGACGGCCAGTCGCTGCTTCATGCCGAGCGAGTAGGTCTTGACCCGCTCGCCGGCCCGGTCGCGCAGCCCGACCAGTTCCAGCACCTCGTCGACGCGCTGCTTGGGCAGCTCGCCGGCTTGGGCGAGCAGGCCCAGGGTGTCCCGCGCGGAGAAGTTCGGGAAGAACTGCGGACTCTCCACGATGGCGCCGACCTGCCCGGCGACCGCCGGCAACGCGTGCGGCAGCTCCTGGCCGAGAATGGTCATCCGGCCGCCGTTGGGCCGGATCAGGCCGAGCAGCGTACGCAACGTGGTGGTCTTGCCCGACCCGTTCGGGCCGAGGAAGCCGTGCACCTGCCCGGCCTCGACTCGCATGTCGAAGCCGTCGAGCGCGTGGCGGACCCCGCGCTTCCGGCTCCGGTACGTCTTGCGGAGACCTTCGATCTCCAGGACAGCCGACACAGCTGACCTCCCCCGATAAGTAGGCGTCAGCGACACCATACGCGGTATGCACGCGAAGGCAATACCCGGTATGCAGTGTCGGCGTGTTGAGGCGTGTTAAAAGGGGGCCCCTCCTCTACCGCAGGCGTTAAGAAGGGGCCCTTCCTTGCGCCGTCAGGCGCAGACGACGTGCACGCCCGCCTCGCGGAACGCCGCCACCACGTCCGGGGACGCGCCGGAGTCGGTGACCAGCGTCTCCACCCGGTCCACCGCGCAGATCCTGGCGAACGCGTGCCCGCCCAGCTTCGAGGAATCAGCTATCACCACCACCCGCTTGGCGCGGGCGACCATGAGGCTGTTCATGGCCGCCTCCCCCTCGTGGTGCGCGGCGGCGCCGAGCTGCGGGTCGATCGCGTCCACGCCGAGCAGCGCGACGTCCAGGGTGACCTCGCGCAGCAGCGCCCCACCCAGCGGACCGACCAGCTCGAACGACTTGGGCCGGACCACGCCGCCGGCCACCACCACCTTCATCCGCGAGCGCACCAGCAGCTCGTTGGCGATGTTCAGCGCGTTGGTGACCACCGTGAGCTGGGCGCCCTCCGCGCTGGTGTTGAGGTCCGGGCGCACGGCCAGCGCCCGGGCGACCTCGGTGCTCGTGGTGCCGCCGTTGAGGCCGACCACGGTGCCCGGGGAGACGAGCGCGGCGGCCGCCGTGCCGATCCGCTGCTTCTCGGCCGAGTGCTTAGCGGTCTTGTAGCGCAGCGGCAGGTCGTAGGAGACGCCGTTGGCGACCGCGCCACCCCTGGTCCGGGTGATCATCTGCTGCTGGGCGAGCTGGTCGAAGTCGCGCCGAATGGTGGCCTGGGAGACGTCCAGCCGGTCGGCCGCCTCCTCGACGGTGACCCGGCCGCTGTCGGTCAGCATCTCCAGCAGCGCGTTCCAGCGCGCGTAGCGGTCCACCGCGGGGGCCTCCCCTGACTATGCGTGAACGGTGATCGGTTGCGTGCACACTAGTGCGCGAAACTCAGTCCGCGCAAAAGCCTTCGCTGCGCGAACTTGGAGACAGTTGCCACAACCACGCCACTTCGCGCAGAATGACGCGCGAAAGACGGCAGTATCGCGCCGTATTGCGCAAGGTTTTCTCGGCGAGGAGTTGTCATGGCGTACGTGCACGCGGAGATCGCGAGCCAGCCCGACTGCTGGCGGGAGGCGGCGCGACTCGCCCCGACCGTCGCCGAGCGCCTGCCGCGCCCCGGCGAGCGGGTAGCGGTGGTCGGTTGCGGCACGTCATGGTTCATGGCCATGGCGTACGCCGGGCTGCGCGAGGCCGCCGGCCACGGCGAGACCGACGCCTTCCAGGCCAGCGAGTTCCCCACCGGCCGCCACTACGACCGGCTCATCGCGATCACCCGCTCCGGCACCACCACCGAGGTGCTCGACCTGCTCACCGCGCTGCGCGGGCGGATCCCCACCACGGTCCTGGTCGGCGACCCGGACTCGGCCGCCGTCGCGACGGCCGACGCCACTGTCGCGCTGCCTTTCGCCGACGAACGGTCGGTGGTGCAGACCCGCTTCGCCACCACCGCGCTCGCGCTGCTGCGCGCCCACCTCGGCGAGGACCTCAGCCGGCTGGCCGCCGACGCGGAGGTGGCCGTCCGGGCCCCGCTGCCGATCGACCCGGCCGGCATCGAGCAGGTCACCTTCCTCGGCCGCGGCTGGACCGTCGGGCTGGCCCAGGAGGCCGCGCTGAAGTGCCGCGAGGCGGCCACGTTCTGGGCCGAGGCGTACCCGGCCATGGACTACCGGCACGGCCCGATCTCGGTCGCCGCCCCCGGCCGGCTGGTGTGGGCGCTCGGCGAGATCCCGGACGGCCTGCCCGAGGACGTGGCCGCCACCGGCGCCGCGTTCGTGCACAGCCGCACGCACGGCTGGCGCACGGTGCTGACGAGCTGGTCGGCCGGCCGCAACCCGGTCGACCCGATGGCCGACCTGATCCTGGCACAGCGCTTCGCTGTCGCGCTCGCGACCACCCGTGGCCTCGACCCGGACGCGCCGCGTCACCTGACCCGGTCCGTGGTCCTGGCATGAGCGAACGCACCGAGCGCAGCGAGGGCCGTGAGCGCATGCCCAGCCAGCACGGCATGAGCGAACGCACCGAGCGCAGCGAGGGCCGTGAGCGCATGCCCAGCCAGCACGGCATGAGCGAACGCACCGAGCGCAGCGAGGGCCGTGAGCGCATGCCCAGCCAGCACGGCATGAGCGAGCGAAGCGAGCCCACGGCGTGAGCTCGGGCGACGAGGTCGTCGTCGCGCTGGACGTGGGCGGCACCGGGATGAAGTGCGCCCTGGTCCGGCCGGACGGCACGACTGTGCACACCGAACGGCACGCCACCGACGCCCAGCGTGGACCGGAGGCCGTGGTCGGCACGATCCTCGACGTGGCCGAAGGACTGGCCGGCAAGGCCCGCGCCGACGGCCACACGCCGGTGGCCTGCGGCATCGCCGTACCCGGGGTGGTCGACGAGGCGCGCGGCGTGGCGGTCTGGTCGGCCAACGTGGGCTTCCGGGACGTACCCCTGCGGGAGCTGGCGCGCACGCGGCTCGGACTGCCCGCGGCGCTCGGCCACGACGTGCGCGTGGGCGGCCTGGCCGAGGCGCGGCTCGGGGCCGGGCGGGACGCCGGCCACGTGCTGTTCGTCGCGATCGGCACCGGCATCGCCGCCGCCCACGTGGTCGACGGGTCGGCCGCCACCGGCGCGCACGGCGCCGCCGGGGAGATCGGCCACATCCTGGTACGCCCCGGCGGCCCGCGCTGCGGATGCGGGCGGACCGGCTGCCTGGAGGCGGTGTCGTCGGCCTCGGCGATCGGACGCCGGTACGCCGAGCTGTCCGGCGCGCCCACCACCGCGGCCGAGGTGGCCGACCGGGCGGCCGCCGGTGAACCGCTCGCCGTCGAGGTGTGGCAGGAAGCGGTCGAGGCGCTCGCCGACGGACTCGCCACCGGGCAGGCGCTCTACGATGTGTCGACAGTGGTGCTCGGCGGCGGGCTGGCCCAGGCCGGTCCCCGGCTGTTCGACCCGCTGCGGCGGGCGTTGCGCGAGCGGCTGACGTTCCACCGCGAGCCGCGCCTGGTCGCGGCCGGCCTCGGGGACGAGGCCGGCTGCCTCGGCGCCGCCCTGCTGGCCCTGGACACCCTGGCGAAGGAGAGTCGATGACCCGGCGCGTGACCGGCAAGGTGGTGACCCCGACCGGCGTCGTCCGGCAGGGTTGCGTGGAGATCGCGGACGGGCGGATCACCGCCGTGGCCGAGTATCCGTCGGTGCGCGACGGGCACTGGATCGTGCCGGGCTTCGTGGACATGCACACCCACGGCGGCGGCGGGCACACGTTCACCACGGGTGACCCGGAGGCGGCGCGGCAGGCCGCCGCGTTCCACCTCGGGCACGGCACCACCACGCTGCTGGCCAGCCTGGTCAGTTCCCCGTTCGAGCTGATGCGCGACGCCGCCGCCGCCTACCGCCCGCTGGTGGAGGAGGGCGTGCTCGCCGGCGTC